>CAMEKH010000028.1 GCA_945921235.1 uncultured Prevotellaceae bacterium | reverse complement strand
ATGTGAAGATTGCCGGACTCGTCCTCGAACAAGCCAAGCGATTGGTCGAATGCGGCCACGATGTGGTGATTCTGCTCGACTCTATCACTCGCCTTGCCCGTGCCTACAACACCGTTTCTCCGGCTTCGGGTAAAATACTCTCCGGAGGTGTCGACGCCAATGCTCTCCAGCGTCCAAAGCGCTTCTTCGGCGCTGCCCGTAACATAGAGAATGGCGGTAGCCTCACAATCATTGCAACGGCTCTTATCGAAACCGGCTCTAAAATGGACGAGGTGATTTTCGAAGAGTTCAAAGGTACAGGTAATATGGAACTTCAGCTCGACCGCAAGCTCTCCAATAAGCGCATTTTCCCTGCCGTCGACATCATGGCTTCGAGCACTCGCCGCGACGATTTGCTCCTCACTCGCGAAACGCTTAACCGAATGTGGATATTGCGCCGATTCTTGAGCGACCGCAACTCTATTGAAGCAATGGAATTCATGAAGGACCGAATGGAGCGCACTCGCTCAAACGAGGAATTACTATTGACTATGAACGATTGATGCTTTGCTCCAATCGTCGACAAAGCTTGATATAAAGGGCCTAAAGCCACCGTGATTTTTCCCTATTGAAAATCTACGGCGGCTTCCTTTTTTCTCAAAAAACTCTCTGACTACAACATTTTTAGCAATTTTATGCCCGACGCAAGATAAATATTTCTCTTTTTTGCGTAATTTTGCATTATGGGACGAATTTTGGCAATAGATTTCGGCAGAAAACGCACCGGAATCGCTGTAACCGACACTCTTAAGATTGTGGCAAATGGGCTGACCACTATACCTACTCACACTCTCACCGATTTCCTCCAAGATTATGTGAAACGTGAGCCGGTGGAGCTTATTGTGGTGGGTTTGCCTCGCAGGCTCGATGGAACGCCTTCGGAGAGTATGAAATGGATAGAACCTTTCCTCAACCGATTGAAGAAAATAATGCCCGACATGCCTGTAGTAATGTACGACGAACGATTCACCTCTACCTTGGCACACAAGGCAATGCTCGATGGTGGCATGAAAAAAAGCGACCGGCGCAACAAGGAGATTGTCGACACTATAGCTGCCTCTATAATCCTCAATGATTATTTACAAAGCAAATTAATGTAACACATACTCTATGATATTACCTATCTATCTTTACGGGCAGCCGGTGCTTCGCCGTGTAGCCGATGAAATTACCCCCGAATATGAGGGACTGACAGAACTTATTGAAAATATGAAGGCTACGATGTATGCCTCCGATGGTATTGGCATCGCCGCTCCCCAAGTGGGTGTAAGCGCCAAAATCGTCTACATCGATGCTTCAGTGCTCGCCGACACTTTCCCCGAACTTGCCGAAGCTAAATACATTCTTATTAATCCGGAAATCGAAGTTATTGCCGACGGCAAGCGCCTCTCGCGCGAAGAGGGTTGCCTAAGCCTTCCCGGTATTCACGAACCTGTGATGCGCACAGAGAAAATCCACATAAAGTGGCTCGACGAAAATTTCACTGCTCACGATGAAATCGTTGAAGGCTATCTTGCTCGCGTTATGCAGCACGAATGCGACCACCTCGACGGAAAAGTGTTCATCGACCACATCTCGCCTATCCGCAAACAGCTCATTCGCAACAAGCTGAACAACATTGTGCGCGGAAAAGTGAATTGCGACTACCGAACTAAGGGCGTTGCAAAAAAATAAATTTATATTTGCATTTTTAACTTAGAATCTTTACCCCTAAAAATTATGGCTGACGACAAGAAAGTGATTTTCTCAATGGTGGGAGTAAGCAAAATCTACCCGCCACAAAAGCAAGTGCTCAAAGATATTTATCTTTCGTTTTTCTATGGTGCTAAAATTGGAATCATCGGTCTGAATGGTGCCGGTAAATCAACACTACTGAAAATTATCGCCGGCATCGAGAAGCAGTATCAAGGCGAGGTGGTATTCTCCCCGGGTTATTCGGTGGGATACCTCGAGCAGGAACCGAAGCTCGACAATGAAAAGACCGTGAAGGAAGTGGTGCAAGAGGGTATGCAACACATTCTCGACCTTATTGCCGAATTCGACAAAGTGAACGAGAGCTTCGGTGACCCCGATGTGCTTGACGACCCTGAGAAAATGGATAAATTGATTGCTCGCCAAGCTGAATTGCAAGATAAACTCGATGCCGCCGATGCATGGAATATCGACAACAAGTTAGAACGTGCTATGGACGCTCTGAGATGTCCGCCTGAGGACCAAAAAATTGCCACGCTTTCGGGTGGTGAACGACGCCGAGTTGCTCTCTGCCGCCTGCTCTTGCAACAGCCCGATATCCTTCTGCTCGATGAGCCTACAAACCACCTCGACGCCGAATCTATCGACTGGCTGGAGCAACATCTGCAGCAATATGCCGGTACGGTGATTGCTATCACACACGACCGTTATTTCCTCGACCATGTTGCCGGCTGGATTCTTGAACTCGACCGCGGTGAGGGTATTCCTTGGAAGGGTAACTACTCTTCTTGGCTCGACCAAAAGACCAAGCGAATGGCTCAAGAGGAAAAACAGGCAAGCAAGCGCCGCAAGACTCTCGAGCGTGAGCTTGAATGGGTGAGAATGGCTCCAAAGGCACGTCACGCTAAGGGCAAAGCGCGCTTGTCGAGCTACGACCGACTCCTTAATGAAGACCAGAAAGAGCGCGAGGAAAAACTTGAAATCTTTATTCCCAACGGTCCGCGTCTTGGCAACAAGGTGATTGAAGCCGAACACGTCCAGAAGGCTTTCGGCGATAAATTGCTCTTCAACGACCTGAATTTCATGCTTCCGCCTAATGGCATCGTGGGAGTAATTGGTCCTAATGGTGCCGGTAAAACCACCCTGTTCCGCCTTATTATGGGGCAAGAGAAAGTCGATAAAGGCTCTTTCGCTATAGGTGAAACGGTGAAAATAGCTTACGTCGACCAAACTCACAAGGATTTACACCCCGACAGCACTGTCTATCAGGTTATTTCTCAAGGCGTTGAATCTTTCCGCATGGGCGGACGCGACATGAATGCCCGCGCTTACCTCTCCAAATTCAATTTCACCGGAGCCGACCAAGAGAAGAAAATTGCAATGCTCTCGGGCGGCGAACGTAACCGCCTGCACCTTGCTATGGCTCTTAAAGAGGAGGGAAACGTGCTTCTGCTCGATGAGCCTACAAATGATATTGATGTGAACACCCTCCGTGCACTTGAAGAGGGTCTGGAAAACTTTGCCGGTTGCGCTGTAGTGGTTTCGCACGACCGCTGGTTCCTCGACCGAATCTGCACTCACATTCTCGCTTTCGAGGGTGATAGCCAAGTGTTCTATTTCGAAGGTACTTACTCGGAATATGAGGAGAACAAGCGCTCTCGTATGGGCGATGTGGAACCTCACCGCATTCGCTACCGAAAGTTAATGGAATAAAATCGTGTGGAAACATCGCTTTTTTGCCGGTTTTGCCCGGCTGAAATGAAATGTAGGTTGTCATCACGACAACCTACACATCAATTAACCTTAAATCTAATACCATGAAAAACACGTTACAAATATACTAATTTTATTTTACTCCAAAATATAAATTAGTAATATTTAATATGTTAACCAAATTTAACAAGATATGGGCGACCTCAAAATCCTAATCGTCGATGAAGATTCAGCTCACTGCGAACGACTCGGCAACAGGTTGCGGCAAGAGGGTTTCATAGTGTCGATTGCTAACAGCACTGATGAGGCTATTGCCGTCTACGACCTTCCTTCGTTCTCACTTTTTATCCTTGAAGTGGCTATGAATAAGGTGAATGGCTTCGACTTCGCCAAGCGTCTTAAAAACAGCGCAAAGACTGAATATGTGCCCATTATCTTTTGCTCTACTATAGGCGATGAGCAGACGTGCGTTATGGGACTTAACATTGGTGCCGACGATTACATTGTGAAGCCTTTTCGCGAAGATGAGTTTGTGGCAAGAGTGCGAAGCGTGCTTCGCCGCTCAATAATGATGCGTAAGCGTAATCAAGATATCAGTGAGGGAGTGTATATCCCCGACATCGTGTTCCGCGAGCTACGCATCGATGTGAACAACAAATTCTGCTATCTCCACGGACTGCCGCTGAATCTCACCAAAACGGAATTCGATATTATTCAACTTTTCCTCTCACACCGCAATCGTATTTACTCTCGGCAGGAAATAGTGACGAAAGTGTGGGGCAATTCCTTCAGTGTCACGGCTCGGGCTGTCGACACTTGTATGACTCGGCTCCGCAAAAAATTAAAGGACTATAACCACTTCATCTACACTCACAAGAGCTGTGGCTATGGGATAGTCGATGAGGCTCACTTGCCTCAACAATAAATATCAAAAAAAAGCATCGGCATTATTAGCTCATGTCGCCTTGAACGACACCAAGACCGGCTATTCTACGATTCAATCGATTGGTGAACTCATAGTTTTTCAACCCCCACTGCGGAGCTATAAGAAGCTCGGCGGGCGACTGCGACACAAACCGCTCTACTGCTATCCTGCGAGGTAGACGCCTTAGGAACTCAATGCACACATCAATATATTCATCGGCGGTCCAGCTCCTCACAGTCACCTCTTTTTCAGCCACCTGATGTGCAAGAGGCGTACCCTTCACAAGCTGAAGCTGGTGCAACTTCAGTGTATCCACAGGAAGAGTAGCTACAGCTTTTGCCGTAGCCATAAAATCTGTTTCGTCTTCATCGGGAAGCCCTAAAATCAAGTGAAGCCCGCACAATATTCCTCTCCGGTGGGTTCGCATCACAGCATCGACAGTGTCGCCCCACAAGTGCCCTCGATTGATTTTCTGCAATGTCTTGTCATTGGAACTTTCTGCCCCATACTCCACAAGCACGAAAGTTCTAAGCGAAAGTTCTTGCAGATAATCGAGCAAACTGTCGGGAACACAATCGGGGCGAGTACCTATTATCAACCCCTCCACATCATCTACGACAAGCGCTTCTTCATACATCGCTTTCAATTCGGCTATTTCTGCATAAGTATTGGTATATGCCTGAAAATAAGCCAAATACTTCATGTGCGGATATTTTCGTGCAAAAAAATGCTTACCGCGCTCAAGTTGCTCGGTTACTGATAGCCCCGTAGCACAATAATCGGGATTGAAAGTACGATTATTGCAATACGTACAGCCGCCTCTTCCCTTAGTTCCATCACGATTGGGGCAAGTAAACCCGGCATTAATCGATATTTTCTGCACCTTGCAGTCGAAATGTTCACTAAGGAAATCACCAAAGTCGCGATAAGGCTTCATTTCATCGGCAAGTTTATCATTACCTGTCAAGTGAGCGGCAGAGTGGAAGTCGGTAGGACAATCCGCGCTCATAGGTGTGTACTTTTATTCATCAAATAAGCATCAAGAATCACCATTGCAGCCATAGCTTCCACTATAGGCACTGCACGCGGCAGAACACATGCATCATGACGTCCTTTGGCCTTCAGCGTGATATTTTCGCCATGGCAGTTCACTGTAGCCACATCACGCAGCAGAGTAGCCACAGGCTTGAATGCCACTCGGAAATATATATCCTCGCCATTAGATATTCCGCCTTGTATTCCACCCGAATGATTGCTCAATGTGCTAATCTCGCCCGCCGAGGTGCAGGCAAATGAATCATTCACCTCACTGCCTCTACAAGTGGCAAACCCGAATCCGTCGCCATATTCAAATCCTTTCACGGCATTTATGCTAAGCATTGCCGCTCCAAGCATAGCGTGCAACTTATCGAAAACCGGCTCGCCAAGTCCCACAGGAACTCCGGTAATAACACATGTCACCACACCGCCTATAGTGTCGCCTTCACCCTTCACTTTCATTATCAGCCTCTCCATCTCCTCGGCTTTAGCTGCTTCGGGGCATCGCACGGCATTCTTCTCTATTTCGTTTTTGTCGTAACGACGATAATCGCTATCTAACGCTACATTACCCACCTGCGAGGTATAGGCATAAACATCTATGCCGATTTGCGCCAATGCCTGTCGGGCAAAAGCTCCTGCCACCACACGGGCAATAGTTTCACGTGCCGATGAGCGTCCTCCGCCTCGATAGTCGCGAAGCCCATATTTGCTCGTATAAGTGAAATCGGCATGCGACGGCCGAAAGGCGTCCTTTATATTCCCATAATCGGCTGAATGTTGATTCTCATTCTCAACAATAAATCCTATGGGTGTTCCGGTTGTCACCCCGTCCATTAATCCCGACAGTATGCGCACACGGTCGTGCTCATTTCGCGCCGTGACAATAGCCGATTGCCCCGGTCGCCGACGGTCGAGTTCGCTCTGCACCTTTTCAACGTCGATTTCTATCCCTGACGGCATGCCATCGAGAACTCCTCCTATTGCTTCGCCATGCGATTCACCGAAAGATGTGAGTCGAAATATATTTCCGAAAGTATTTGACATTTCTTATTCCTAAATATTGAGATTAATGGTCATTGATTATTGTGGCTCGTTTCAGTGTCAAAGCAGCTATCAGTCGGCATTATTCGCCACCAAATCAGCTATTTCGGCACCGACATATTCCACCAAATTCTCTGCGCTGATTTTCAATTGCAATCCACGCACTCCGGCACTCACATAAATATAGTCGAAATCCTTGCAAGTGAGGTGGAAAAATGTGGGAAAAGCCTTTTTCATACCTATCGGCGAGCAACCGCCTCTTATATATCCGGTCACTGGCAGAAGCTCCTTCATAGGTATCAAGTCAGCTTTCTTGTTGCCCGACACTTTTGCAGCCTTTTTCAAGTCCACTTCATCGTTCCCGGGAATCACACACACGAAATATCCCGTGCGGTCACCATGGAGCACAATTGTCTTAAACACTTGGCGGATGTCCTCATTGAGCTGCTCTGCTATGTGATTTGCTGCGAGATTGTTCTCGTCGACGATATATGGAACTAATTCATATTTGATTTTTGCGCGGTCAAGAAGCCGTGCCGCATTAGTCTTGCTTATTCCAGGCATAATTCTCTATTTTTTATGCGAAGATAACAAAAATATCCCATTAAACAAATATATATCCTATGGCAAGCGCCACAGCAAACAGATAGAGCATTATTATATTGTAGAGAAACCGATTGTTATGCCCTATTTCTCGCACACTGCGCCACAGGGTGTACATACTCACGAAAATCATCGCTGTGATAAACACGCACCACTTGCTCCACCCGTTGCCGAGCTGCATAAAATCAAACTCCGCGGGCATATTAACTCCTGTGTTGACCGCTACAAAAGCACATGTCCCTATCCCCACTATTGTGGCACAAATAGCGCCCGTAATGCGCCAAACACTTGGATGCTGATTGAATTGAAGTAGCAGATACTTGCCTATAAGGGGCATATTGAAGAATAGCGACACTATGAGCAATATACCCGACAATGCGGTTGAAAACAGCAACATCGGCAATGAAAATAGAAATATTATTATGCCATAACGCTGCAAAAGACTGAGATTGATGAAATGCCGCAACAACTTGCGCGGATTTCGTAGCAACCACGGAAATGAAAGTATCAGCGGTATCGACCACGGAAATATTCCTACAACTACATATTGCACAAATACTCTTGTCATGCTATGACCGATGGATTCCACCGGCTCAAGTTGATGACTAAGCCTGAATATACCCATTGCCACCGATGAATCGCCCACAAGAACATATATGGCTAAAAAAGCCACTGCACATGAGAGCAATAAGGCGGCGGTTATCACGGCATAGCGCTTATACGCTTTCAGCTGCGATGCCGCTATAAATGTATATGCCATTATTGCCATCGATAGCGGAGCCGTAGCTCCGATTATAGTAGTAGATATTGCCGACGACAACACTACAAGCCCAAAATAGCGGCGTGTGCCATGATGCAGCCAGTGATAAAGGCTCATCATTGCAAAAATGAACAGCGATGCAGGAATAAGTATCGCCGATGCATGAAATGTTATATCTACTATTATCGCACACGACAGAAACAATAATGATGCAAGAAATGATGCATTCAAGCGGTCGAATCCGCCATCAAATCTGAAAAGGCACAGCGTCATCACAAGCACTACCAATGCTCCGGGCAAGCGCAATAGTAGCAATTGGCTTATTTGTGGAAACAATCCGCCTATCAATTCCACTAAGTGCAAATAGGCGGCTGTGAATATATTTCCGCTACTCTTGAATATGCTGCCAAGTTCTCCGGGTCCTCCCGAGTGCGACAGAGCATCGAGCATCGTTGTTTCCACTGCCGTTGCCGATGCATTGCCAAGCACAGGAAATATTATGAGCGAAACCACTGCCGCAAGGAATATGAGCAATGCAATGTCGGTACTTAATTTTGCGTGCTTCTTCATAGCCTCAGCCTCCTGTTCTTTTGCTCCGCTTTCACTTGCGGAAAGTAAGACACCTATTGAACACAAAGTTGCTCAGCGTGTACACTGCCATACCTATGCACACGGCAATATACTCTCCAAGTGTGTCCGATGGTATGCCAAGAACCGATATTTCAAGTGCTTTCATCGGGTTTCGCAATGCTATTACAGTGACAAACTGCAAAGCAAAGCAAAGCAAGAAGCCTATCACAAAGAGCGATAGTTCATAGCGCAACCTATGATTGTGCGATTTGAAAACCCAATTCTTGTTCCACACAAAGCTGTTGATAACGCCTGCCACATATCCTATCACATCGGCAAGCATAAGTTTCATGCCTAATATCTCATTACACACAAATATCACACACAGCGTTATCAGCGAATTGCTTACGCCTACAAGTCCGTATTTCACAAGTTGGACTGCCGTTGTCTTGGTTTTCTCTTTCACTTTTCTCTTTTTTGTTTTCTTATTCCAATATCCGTTTCTCTATTCGGCATAATTGCGCAAAATGGGTATCGACCAATTGTATCTCACCGCAAGTATGCGCATAAGTATCACCGTCAGCGCACACATACTCTGCTGAAGAATCACCGAATCCGACACAAGTGCTATAGCCCAATATATCACTCCGCCCGCTATACAAGCCGTGCCATACACGTCTTTGCGAAATATCAACGGCTCTACATTGATGAGAATGTCGCGAAGCACACCGCCAAGTGCGCCCGTCGTGGTACCCATAAATATTGCCACCCACATCGGGTAGCCGAAAAAAAGCGTCTTCTGTATGCCTATAACTACAAAGAGTGCCAACCCCACAGTATCGAATATAAAGAATGTCTGGTCGAGCTTCACAAGATATTTTTTCAGCAATAATACCGTGACAAGCGATAATCCCGTCACGGCAAGATACCAGCCATTGACCATCCAAAATGGTGTGGTGTTGAGCAATAAGTCACGCACTGTTCCTCCTCCGATAGCAGTGACAAGCCCCACTACGTATGCTCCGAACCAATCGAAACTCTTCGCTGCAGCAAGTCGAATACCACTTATGGCAAACGCTACCGTTCCCACTATTTCTATCAGCAAAAGGAACAATTCATTCATTATAATTCTTTTTTCATTCTATTTCACAGTTATCACGCTTTCTTGCCCTTCGTAGCTTGCTCGTAATACTTGCAATATGTGCGTATGCCACATTCCATGCACTTCGGTGCTCGTGCCGTGCACACATAGCGCCCATGCAATATCAACCAATGATGAGCCTTTCCCAAAAGATGCTCGGGAATGTGCTTCACAAGGGTTTTCTCAGTGACGAGTGGTCCGGGCGAATCTTTTGTCAGCCCTATGCGGTTCGACACTCTAAAGACATGTGTATCAACTGCCATCGCCGCTTTTTCAAAAATCACCGACAATATCACATTGGCTGTTTTACGCCCTACTCCGGGCAATTTCACTAACGATTCCATATCGGAAGGCACTGCACCGCCATGGAGGTCGACAAGAGCATTTGCCATGCCTACAAGCGACTTTGCCTTATTGTTGGGGAATGTCACGCTCTTTATGTAGTGAAATATTTCTTCGGCTGTGGCTTTTGACATTGCTTCTGCAGTGGGATAGGCTTCAAAGAGTGCCGGAGTAACCATATTGATGCGCTTGTCGGTGCATTGTGCCGACAATATCACTGCCACAAGCAGCTCAAAAGGATTACGATAGTGCAATTCCGTCTCTGCAATCGGTCGGTTTGCCTGAAACCAATCGATAACTCCTGCATAGCGTTCTTTTGTTGTCATTGATGCCTCTCCTCCAGCTAATTTTCAATCCACCCTATTATCTTATCGCCTATGAATATGCCGCCGAATGCCGCCACAATACCGAGAATAAGGCTTCCGAGCGAATATAGCGCTGCCGCTCCTATGTAGCCGTTGCGAAGCATGCTCACTGTCTCGAGCGAGAATGATGAGAATGTGGTGAATCCTCCCAGCAAGCCCACAAAAAGGAACATCTTCATTGCCGTAGGAACACTGTAGCTGCTTATATATGCATATAGCAATCCTATGGCAAATGAACCTATGATATTCACCGACAGTGTGTGAAGCGGATACATCGACTGCGTGCCACTATATCCGAGCGACACGGCATAGCGCAAGCACGAACCTATCGCTCCTCCCAATGCTACTGCCATAAAATTCCAGAACATATTTCTTCCTGCTTTATATTTCTTCCTATTAATCCTCAGCCTCTCTAATTTTGCTCCGCTTGTGCTCAATGAGCCGACTTGAATTCTTCGAGGAAGCGAACATCGTTCTCGGAGAACATGCGCAAGTCTTTAACACGATATTTCAAATTGGCTATGCGCTCCACTCCCATTCCCAGGGCGTAGCCGCTATAAACCTTGCTGTCGATGCCACACGATTCGAGCACATTCGGGTCAACCATTCCGCAACCGAGAATCTCAACCCACCCTGTATGCTTACAGAAGTTACAGCCCTTACCTCCGCAGAGGTCGCACGATATATCCATCTCTGCTGATGGCTCAGTGAAAGGGAAATACGACGGACGCAGACGTATCTTGGTTTCAGGTCCGAACATCTCACGAGCAAAGTAGAGTAGTGCCTGCTTCAGGTCGGTAAACGACACGTTTTTGTCCACATATAGTGCCTCTATCTGGTGGAAGAAGCAGTGCGCACGATAGGATATTGCCTCATTGCGATACACGCGTCCGGGGCAAATAATTCTAATGGGCGGCTGAGCATGCTCCATCACTCGGCTCTGAACCGACGATGTGTGTGTGCGAAGCAACACATCGGGATTTCGTTGAATGAAGAATGTGTCTTGCATGTCGCGTGCCGGATGGTCCTCGGCAAAATTCAATGCGCCAAACACATGCCAATCGTCCTCTACCTCAGGTCCTTCTGCCACTGTGAATCCCAAGCGTGAAAAAATGTCGATTATCTCCTGTCTTACCAACGATAGCGGGTGACGTGTGCCTACCTCTATCGGCGACGATGTGCGCGTAAGGTCAATATCGGCTTCCACGGTATCTGTGCTTGCCAATGCATCACGCAATGCATTGATTTTCTCGGTGGCAAGTGTTTTTAATTCATTGAGCTTCTGCCCTATCTCGCGCTTCTGCTCGCTCGGAACCGTGCGAAAGTCGTTGAAAAGAGCCGATACTTCGCCTTTCTTACTCAAATATTTTATTCGTAGAGCTTCTATTGCCTCGGCATTTGTCGCCGTCAACGCCGCAATCTGCTCTTTTAGAGTATTTATCTTTTCTAACATGTTGACTATATATGTGTGTAATTAAATTTTTTCTGCAAATTTAGCGAAAATTCCATTTACTTATTAATTTTGCGCTATGGAAAAGAACGATTTTATTGAAAAGATTGACTCATTTGCCAAAAAACACCGAATCTTGTCGCTCAATGAGAGTTATCTTGTTGCCGTAAGCGGTGGTGCCGACTCGGTGGTACTGCTCCGAGTGTTGCTCGAATTGGGTATGCAATGTACCGTAGCTCATTGCAATTTTCACCTCCGCGGAGCTGAATCCGACCGCGATGAGAATTTTGTCACTGCTCTTTGCCAAAATCTTGGCGTGGAATGTATTGTCACCCACTTCGATGTGGCTGCCTACGAGCGAATGCACGGCGTTTCAACCGAAATGGCTTGCCGCGAATTGCGCTACGAGTGGTTTCGCTCTTTAATGGCTGAACGCCGTCTTAATGCTATCCTTGTGGCTCATCACTCCGACGATAATATTGAAACTCTTTTCCTGAATATCCTCCGCGGTAGCGGTATCGCCGGCATGACTGCCATGCGACCTGTCAACGGCGACGTCCGACGTCCGCTGTTATGCGTGTCGCGCTCGGAGATTGAGCGGTTTGCATCGCTTATCAACCAAGATTTTATCATTGATAGCTCAAACCTCGAAAGCGTGGTTAAGCGAAACCGCTTGCGCAACATATTGCTACCTATGATGCGTGAACTGTTTCCGAATGCCGACAGCGGAATACTGCGTACTATCGAAAATATGCAGCAATGCTATGGACTTTACCACCGATATATCAGTAATTTGGAGGCTGAATGTGCATCTCCGGAGGGCACTGAAAATCCCTGCTCCGAATCTCTGAAAATCAACCTCACTCAACTTGCCCGGATATCGGAAGAATCGTTCCCGACTGCAATTTTTGAACTTATTCGACAATATGGATTCAACTCGGCAAATGCCACTGAAATTGCTTCATCATTCAACTCTCAGGATTGCTCAACCGGAAAGAAATTCTATTCTTCATCACACACTGCGGTGATTAATCGCGGATTTCTGTGCATTTTTCCTTCGCTTGCGACTGATAACAGCGAAGAATATATAGTGGATTTGAGCGGCAACATAGAGTCGCCTGTGAAAATAAATGTCGCAATGGAAAATGCCGATTCATTCACGCCAAAAGGTCTCGACGGAAAGCGCACGGTGTGCTTTGATGCAAAAATAATGCAACATAGGCTATCTTTGAGGCACTGGCACAAGGGCGACCGCTTTAAGCCTTTCGGATTGCGAGGTTCACGCCTGGTGAGCGATGTATTCAGCGATTTGAAGCTATCTGAGCAGGAAAAGCGCAATGTGTGGCTCTTGACTGCCGACGATGAAATAGTGTGGCTACTCGGAATACGCTCAGCCGCATCATTCCCTATAACAAAGTCAACCGAATCGCTTCTGCGACTCTCGCTCGCTGAATAACTGCACGCCGGCGAACACCCTGCCTGCAAATTGAGTCTTTCAACACTCTATCGGTGCTTCTGCTCCAAGTGCAGAAGGAAACGCTTGCGGTCGATACCGGCTGAATAGCCGCCAAGAGTTCCGTCGGAAGCTATAACACGATGACACGGAATAATCACACACACCGGATTATGAGAGTTAGCTCCACCCACGGCACGCACCGCCTTAGGACTCCCCACCATTGCCGCTTCCTCGGCGTAGCTCACTATGCTTCCGTAGGGTATTTTTTGCAACGCTTCCCAAGCCTTCATTCTGAATTCCGTGCTCTGCGGCAAGTCAATACGCACTGTAAAGTGCTTCAACTTACCCTCAAAATACTCTTTCAGCTCCTTTATTGCAAGTTCGGTGACAGCATTGGCTGAAGTCCCGCTCAAATCAGGCTTCTCATCACTGAAACTGCACTCACGCACACCATTGTGCGATGCCTTCACTATGAGCCACCCTATAGGCGTTTCCATAGCATCGGCAAACTCCTCTACGTTCAATTCCTCAGCCGTTTTTTCCTCTACGGGTGTCAGCCCGAGTTTGGCAGCTTCCTGAAGCATAAACCTATAGGCTTGCACATAATCATTGGCAATCAAGCCATCGAGAATAGCATTCTTTATTGCCTCCTTTATCATTCCCACCTCTCGGCATGGCTCAATATTGAATACCTTCATTATATCCTCGCCGGTAACCGGTGGCTGGAAATTGCGCACACGGTCTTTCTCCTCAAGTTCCACAAGTTTTTGCCTAACTATAGCAAAATTATCGAGGAAACGTCGCACTTTTTCCTGATTCTTCGATGTTATATCAGCCTCACAGAGCGTCATGAGGTCATCAATATCATCTCCGGCATCAAAGAGCAAGCGACGCACAGCCGAATCGGTCACTTCGTCCTCCACAAGTGCTATAGGGCGCATGTGTAGTCCCACAAGTTTCTGCACATATTTCATGTGCTCATTCATAGGGAATTTCATTCGCTTGAAAATTCGGGGCACCATCTTCTCGCCTATGAAATTATGATTATGGAAAGTCCAGCCCACATGCGAATCATAGCGCTTGGTAGCCGGCTTTCCTATATCATGTAGTAGCGCAGCCCAGCGCAACCACACATTTTTGCTTTTGGCAGCCACATTCTCAAGAACTTGCATAGTGTGCAGAAAGTTATCCTTGTGCCCGCGCCCGTTCATAGTGTCAACGCCCTTCAGTGCCGCGAGCTCAGGGAAAATGATTTTCAGCAACCCGCAGTCATAAAGCAACTTGAACCCTCGAGAGGGGTGTACTGCCGCCATAATCTTCATCAACTCTGTTTCAATGCGCTCCTGCGAAATTATATTGATGCGGTCCTTATTCCGGCACAATGCATCGAACGTTTCGGGAAATATATCAAACTCGAGCTGTGTGGCAAATCGCACCGCACGCATCATTCTCAAAGGGTCGTCAGAGAAAGTGATATCAGGGTCTAATGGCGTGCGGATTATTCGCCGCTCCATATCACCCATACCATCGAATGGGTCGAGAAGCTCACCGTAGCGATTGCCATTCACGCATATAGCCATAGCATTTATGGTGAAATCGCGCCGACACTGGTCGTCGGCAAGTGTCCCATCTTCCACTATGGGTTTGCGGCTGTTGCGATTGTAAGACTCGCGGCGCGCTCCCACAAATTCCAGCTCCACGCCTTGTGTTTTCACCTGTGCCGTTCCGAAATTCCGAAACACTGATAGCGATGTTTTCCTCCCGAAGGCCTTTGCCACTATCTCTGCCAACTCAATTCCGCTGCCTACGGTTACAAAATCTATATCCTTCGACCTGCGGTTCAGGAAAATATCGCGCACATATCCTCCCACCACATAGCATTCGCGACTGAGGCTATCGGCTGCATTACCCACAATCTTGAACACATCGGCATCGATATGCCGCTTTATCAATTCTGTTTTCTCTGAATCGAGCATAATCTATTGGCGTTACAAAGTGCTTAATAAAGCTTTAAAAGGCTTCGCTATCACTCTCTTATTCAAAAAAATTAATATTATCAATAGTAATAAAGTTCCGAAATGTCTTCAGGTGATTTAGTCAGGCACTCAAGGCCGTCTTTTCTCACCAAATATGTATTTTCAATGCCCACTGCGCCCACATGCGGTATCACGAATTTAGGCTCTATGGCTATCACATTACCCTCCTCAAGCACATCGCGGCTTCGCGGAGCAAGCACCGGCAATTCGTTTACCTCTATTCCCACTCCATGACCTATGAATCCGGCTTTCTGCGTATGACCCATGAAATAATCGCTCAATCCCGCTTCTTCCACCATGGCTACCGCCACTTCATACATTTTTTTGGCTTCGCAACCTGCATGAAATTCCTTGGCAAGACGATAATGTATGGCAATAGAAAGCTCATGAGCCTTGCGAGCCGTATCATCAAGACGCCCCACATAGAACACTCGAGTCATGTCGGTCATATAGCCGGTGAAATTACCGCACATATCGACCATTACTGTCGAGCCGGGCACTATTTCCGAGCCATTGCACCCCACCGGGAGTGAAGCATCGAGTCCGGCTCCTCCCATAGCAAAATCGTAGGGCGTGGGGTTATCGGCATTATCGCCGGTGAGCAGATTGCCCATAAACAGTTCCATTGAGCCTCCCGACACTCTGAAAAGTCCAAGACACCCCTCATTGCGCAGCACGCGCTCTATCTCCACCTGAAGTTCCACATCGGTCATACCGCCTTTGTATATACGCGGTATGCGGCTATAAGCCATGTCGTGATGCACACCGCTCTCGCGAATCTTCTCTATCTCAAAGTCGGTCTTCACGGCTCGCGCTTGCCGCATTATCACCGAGCCATTAGCTATTTTCGCCCCGGCAAACACCTTCATAAGTCGCTCCACTATGCCGTAAGGCGTCACATCGAGTTCCAAGCCAAGCACCGCGGGTTTTTCTTGAAGCATCTCGGCTATTTGCTCGGGCTTCCTGATGTATTTCACGTTTTCGCCCTGCAATCCCACCGGACGTCGCACAAAATATGTAGCTGCTCCATCGGCGGTGATATACGTATATCCGCTGAACACCCTGCCTGATGTGTAATAAAGATTGGCATTGTCGCTCACAAGAATCGCATCGATTCCTTGTGTTTTCATTCTGTTGGCAATGCGACTGATTCGCAATGCCATTTCTTCTCGTAACGATTGAGGTATCATATCCTATTTCTCCTTTAATTTTATAAAAAATTCGGTGAATTCGGCAAAACTGTCTACTCGCATATCATAATCAGAGCAAGAACCGAACCCATAAGCGGCATACGCAAATTTTATGCCTGCTCTGTGTGTTTCGTTGCAATCGCTCTGCGTATCACCCAAATATACCGCATGTTTCAGTCCGTATCGGTCAATAAGTGCCTTGATATTCTCACTTTTCGGCACACTGCGCTCTCCATAGCTCATTGTGTCGGTGAAATAGCGCTCTGTGTGCGTGAATTTCATGAAATTATGCAATCCATAGCGGCTGCAATTGCTCACCATAAAGAGCTTGTAGTGCCGTGAAAGCTGCGCTATGCCTTCCTGCACTCCGTCAAACAGCTTTCCGCCGAGCTGCGGCATCATCTCATCTTCCACTTCGGAAATCTCAGCGAGAAACTCCGTGCGGTTGAAATTCACCCCGGTGCGACGCACTATGTCATCGAAAATTCCATCAATCGGCATTCCCATATATGCCATTATTTCAGCATCGGTAAAGGGAAACTCCACTCCTCGCCGCGCAAAACACTCTTTCCATATTTTGCAATAAGAAGCAGTGGCATTCCAAAGAGTGCCGTCCATATCGAAAATAAGCGAATCGGTAGCTTTAAAATTCATAATGCTATTCATTATCGTCGCATAATAATGCCTACATCTGTGAGATGTGTCAAAGTGTCAGCAGTAAGTCCCTGCCATATTACCACTCGCGACACTGTGGCACTTGTAGCGTCACGCTTCATTGTGTGCTCAATCTGGTACATGGGTCCGAAACCTCCCCCTCGCCAGTTCCCGGCACTGTCGGCAAGGGCAACAGTCACATTTTGCCTCTCCACCTTAGCATTACTATCAATATAGTCAATAATCAAGTTAAGATTTGCATAAGGAAAATCATCATCGTGCCTGACAGCCACCGAAATTGTGTAAGATTGTGCCGAATCGGCATATTCAGGAACGAAACATAGCGGTTCACTTCGCCTCCACCCATAATCGGGAAGTCGGCGAAATTCCGTAAAATTCGCCTGCTCCGGGGAACATGCCTCGAAGCAGACGGCCATTAAAAATCCGACCAATGCCAAAAGCGCCCTATTCCACGGGTGCTTTTGGTTCACTATTCTTCTCTTTGTTTTCCTTATTTCCGTTGACATCATTAGCTGAATCGTTGCGACGTGGAGAGCGACGCTCTCCTCCACCCTGTCGGGACTGACGATTACCACCTTCACCTCGCTGCCGCTTCTGTCCGGCACCGTTGCGATTGTTGCCCTGGCGATTTTCATTGCCGCGCTGTTCGCCATTGCCATTATTTCCTTGGCGATTTCGCTGGTTGCCACTGCCCCTCGATTTCTTTTTCTTCTTGTCGAAACGCGTCACACTATCCTGCCCTATGATATCGCCGAATTCTTTTATTTCCTCCTGGCGTTGCTTGCTGTCGGGAGCAAGTTTCTCGGGTTTTATTCCGTTCTTATTGAGAGCTATGACCTCAAACACACGCTCGGCAGGGAGCGTAACGAGATTGGCAGGCACCGACTTATCGGTGGAATATGTGATTTCTCGCTTGAAAATATCGGTCTTGAAGTGATAGTAAACACTATCCTTGGTCTCAAGGCGCACATCACGAGGTGGGAGCTGTTTCGATGCTTCCACGTATGTGTCTACTTCGAAATTCAGGCAGCACTTCAACTTGGCACATTGCCCGGCAAGTTTCTGCGGATTGAGTGAAATATCTTGATAGCGTGCGGCACTTGTGGCTACCGACACGAAATTCGACATCCAGCTCGAGCAGCACAGCGGACGCCCGCAGGGTCCTATTCCACCTATGCGTCCGGCTTCCTGTCGCGCTCCGATTTGCTTCATCTCTATTCTCACCTTGAAAACCTCGGCAAGAACCTTTATTAGCTGCCGGAAGTCTACACGGTCGTCGGCAATATAATAGAAAATAGCTTTATTGCCATCGCCTTGATACTCCACATCACCGATTTTCATATTCAAATTCAGCGAAGCGGCAATCTGGCGCGAGCGTATCATAGTGTCCACTTCTTTCTTCTTGGCTTCCTCATATCGCTCCATATCGCTCGGTTTTGCCTTGCGGAACACTCGCAGTATTTCCACATCAGGTCGCAGATTGGCTCGTTTCATCTGGAGCTGCACAAGTTTGCCGGTCATTGCCACCGTGCCGATATCATGCCCGGGATTTGCTTCCACCGCCACCACATCGCCCACTTCAAGTGGCAGATGCTGTGAATTTTTGTAGAATCCCTTGCGCGTGTTCTTGAAATGCACTTCCACTATGTCGAAGTCATTCATTCCGCCGGGCACATCGTTCAGCCAATTGAAGCTCTGCAATTTACAACGCGGGCAACACCCTTTATCGTTCTTCTTGCAATCCATCTTTCAATTATTTTATTTGGCAAAACTTACAGCACGTGTCTCACGAATTACGGTTATACGCACCTGCCCGGGATATGTCATTTCATCTTGAATCTTCTTTGCTATTTCTGCCGAGAGCTTTTCGGTTTCAGCATCATCTATCTTGTCGGCTCCAACTATAACGCGTAGCTCGCGTCCGGCTTGAATTGCATAGGTCTTGACTACGCCTGGATACGACAGAGCAAGCTGTTCAAGGTCGTTGAGTCGCTTTATATAAGCCTCCACAACCTCTCGGCGTGCTCCCGGACGTGCTCCCGATATTGCATCACACACTTGCACTATGGGCGCAAAAAGACTCGTTGCCTCCTCCTCATCGTGGTGAGCACCGATAGCATTGCAAATGTCGGGCTTCTCTTTGTATTTCTCTGCGAGCTTCATTCCGAGCAGTGCATGCGGCAATTCAGGCTCTTCGTCGGGCACCTTGCCTATGTCGTGGAGTAATCCTGCGCGACGTGCTTTCTTGGGATTCAAGCCCAGCTCCGATGCCATTATGGCACACAGATTGGCTGTCTCGCGCGAGTGCTGAAGCAGGTTCTGCCCATAGCTCGAGCGATATTTCATTTTTCCCACAAGGCGTATCAGCTCAGGGTGCAAGCCGTGTATTCCAAGGTCGATGGCTGTGCGCTTTCCTGTTTCGATAATTTCCTCCTCTACTTGTCGGCGCACCTTTGCCACTACTTCCTCTATGCGAGCCGGGTGTATACGTCCATCGGCTACAAGTTGATGAAGGGCAAGACGTGCTATCTCGCGACGCACGGGGTCAAATCCCGAGAGCACAATGGCTTCGGGCGTATCGTCTACTATGATTTCTATTCCGGTAGCTGCTTCAAGAGCGCGAATATTGCGACCTTCGCGACCTATGATGCGTCCCTTGATTTCATCGCTGTCGATATGGAACACGGTGACGGCATTCTCTATTGCCGTTTCGGTTGCCACTCGCTGTATCGACTGAACAACAATGCGCTTAGCCTCCTTATTCGCGGTGAGCTTGGCATCGTCCATTATATCATTGATATACGATGCGGCTGCCGTCTTTGCCTCATCTTTAAGCGACTCTATGAGCTTCTCTTTTGCTTCCTCAGCCGAAAGCCCCGACACGTGCTCCAGAGTGTCCTGAACGGTGCGCTGCAACTTCTCAATTTCCACCTTCTTTGCCTCAAGCATAGCATGCTGATTCTCGAGATTCACCTTGGTGGCATCGTTCTCATTCTTCTTGCGCTGAACTTCCGACTGCATCTGGTTGAGCTGCAACTCGCGCTGCTTTTGCTTGGCCTCAGCCTGCTGCACCTTAGCCAAGCGTGCATTGGCTTGACGCTCAGCCTCGGTCTTGATTTTCATCTCGGTTTCTTTTGCTTCAATTATTTTCTCATTCTTTATCTTCTCAGCTTGCAACTTGGCTTCCTCTATGATGCCATTGCCGCGCGCCTTAGATATCATTCGGGTTACTATCAGTGTGGATATAACGCCCACAGCCAATGCTCCGATACCAATTAAAACGTACTCTATCATTTAAGTTTATGTATTAAAATATATAAAAAACACCGAATTATAAGGCTTTTTAGCCTCATATATCCGGTGCAAAAAATAGTTTCTTATATCGCTTGTGGCAACTTAAAGTTTCACCACTATTTCATCAAGTTTCCGCTCAAATTCCTTAAGAAATTCATTGACAGTGTCGTTACGCTCTTTGCAGCCCAAGTAGAGCCAAGCGAATTTAAACGCTACCATCGACATAATCTCTGCCGACGAAATTCGATTGTTCTTATATTTCGACTCATATTGCCCCCACACCTTGTTCACGAGGTCTTCTGCCTCATGATAGGCTTTCGCCTCCTCCTTTGAGCTTACTGCCAAAGGTATTGACTTATTGCCGGCTATCTGAATCCACGTCTTATTTTCGTTTTCCTCAGCCATAGCGTCATTCCATTAATTGTGAGATGCATTTGTCTACGTCTTGCACCAGCTTGGAGAGTATGGCATGACTTTGTGCTATCGATTCGCGAGTGGGTGTCACCATTCTTGCCATCTGCAAGTATTCATTCTCACGCCGCAACTTCTCTATCTCGCCATTGAGCCTCACGAGTTGCGCTCTTAGCTCTTCATTCTCCTGTTCTACCGCATCTTTTTCGCCCTGAAGCACTTTATACCTTTCGACAAGTACCTCCGATTTGGATATTATCCTATTGAGCGTCGCCTGTAGTTCAGAAGCCATATCTCACCAATTTTTTACAAATATAGGCATTTTATTGCATTTTCCAATTATTTTCCACAAATTTTCTGCCGAAAAATGCCGAAAAATGCCAATTTTGTATTTTTTGAAGACAGTGAAGGCTCCACACCGATGACGTGAAACCGTCAGACTATTATTTGCCTATTATCTTCTTGAACTCCGACCAATAGGGCGCTCCCGAGTAGTCTTCAACCGATGCTTTGGGAACTATGAGGCGGCATTTCATCACGCTCGAACTGCGCGTGAGCATCAAGTCTACAGGCTTCTCACTGCCACACTCAAGGGTTTCGAGCTTGTAACTGTGAGCAAACACATCGTTATGCAGAGTGGTAATACTTGAAGGCAGTGTCAACTTATACAACATTTCGCAGCCATAGAATGCTTTCTCGCCTATTGTTGTCACTCCTTCGGGTATTTCAATGCTCTCGATATTTCGGCACTCTCGAAATGCATTGGCTCTTACAGTCTTAAGTGTCGACGGCAACTTTACTTCTTTGCTATGCGATATGGG
>CAMEKH010000027.1 GCA_945921235.1 uncultured Prevotellaceae bacterium | reverse complement strand
TATTACCGACGACAAGCTCTATCTTGAGCAAACGGCAAATGAATTCCTCAACAGATTTCGTGCTTCCGACCAGGCAGCCGTAATAACAATGGCAAATGAGTTTGTCAACGATTACGGCGATTTAGATTTTCCTGAAAAATTCACCGACCTTGCACCTGCAAATCCGGCATTAGCTATGATGAAAAACATAGCAATCTCGCTGAGCAGCAAGACACTTGGCATTTCGCGTGCCTACGACAACTATTTCTACGCTTTCGGCGACTTCACCGGAGTGTATGAACCCGGACGCTACATGTGGAATCGTGTGGCTGATTCCGATGCCATTATTTTCCGCTACACCAACCGCTCCGGCGAACCTTGCACTATCCAAGCGGTAGCATCGGGTGGCACATGGGACGGCAGTATAAAAATCGATGGCGATACCTACAAAGCTACTGTGCCTAAGGTTATCGATATAACCGTTACAAAAGGTTCCGCAGTGATGCTTTCAGCTCAAATCAACCTCAATTATAGCAAAAATTCTCATCTTACGGTCGACGTAGTGACAAAAGCTGCCAACCTCGAAGTTAAAGAAACTGTAAACGCCAATAATTCCATTGTGACGAGCAACACCCAACTCATTGTGAGCGGCAGTTGCATTCTCACCGCTAATGCTAATGTGACCGGTTCTCGCCTGTGCGACCAAGATTACATTCAGACGCTCATAGAGCAAGAAGATGGCGAGACTCTCTGCAAAATGTTCACACAGGGAACAGCTACTTCCGATGTCCTCGGACGTGTGCAAGTGAAAGGTAGCATAAGCAACCTCTTTGATATTATCGAAGCTTGTGATTTCGATAGCTATGACTACTTTAACCCAAATGCTGAAAACGACGCCAAAAATGCAGCAAGAGTGCTAAACAACAACTTAAAAAGCTCATTCTACTACAATGGTACTTCCAACGTGCGCGGCTCACTCTCTTTCCAAGCCTATATAAGCTACATCAGCTCATGGAACGGCTCAAAAGAGTGGGGCATAGAGCCTTTGCTCGTGTTCAAAGACGGAACAAAATACTCTTTTGAAGACTATTTCGGCGAAGGCAGATTTGGAAACGTTGAGAGCTCGTTTGAGAATATCATCGACACCTACAAAGCTCTTTGGAAATAAGTATTGATTGAAAACCAAGCTACTACATAGCGTAATTACTACACTAAGACTGCCGGAGCTTATCGTTCCGGCAGTCTTAACTGTTTTTCCGGTAGCAACTCTTGCCACCGAAGGCGATACGCTCACTCACCATACCTCGCTGAAGGAAATAGTGGTGAGCGGAGCTTCTCAATCGGGTACACGCATAAAAGCCGACGGCACAATAACACTCAATAATAGCCGAATAGGGGATATGATGCAACTTTTCGGCGAGGCAGACGCCGTGAGATACCTGAAAATGATGCCCGGCGTGACCACAAGTAGCGACTATGCCTCGGGAATATCGATAGACGGTGCCGAATTTTCTCACACCACCTATCGCATTGGCGATGCTCCGGTGTTTTTTCCTTATCATTTCGGCGGAGTATTCTCCACTTTCAATAATCGTCATTTCTCGAGCACAACACTCGACCGCACTTGCGGCAAAGGCAAAGGACCAAACATGATAGGGGCGTCAATCGATTTCATCACACCTACCGACACCGACTCCTCGGCACACGCTTCATTGAATGTGGGAATTGTCAATTCGGGCATGTCAATTTCAATCCCCGTGAACCGCAAGCTGTGGCTATCGGCTTCGGCTCGATTATCTTATCTTAACCTGCTCTATGGAAATCTGCTCGAGGACAACGAAACCAAAACTCGCTATGATTTCCACGATGTGAATATCACTGCCAATTATATTGCCTCCGATGCCGACCGACTCACAATCAATCTATTTCGCAACGCCGACCGATTAAAGTACACCAACGATGACTATGCAATGACTACTGCAATGAATTGGCACAACAATCTCGCATCGCTGCAGTGGCTACACAAATCATCACACATCGAGTGGAAACAAAATGCCTACGTGAGTAATTTCGGCAGCTCGCTCTCGCTCGAAATGCTCGATTTCATTTTTTCCACGCCTTCCATAGTAACTCGCATAGGCAGCTCTGGATATCTCACCTCAGGGAACCGCTTTAAGTGGAACGCAGGCTACGAGGTGGGCTACACACATACTTCGCCCCAAAATGTTGACTACTCGGGCTATATAAACCATTCCTTGCGTGAAAAGAACAACTTCAACTCCGTGGACTACACTATTTCGGCTCAATGCGAAATCAAGCCGACTGAAAAGCTCTCGGTGACTCCATGGTGCAAGTTCTCGGGAATTACTTCGCACTCTTATAGCAAAGTTTTCGTATGCCCCGGAACTTCGATAACACTTAAAACGGGCAAAAACGTGGTGACTTCCGCTATCTACAAATCGCTTCAAACCATTCACGAAGCCGGATTCTCCGACATCGGTATGGCTTCGAACTTCAGGATTACCTCTACTCGCCAAATCAAGCCTCAGACGGCGTTCACGGCATCAATCGACTATATGCGGTTTCTCAGCGTCGGTCACCGCCACGATTTCAAGCTGACGGCTCACGCATATTACCGCAAACTCGACAATGCCCACGAATATTCGGGGAATCTCATATCGGTTCTAAAAGATGACTATAATGTGACTGACAATATAATTTCGGGCAACGGCTACTCTGCCGGAGGCAATGTGATGCTCTCAAAGGAGCGCGGACGAATTTCGGGCCATATAAGCTACGCCTATGGTATTACACGCCTTAAATTCAGCAGCTCATCGCAAGGCTATCGCCCGTCGGCCAATGACCTCGGACATGCCGTTACCGCCTATGCACGTTACGAAATCAACCGCCGTTTCAATGTGTCGGCAGCATGGAGTTTCACTTCAGGAAGAAGAACCACCCCGATAAAGAGTATCTACATTATATCGGAAAATGTGATAATGCAACACGGCGAGCGAAACTCGGCACGACTGCCCGATTATCACCATCTCGACATTGCTGCCAATTACCACTTCACATCGCAAGGCAGGCTCAAGCTCCGCCATACCATAGCCGTGTCGGTTTTCAATGCCTACGGACGCGATAACGTGGAGATGCAATCCTTTGTAATCGACAGCGACACAGGACGCTACCACATGAAGCAAAATAAATCAATCTACAAATATATGCCCTCTATAAGTTATGCAGTGGAATTTTAAAATAATATCGGCAATTTGCGTGGCATTTGCGGCTCTCACAGGCTGCAACGACTCCATCGACGAAGATATTGCTCCACGCCAACTTGTGGTGGAAGGCTATATCGACTCCGACGGCTATCCTTCGGTGTTTCTGACCTACTCGGTTACTGCCAACGATTACGACCGTCCGATGTCCGACAACCTTGTGCGCTGGGGCAAGGTTACAATCTCCGACGGCGACACATCGATTATTCTCACCGGAGCACCCAACAACAACAGTTTTCCTCCTTACCATTACCGCACCTTCGAAATGGTTGGAACACCAGGAAAACACTACTCCATAAAAGCCGAATTCCACAACGATGTGGCTACAGCTTCAGCCGAAATGCTCAATCCGGTAGCAATAAACAGCGTGGACTTTGAACCCATTGCCGACAGCGATTCGCTCTGCGCCACATTCGTTAATTTCACCGCCCCAAGCGATACTCCGGCTTATTTTGTGGTATTCACTCGCTCTATTACCGCCAACACACCCTTTCAGCCTTGCATGCTTGGTGCCTTGGAAATTACAATACCGAGCGACAAATGTAGGCTGCAAGTGTACAAAGCAAAATCAGATTTTTCGCCCTCCGACGAAGACTTTGTGCCTCATTTCAAGAGGGGAGAAGATATTCAAGTGAAACTGAGCCGCGTAACGAAGGAAATCTACGACTTCTGGCTCGCTTTCAGCAATGAATCGACATTCGGCAACTCACAATTCATCAACACATCGGCGAATCTGCCCTCAAACGTAACGGGAGGCTTCGGCATCTGGAGCGTGCAGGCGTCATCATCAATTGCAGCCACAGTGAAATAAACCTTTACACACTCGCACGCCTACGCTTTTTTTGAATATAAATAACACTCATTGTTTTCTATTTGCTCAAAGGTTCATAATTTTGTGTCAAGTGATGCAAAAAAGCAATACATCACGCACTTTGACAAATCAAAACATCACAGGAAAATGTTGACCAAGAGCTTCGGAGCAGCTGTAAATGGCATCGACGCAATTTGCGTGACCATAGAAGTATCGATAGGCGGCGGTGTGGGATTCTGCATCGTAGGATTGCCCGACACTGCCGTGAAAGAAAGCAGCGAGCGCATGAAATCGGCAATTTTTCAATGTGGCATAGACTTCCCGCGCCGCAATATCGTGGTTAATATGTCGCCTGCCGACATAAAGAAAGAAGGTGCAGCCTATGACCTTCCGCTCGCAATAGGCATTCTTGCCGCCGATGAGAAAATCTCAGCCGAGCGGATAGGGCGGTTTATGATAATGGGCGAACTTTCTCTCGACGGTAGCCTGCTCCCCATAAAGGGTGTGCTCCCTATGGCTATCAAAGCGCGAGAAATGGGATTTGAGGGATTTATTGTGCCTAAAGCCAACGAGATGGAAGCTGCCGTGGTGAACAATCTCGATGTCTATGGCATGGAGAACCTGAAAGATGTGATTGACTTCTGCAATGGCACACGCTCGTTTGCTCCTGCCATAGTGAACACTCGCGAGGAATTTGCCAAAGCCGTGGGACACTACGACTATGACTTCTCGGAAGTTAAAGGACAGGACAACGTGAAGCGCGCATTCGAAGTGGCGTGCGCCGGCGGTCACAACATTCTGCTTGTGGGAAGTCCCGGCTCCGGGAAATCAATGATGGCTAAACGCTTGCCGTCAATACTGCCTCCACTGACATTGCAAGAAGCCCTTGAAACCACAAAAATACACAGCGTGGCAGGTAAACTGCCGCGAGGCTCTATGTTGATGACACAACGTCCGTTTCGCTCACCACACCACACCGTATCGCCTGTGGCTCTCGTGGGTGGGGGAAACAACCCTATGCCCGGCGAAATAAGCCTTGCCCACAATGGCATATTATTTCTCGATGAATTGCCCGAATTCAATCGCCAGGTGCTCGAAGTGATGCGCCAGCCTATAGAAGACCGCCACATCACCATTTCGCGCGCAAAATACACCGTTGATTACCCCTCATCGTTCATGCTTGTGGCATCGATGAACCCATGTCCTTGCGGATACTACGGACACCCAACAAAGCCGTGTATATGCCAGCCTGGAGCGGTGCAACGCTATCTCGGAAAAATATCCGGTCCGCTACTCGACCGTATCGACATTCAGGTGGAAGTGGCGCCGGTGGAGTTCGACGACATATCATCGGAAACTCCCGCCGAGAGTAGTGCCTCAATCAGGGAGCGCGTTGTGCGGGCACGAGTGATTCAAGCCGCTCGCTTCCACAGCGAACAAGGCGTGCACTGCAATGCTCAAATGTCGTCGAAAATGATTCGCAAATATTGTCACCTCGATAATACAGGTCTTGCTATTCTTCGCGATGCAATGACGCGCCTCAATATGAGCGCACGCGCCTACGACCGCATCTTGAAAGTGTCGCGCACCATTGCCGACCTTGCCGGCTCTGAGCATATTCTCCCCGCTCATGTCAGCGAGGCGGTAAACTATCGCAACCTCGACCGCACCGGTTGGGCAAAATAGACACAATTACATGCTTTTATGAAGCAAGTTTTGATTTTTTGAAGTTTTTTTGATACATTTGTGTTATAAACCGATTGAAATATTCGCAAAATGGCATTAGAAATACGTAAAATAACTCCACGACGTGGAGAATTAAAGAAATTCGTGCATTTCGGCATAGAAATGTATAATGGCAATGAATTTTTTGTTCCACCGCTCGTAATGGACGAAATCAACACTCTCAACCCTAAGAATAACCCGGCTTTTGAATTTTGCGAAAGTGCTTATTTTATGGCTTTCGATGCCGGCAAACCTGTGGGACGCATTGCAGGAATCATCAATAATGTGGTGAACGAGAAGACCGGCAAAAAGACCGTGAGATTCGGTTATATAGATTTCATTGACGACCGCAAGGTGAGCGAAGCCCTGATAAAAACTGTGGAAGAGTGGGGCAAGTCGAAAGGCATGGAGGAAATTGCAGGACCACTCGGTTTCACCGATTTAGACCCCGAGGGAATGCTCATTGAGGGATTCGACCAAGAGAGCACTATGGCTACTATATACAATTACCCTTACTACAAGGAGCACATTGAGGCTCTCGGATTTGAAAAAGAAGCCGACTGGGTGGAATTCCGAATGACTATTCCCGATGGTATTCCCGAGCGATTTCAGCGCATCAGCGACATCATAAAGCGCAAATATGAGCTGTCGACGCCTAAATATACAAGTGCAAAGAAACTTGTGAAGGACTACGGACAAGCTATTTTCGAACTTATCAATGAGGCTTACTCCGAACTTTACGGTTTCTCACCGCTCACAACTCGACAGATTAACCGCTACATCAGTATTTACATTCCGGTGTTGCGACTCGATAACATATCGCTTATTGTGGATAAAGACAAGAAGCTGATTGGCGTGGGAATCGCCATGCCATCGATGTCGAAAGCCTTAATAAAAAGCCGCGGACGTCTGTTCCCCACAGGCTGGATACATCTGCTGAAAGCTCTCCGCAGACAAAACGACATAGTCGATTTGCTCTTGGTGGCTGTGAAGCCCGAATTCCAGAGCAAGGGCGTGAACTCACTGCTCTTCACCGACCTTATTCCATGCTTTATCAACAATGGATATAAGTTTGCCGAAAGCAATCCCGAACTTGAGCTGAACCAGAAGGTGCAATCGCAATGGGGAAACTTTGAGTCGCGCCAACACAAGCGCCGCCGCGCCTATCGCAAAGCTATTGACTGACAAGCCTCCGTGCGCCTACTTGAGTGTGAGCGCACGGGCTAAGCCTACATATGCCACAGAGAATCCCACCTGATAGCCTTGTACATCGGGCGACGCCTTCGAATATACACCATGAGCCACATAAGGCGTAATTCTCACCATAGAAGTGAGCTGCTCGCGCTTGCCGAAAAGGAAGGGCAGATTCGATACATAGTGGTGAATCTTAAAGTCGAAGTCGATACCCGCCACCCAGTTGAAATTCTTAAAATTCTGCTTTGCGGTGACACCTGTCGACTTGGCAATATATATTGCCGGGTCTTCTTCCGACTGAATCCACTCATAATCGGCGGTATTCCACCCGTAGCTGCTCCAGTACATTCCGAAATGCGGAGTAACGGCAAAACGCTTCGTATCGACAACACTATATCCTCCCGACACCGAGACACCGATAAACGATGCATATTCGTTGACTGACAATTGTGAATAACGCCCTTGAGCGTCGAACTTTCCGAACACGTTAGGCTCACGCATCTTCGGCTGGCCATATTCTATCAAGGCTTTAAGTTTCAGCCGCTTATATCCACCAGTCAATCCGGCGGTAAACGTAAAGAACCCGTTGAAATAATCTTTTATAGTCGATGTAGGGAACAGTCCGCCCAATCCAATGAACAATCCATAGCTCACATCGCTTGGCGTGACGGCAGGCACATGCGGCAAACCCATCTCTTCAAGATTCTTGCGAGTGAAATATTCCCACTCCTGCAATTTATGGTCGTTGCGCCCATTATCGGTTTCATCATCTATCGCCGCGAGCTGCTCGGCATAGAGGTTACGATAATATTTCAGTCTGTTATCGGCATCAATACCCGTCATGCCGCTATTAAGGTCGTTTTGCAACCTGCGACGCATCACCTCAAGCAGGTCGAACTGAAGCTGGTGATAGCGCAACCTTTGGCGTGTGCGACACGTTGAGTCGGCGGTAGCAAAAGAACCCGAGCGAAACATCTTAGCCACAGCACCGAGTTTGATAATCGTGTTTCCATCTTCCTGCTTTTGAAAAGACTCAATATCGAGCGAAGTTTTCATATACGAATCTTTTCCGTCAATCACCGATGAACCTTGAAAATCGCTCCATTTAAGCATTCGCTCACTCCATTTCATCGCATCGCCATCGGCAGCCACAGCCGTAGCAGCCACAATGGCTATAGTAAATAATGCCAATATACGCTTCATAACCAATTTACAGACTTTCAAGAATGCGTTTTAATACTACTTGTGCCGAAATTTCACGGTTAGCCGCTTCGGGAATTACCAGCGAGCGTTCACTCTCAATCACTTCATCACTCACAATCATATTGCGGCGCACAGGCAGGCAGTGCATAAAAGAAGCATTGTTTGTGAGAGCCATCTTTTCGGTAGTAATTGTCCAACTGCGGTCAGTTGAGAGCACTTTGCCATAATTATCACCAACGTAAGCCGACCAGTTCTTGGCATACACGAAATCAGCCCCCTCAAGAGCCTTATTTTGGTCGTATTCCACCCGAGCGGCACCCACGAAGCGTTCATCGAGTTCGTAACCGTGAGGGTGTGTAATCACAAAATCGTAGCCTGCGGCATTGCTCCATTCGGCAAACGAATTAGGCACGGCTTGTGGCAAAGCCTTGGGGTGTGGTGCCCACGTAAGCACCACCTTGGGGCGTTGCACCGTTTTGTACTCCTCAATGGTAATCAAGTCGGCAAAACTCTGCAAGGGGTGAACAGTGGCGGTTTCCATAGCGAAAACCGGTCGCCCCGAGTACTTTATAAATTGATTGAGTATTTTCTCCTCATAATCATCGGTCTTATTCTCAAATCGTGCAAACGAGCGTACACCAATCACGTCGCAATAACACCCCATGACGGGAATAGCTTCAAGGAGGTGCTCGGGCTTATCGCCATCCATCACCACACCACGCTCCGTTTCCAATTTCCATGCTCCTTGATTCACATCGAGCACAATAACGTTCATGCCAAGGTTCATGGCGGCTTTCTGCGTGCTCAAGCGGGTGCGAAGCGATGAATTAAAGAAAATCATCAGCAAAGTTTTGTTCTCGCCAAGATTCTTGAAATAGAATCGACGCGATTTCACGTCGAAAGCCTCCTTAACTGCGGCATTAAGGTCGCCTATATCGTTTACTGACTTAAAATATCTCATATCAATAGAAATTAAGTTTTTAAAATTCCACAAAAATCAAAAATAGGGAAGCAAGTTAGTAATTTTTCTGCTATAATTCACAAGAATAATGAAAAAAATAGCACATATGGCAATTTTTGAGATTCTTTTTGGTTCATGCGCACGTTTGCTGTAACTTTGCACTAAGGTTGAAATAGAATTAATACAATCAGCCTCTACAAACAAAACACTTGCGGAATATGACGAGAACTCTTTTTGTTTCCGACCTCGACGGAACATTGCTCAATCGACAATCGGTGGTATCGGAGCGCAGCCGTGAAACTCTCAACGACTTGATTTTGAACCACGGCACGCTTTTCTCCATAGCCACGGCGCGCACTCCCGCCACGGCAGTGAAACTTATGAGCGGTATTGCCACCAATATTCCGCTTGTGGTGATGGCAGGTGCCGCAATGTGGGATAACACGGTGAAGCAGTATGTCTACACCATGCCAATCGCCGAATCGTGTGTGGGCAAAATTTGCGATGCCTATGAGCGTCATGGCGTGCATCCTTTCATCTATCGCAATCACCACGGAGTGCTCCACGCCTATCACCACACTGAGCTGCTTGCCAACGAACAAGCATTTATAAACGAACGCATAAACACGCCGTTCAAGCGGTTTATGATTTCCGATAATCCCTATTGCGAAGTCGATGATGCAGCACTACTTATCTATGCAATGAATCGATATGATGTGCTCGAAGCCGTTTCTGCCGACATATCAGCAGCCGGAATAGAGTGTCACAAAGTGTGCTATCACGATATTTTCAATCCTGTGAACGGCATTCTTGAAGTCTACGCTCCGGGTGTAACAAAAGCCGCGGCAATCGACAGGCTGAAATCGCTCACCGGAGCCGACCGCCTTGTGGTGTTCGGCGATAATCTCAACGACCGCGAAATGATGCTTGCCGCCGACTACAGTGTGGCGGTAGGCAATGCCTTCGATGAGGTGAAAGCCATTGCCGATGAAGTGATTGGGCCGAATACAGCCGACAGTGTGGCTCTACGCATTGCCGCCGAAGTGAAACAAAACAATCAATAAATCCGCTCAACGATGGCTATAAATATACATAAAATCTACGACCGACGACGAATTTGGAAAATTGCTTTTATCACAATTTCTCTCGTCCTTGTGGGTGCGTTTATCCTTATCTCAAACAATCTTGTGAAAGACCTTGCCGAGCAGGAGCGCGAAAGAATGCAGATTTGGGCTAACGCAACCAAAGAGCTGACCACGGTGAGCACTGCGGGCACAAACACCGATGTCGACTTCCTCTTCAGCATTATCGAGAGCAACCACAACATTCCGGTACTACTCGTCGACGATAGCGGCAACATTCTGCTTCACCGCAATTTCAAGCTCCCGGAGCCTACCGACAGCCTCTCGCCCTACGATATCTCACCGGTGAACAAGTCGTTTCTTGAAAAGAAACTCTCTCACCTCAAAGGCTCGCACAATCACATTCCGATAGTTATCGACGAGCACACCGTGCAACATCTCTACTATGAGGACTCCACCGTGCTGCGCCGCTTGGCTTATTTTCCATATATTCAGCTCGCAGTGCTCATAGTGTTTGTGGTGATAGTGTATTTTGCTCTCATCAGCATTAAGAAAGCCGAGCAAAACAAGGTGTGGGTGGGACTCTCGAAAGAAACGGCGCACCAACTCGGCACGCCTATCTCATCGCTTATGGCATGGACACAAATGCTCGATGCACTTGGCGTGGACAAAGACGTGGTGAGTGATATGGACAAAGATGTGCACCGACTCTCGGTAATCGCCGACCGCTTCTCAAAAATAGGCTCCAAACCCGAAATGGAGATAGCGTTTATCAATCATGCCGTGACCGACAGCCTCGAATATATGCGCTCACGAATTTCGCAGCGAGTAAAGCTCACTCTGCATCTCCCCGAAGATGAGTGTGGAGTGATGCTCTGCCAGTCGCTCTTCGAATGGGTAATGGAGAATCTCACAAAAAATGCTGTCGATGCCATGCAAGGTGAAGGAAAAATTGACGTAACTGTGCATAACGACTCGTGGAAAATGGTGATTATCGATGTTGCCGATACCGGCAAGGGAATATCTCACAAAAATTTCAAGACGGTGTTTAATCCGGGCTATACCACCAAGAAACGCGGCTGGGGACTCGGACTGACTCTCGTGAAGCGCATAATAGAGGAGTATCATGGCGGAAAAATCTACGTCAAAGAGAGTGAAATAGGGCGTGGCACCACATTCCGCATTGAGCTTCCCCGCCTGCGCTAACCCACGTCGATGTTATTACAATCGACACACTGAAAATAAATGCTTTTTCCTATAATTTTGGGAATTTACTGTAAATAAATTATGATTTTCTATAACAATAATGCTCGAGGTAAGGAGAATTTTTGCTTCAGTGAATGATGCTGCCGAGGTGGCGACACTGCTCGACTCTGCCGGAGTGGAATATAATGACATTGCATGCGTGAATTGGAAAGAAGAATATCCCTACGCACCGCAAGCTAAATTTCGCCTTGCCCACATCGGCGAGTCTCTGCTTGTGGACTATTGTGTGACTGAGGAGAGCGTGGCTGCCGTTGCTACACACGACAATGGCAGGGTGTGGGAAGATAGTTGCTGTGAGTTATTCATTGAGCCTGAAGCCGGAGGTCCATATTACAACATTGAGTGTAACTGCGCCGGCATGCTACTCATTGCTTGCGCAGCTGAGCGCGAAGGAAGAGAACCAGCATCGCCTGCCATTCTTTCGGGCGTAAAACGATGGTCATCGCTCGGCAGAGAGCCTTTTCAGGAGCGAATAGGGCGTGTAACGTGGCATATTTCGCTCATAGTGCCTGCTACTACTCTATTCAAGCACCACATAGCTTTTTTCTCGGGCTTGACAGTGCGAGGCAATGCCTACAAGTGCGGCGACTTGCTGCAACGCCCGCACTTCCTCTCGTGGAAGCCTATTCCTATCCCTGCACCCGACTTTCATCGCCCCGATTTCTTTGCTCCGATAGTAATGCAATAGAAATACTTCCCGTGCTCCAATAGCAAGAGCGATAAAAACTTACTAAATAGCAATGCAGCCTTGCCACAAACAGGTGTGTGCAAGGCTACATTTAAAAAATTATGATGCTATTAAGCTGTCAGTGCGATGCTTTGTTGCGAATTTCCACACGGCGTATTTTGCCACTGATAGTCTTAGGCAGTTCATCTACAAATTCCACCACACGAGGATATTTGTAGGGAGCCGTAGTGCGCTTCACATGATTCTGAATCTCCTTTATAAGTTCCGGACCCTCTTTCCCTTTATAATCTTTCGACAGCACAATGGTAGCTTTCACCACTTGTCCTCGAATCTCGTCGGGGACACCGGTTATTGCACATTCCACCACAGCGGGGTGAGTCATCAGTGCCGATTCCACCTCAAACGGACCAATTCGGTAGCCGCTCGACTTAATAACGTCGTCCTTACGTCCGATAAACCAGTAATAGCCGTCTTCATCGCGCCAAGCCACATCGCCGGTGTGATATATGTCGTTGTTATAAGCCTCATGCGTCAGCTCTGCATCACGATAGTATTCCTTGAACAAGCCGAGCGGATGCTTGCCGTGAGTACGCACCACTATTTCACCTTGCTCACCCACCTCGGCTGAGCGACCATCGTTGGTAAGCAAATCGATGTCGTAGACCGGTCCTTTCTTGCCCATTGAGCCTGGTTTAGGCGTCACCCAGGGATAAGTACCCACGGTCACCGTGGTTTCAGTCTGCCCGAAAGCTTCCATCAGCTTTATTCCGGTGAGGCGATACCACTCATCGAAAACGCTGGGATTCAGAGCCTCGCCCGCAATGGTGCAATATTTCAGTGTAGAGAGGTCGAATTTCGACAGGTCCTCGCGAATAAGGAATCGGAACACCGTGGGAGGAGCACAGAAAGAAGTTATGCCGAAGCGATGAATCATATGCAACACATCTACCGGTTCAAACTTCTCGAAATCATACACAAACACGTTGGCACCCACAATCCACTGTCCGTAATACTTTCCCCACACGGCTTTTCCCCAACCGGTATCGGCAAGCGTGAAGTGCAAGCTGTCCTCACGCAGATTGTGCCAATAGCGAGCAGTAATGATATGTCCCAGCGGATAAGTGAACGTGTGAGCCACCATTTTAGGTTCACCGGTGGTTCCCGATGTGAAATACATGAGCGAAATGTCGTCGTTGGTGTTCACAAACTCCTGACGCACAAATTGTGGAGCACTCTCCACACCGGCATTAAAGTCGTCCCAGCCTTCGGGCACAAGCGGACCGATAGAGATGCAATTTTTCACCGTAGGACATTCGGGAAGAGCCTTATTTATGTGGTTTACCACTATTTCATCACCCACAGCTACAATAGCACGAATATCGGCTGCATGAGCGCGGTAGATTATGTCTTTCTCGGTGAGAAGATGAGTGGCAGGAATCACCGTAGCACCAATCTTGTGCAAAGCTGTAATAGCAAACCAGAACTGGTATCGGCGCTTCATGATGAGCATCACCATATCGCCGCGCTTTATGCCAAGTTGCAAGAAGAAAGAAGCCGCCTTGTCGCTTTCGCGCTTTATGTCGGCAAAAGTGAATTGATGCACCTCCCCGCGGTCGTTAGTCCATAGCAGAGCTTTCTTTTCGGGAGCTATTCGCGCCCACTCATCGACAACGTCGTAAGCAAAATTAAAATTTTCGGGAACTTTTATGTTGAAATTCTGCATAAAGTCCTCATAGGACTCAAAGTCCACTTTATCAAGAAATTTTTCAAGCATGGTTGTGAAAGTGTATGAAACTGTTTAGTTTAGTCTAAATAAAATACATAATGAATATTAAATTATCAATGCAAGGAATTTCACCCTCTTTCCGCCAAGAGCCTTCATTCCGTGAGGAATATCGGAGTCGAAAATTATGCTGTCGCCCTCGGCAAGTTTCAAGATATTATTGCCGATATGTAGTTCCAATTGCCCCTCAACCACATAGTTGAATTCCTGACCTTTGTGGGAGTTTTTTGTTACATTAGGATTGTCGTCGGGTTCCACAGTGACCAAAAAAGGATTCATCGCCTTGTGAGCGAAACCGAATGCAAGCGACTGGTAGCTGTAGGCCTTGGTTCGCTCCACACGATATCCCTTGCCGCTTCGTGTCACAAAGTAGCTGCTAATGCGCGGGTCCTCGCCGAATAGGATTGCCGGCAATTCCACGCCGTAGCGTTGCGCCAAAGTGTAAATGAAGCTCACGGGTATGTCGACATTCCCCGACTCATATCGGCGGTAAGTTTCGGTATCGATACCACAATTCTCAGCGATTTCCTGCTCGCTTAAATCAAGTGCGTCGCGAAGTCCCCTAAGCCGTCGCGCCACATTCTCGATGTTCTCAATCTGTGTCATAAATCTATATATCTACATGTGTGAATATTCTACTTTATCACCTTTCTAAAATTCTATTAAAAATATGTTGCAAAACACATTTTCAGTGTTTCACACCGCAAATATATACAAACAATCGGCAAGCCGCCCGAAAATAAAGAAAAAAGAATAAAATTTAACCTATTTATCTCACACTTTGAACAATAGTGTGCAAAAATGACGAAAAATCAATAGTCGCTGAAGAATTTCGGCTTGATTACAAGACCTACGCGTAAGCTTGAGTGAAACTTATTATAGTCGAGCAGATTTTCACCATAGCCATTATAATATTGCACGAAGAAAAATTGATTTTCAGTCTTAAACAATCGGTAATTCAGTTCAAGAATAGTATTGAAATTTAAATTCCACCCCGAGCGTTTTATCATCGTCACGGCAAAGCCGAAACGTTGATTCGGCGACATATATTGCACACCGGTTTGATAAATTCCACTATATTTCAGAATATCGCGGTTGTTCTTGCCATCGATAATAGGAATCCAATATTTGGCATGAATCATAATTTGCGGGTCGACGAAAATATTGCCACACAGCGATATTTTGTTCCAGCTGCGCGACTCTTCGCCGTCGCGTCCATTCGATTCATGCTCTATGAGTAGTGTGGCTTTACCAATCAAGCGGTCCTTTACGATGAGCAGCTTAGAAATACCTATACCGGGATTGAAATTGAGGTCGCGCATCGGCAGTGATTCCTTGAAAACATTCCACATACACTTCTGCGAGTACATCAAGAACAAATAGGAATTAAAAGGGAGAGTACTCTTGGTGAGACGCTGAGCAATACTCACTTGAAACTTCACATCAGAATTTTCTCCATCGGGTTTGTCGCCCACGGCAGTTCCTATGGTGAAATAATTATCTTTATACAGAGTGAAATAAGGACCATTGTCGAATTCCTTTCTTATACTATCGGCATTGAACAAATCGCTGCGCATTTTCACAATCTGCGCATTACCTTGAAGTGAAGATATAACTGCTACTATCGCTACAAGTAGTAATTTATAGTATTTCATATGGTTAGTACTATTCGGTTGCAAAAGTACAAAAAAACGCAAATTAGTGAGCATCACTTATTGGTCAATATTTCGTAAATTATTGAATGAAATTCCGCAATAGCCAACGATAATGTGTTTTTTTAACACACAGATACTCATACTTACCATGCACTTAAAGGGCATTGAGAGCATTGAGCGTGAAAATTGCTTCTCGACCGGTGTTCATCAGCAAGTCGAGAATGCTCAAATCGGGGATAAATCCATATTTTTGTGCCCTGATTTGATAATATTCCACATTTGCCTGAGCATTGTGCCGGTCAATCACGGCTTCGGCAGAACCGGATAGGAGAGCAGGCTTAGGCACCGACGTAATAGGTAAGTCAAGAAAATCCACCACAAGATTGTGTATTGCAAGGTTGAAATCTATGAGCCAGCGGTCGCCGCGCTCGAATATAGCATATAGCTCGGGAGCAATGTATTCAAAATACGGAGTCTTCCCATAGGCTGAAAAGAGAGCACCCCGGTGAATTCGCCGCCAGTCGCCATGCTCGGAAATTCGCATATCGCGCACCATAAATCCTCGCCAAGAAGCAGGCTTTTCAATAGGTACAGTGAGCGTAAGCACCCCTCCGGCACCGGCAATGCGGCACCGATTATGACTCTTATCGTGATGATTCACCCTCGCCTCGGTGTCGAAACACACAGTGCCGGCTTTCAGCATACGAGCATAGAAGCCTACACTGCCGGCATATACGCTGCTGAAAAGTGTCGGTTCAGCTTCCCGGCTATGCTCAGCCATATCACTTGTCGGGGTTAGCCGATTTGAATATGCGTTCCCAGCGAATACCCGGGAATCCTTTATCCTTATCGAACGACACAATTACAAACATCGGAGAGCCTACTATGTGGTCCTCGGGCACGAAGCCCCAGTAGCGGGAGTCGGCTGAATTATCGCGATTGTCACCCATCATCCAGTAATAGTCCATTTTGAAAGTGTAACGGTCGGTAACTTTTCCATTGATAAGAATTTTTCCATCGGACACTTCAATAGTATTACCCTCATAGTTTTTAATCACACGCTCATAGACGGGTAGATTATGCAGAGTGAGCTTCAGCGTGGCACCCTTCTTAGGAATCCAAATTTCGCCATAGTCGGCACGAGTCCAGCCGTAGTCGTGAGTGATAGGATACACTGTCACCATTTCAGCCACAGGCACTTTCACCACACCGCCAATCCACTCCAAGTCTTTCAACTTAGCCACCATTTCAGCCGTTAGCGGCACTTGATAAATGGGAGGAATAGAGCCATCGTCGGCAACTTTCAAGCCGAGTTGCAGCACAGCATAAGTAGCATCGGAGTCGAGAGCCACACGTGCACGGTCATCGACGCTCACACCGAGGTCAGTCCACGTATCGGCGGGAAACTCGCGTCCATCGGTCTGCACAAGATAGTTATATTGCACATTCTTAGGCTCGGGAATCGGTTGTCCGTTGATATACACTATGTCGTTCACAATTTTCAGTCTCTCACCGGGCAAACCGATAGCTCGCTTCACATAATTCTCACGCCTGTCGACCGGACGATAAATAATATCGCCATATTTTGCCTTGTTGTTTCGCACGGCAGCCCTTCCTCCCGGTTCAAACTTGCACAGAGTGTAATAATCGGGGTTTTGCACTTTAAGAGCCACAGTGTCGCCGGCAGGGAAATTGAACACCACAATGTCGAAACGCTCCACATTTCTATAACCTTTCAGGCGATGATACTCCCACTGCGGATAGTCGATATAAGACTTACAATTGAGAATTGGAAGCGTGTTTTGAGCCAACGGGAAGTGAATGGGAGTGTTAGGAACTCGCGGACCGTAGAGAATCTTGTTCACCCACAAATAGTCGCCCACAAGCAGTGATTTCTCGAGCGAAGAAGAAGGAATCTGATAATTCTGCCCGAAAAAGAGGAAAACGAAATAGACAAGCACCAGTGCATATACTATAGCATCAACCCACCCCATAACAGCCTTCACCGCTTTGTTGCGAGTGTATTTCCACCAAGTCCATGGAATGAACTGAGTGAGGTAGATGTCGGCAAGCAAAGGCAGGAAAAGAATCACCCACCAAGAGCCGAGCCATATCACCCACCCTATAAAAATTGCCGCCACAATGCCGAATCGCGCCCAGCGCGTAGGTTTAACTTGGCGCAAGCGTTCCATCAGTGTACCGTGCCGGCGTGAATCGGTATTACCGGCATTATTTTCATTTTGAAATGCAGTATTCTTGTCGTTCTGTGTCATTTGACTGAAATCGTTAGAAATAAATAAACCATCATCTGATAGCGCTGAAATTCAGCATATCGTCCATTCCGAAGAATCCCTGCTTTCCATTAAGCCATTCGGCAGCCATCACAGCACCTAAAGCAAGACCTTCGCGATTGAAAGCCTCGTGTGAAATGGTAATTTTGTCAACAGCCGAAGTGTAGTTGATAATGTGCGTTCCGGGCACTTCGCCTTTGCGCTCATAGGCTATTTTCACCACATTATCGGCATCGGAATCCTCGCTCCATTTATCCTTTCGGTCGATATTCTCAATAATACCCTCGGCAAGGGTGATAGCCGTTCCGCTCGGGTGGTCGAGCTTGTGAATGTGGTGAATTTCTGTCATATCTACATTATACTCGGGCAAGTGGTTCATTATCTTTGCAAGATATTTATTCACTGCAAAAAGCACATTGACGCCTATGCTATAGTTAGATGAATAGAACAGCGTGGCTCTACCCTCATCGCACATTCGCTTTATTTCGGGCAAGCGGTTAATCCACCCCGTAGTGCCCGAAACCACCCTTACTCCTTGCGAGAAAGCACGCAGACAGTTGCCATAGGCAGTGTCGGGAGTGGTGAACTCAATTGCGACATCTGCACTGCGAAAAGCTTCGCTGTCGAAGTCATTCATATTGTCGGCATCAATTTTGCAAACTATCTCATGGCCGCGCCCCAGAGCAATTTTCTCAATGGCATGACCCATTTTTCCGTAACCTATAAGTGCTAATTTCATTATTTCGTGAGTTTTAGATGTGCGAAGTTACAACTATTTTCGCAATTCTTCAAATCCTGCCACAAAAAACGCCTTTCAACATTGCAGCAACTTCATCTATTTTTTTGAACTACGTTCAAAGGAGCTTGCAGAACAGTGTTTTCACAAATTTTGCTATAATTAATAATGTATATAAAAAGTTTTTTGCCTAATTTTGCGCCTGATTTGAATCACTGATATAGATATGTCAAAGAATTTAGTAATAGTAGAGTCGCCTGCAAAGGCAAAAACAATAGAAAAGTTTTTAGGTAAAGACTTCAAGGTAATGTCGAGCTACGGACATATCCGCGACCTTCACAAAAAGGATTTCAGCATCGACATCGAGAAAGGTTATGAACCTATCTATGAAATTCCCTCAGAGAAAAAAGAGCTTGTAGCCAACTTGAAGAAAGAGGCAAAGCAAGCTGATATGGTGTGGCTTGCTTCCGATGAGGACCGCGAGGGAGAAGCTATTGCATGGCATCTCTATGAGGTTTTGGGACTTGATGCTTCGAAAACCAAGCGAATAGTGTTTCACGAAATTACTAAAAGTGCAATTCTCTATGCCATAGAGAATCCGCGCGATATAGATATTAATCTCGTTGATGCCCAGCAGGCTCGCCGTGTGCTCGACCGCATAGTAGGCTTTGAACTTTCACCCGTGCTATGGCGCAAAATCAAGCCTGCATTATCGGCAGGACGCGTGCAAAGCGTGGCAGTGAGGCTTATTGTGGACCGTGAGAAGGAAATAAATGCTTTCAAGAGCGAGGAATATTACCGCATAGTATCAAAAATGCAGCCGGCAGGAAGCAATACCACGGTTGATGCCGAACTGTCGCAACGACTGCCCGACGAGGATGCTGCTCTCGACTTTGTGGAGGCATGCCGCACGGCGAAATTCACTGTGGGCGAAGTGACGGTGAAACCTGTGAAGCGCACTCCGGCGCCTCCTTTCACCACTTCGACTTTGCAACAGGAAGCCGCTCGAAAACTCGGCTTCTCGGTGGCTCAAACTATGATGGTGGCTCAAAAACTCTATGAATCGGGACATATCACATATATGCGTACGGACTCGGTGAACCTGTCGAGCCTCGCCATTAACACTATCAGTGCAGAAATAAAGCAGAACATAGGCGAAGAGTATCTAAAGGTGAGAAAGTATCACACCAATTCCAAAGGTGCACAAGAAGCCCATGAAGCCATTCGCCCCACTTATATCAATGAGCACGAAATATCGGGAACGGCTCAGGAGAAGAAACTCTACTCGCTGATATGGAAACGCACTATTGCATCGCAAATGGCCGATGCTATAATGGAACGCACTAATGTGGATATCGACATCGACTGCCGTAAGGAAAAATTCACTGCTACAGGTGAAGTCATAAAATTCGACGGATTCCTGAAGGTCTACATAGAATCGACCGACGAGGACGGTTCCGACAACAGCTCTGAAACCAACTTGCTCCCTGCAATGAAAAAGGGCATGACGATGACAGCCGAATCAGTGACCGCTACTCAGCGTTTCACTCAGCAACCTCCTCGCTACACCGAGGCTTCTCTTGTGAAAAAACTTGAAGAACTCGGAATAGGACGCCCTTCGACCTACGCTCCTACCATTTCCACAATCCAGAATCGTGAATATGTGATGAAAGGTGAGAAAAAGGGTGAACCGAGAGATTACAAGATTATCACTCTGAAAAACGATAAAATCAGCAAAAAAACAAATACCGAAACTACCGGTATGGATAAAGGCAAACTTATTCCTACCGACACCGGAACTATAGTCAACGACTTCTTGCAACAGTATTTTCCATCAATAATGGACTATAACTTCACAGCTCGCATAGAAGAGGAATTCGATGAAGTGGCTGAGGGCAAAATGAAGTGGAACGATAGTATCGACAAATTCTATACTAAATTTCACCCCAACGTCGACGAAGTGGCTCACTTGCGCCTTGAGCACAAAGTGGGTGAGCGCATTCTCGGCAATGACCCTAAGACCGGCAAACCGGTTTCGGTGAAGATAGGACGTTTCGGTCCGCTTGTGCAGCTCGGAAGTACCGACGATGCCGAAAAACCACTCTTTGCTTCTTTGCTGAAAGGTCAATCGGTGAACAGCATTACACTCGATGAAGCTCTTAAACTTTTCGATATGCCTCGCAATCTCGGAAACTATGAGGACGCCGATTTGATAGTGGCAATAGGACGTTTCGGTCCATACATAAAGCATGGCAGCAAATTTGTGTCGATTCCAAAGGATATGTCGCCTCAAAGCATAAGCTACGATGAAGCTGTGGCTCTTGTGGTGAAAAAGCGTGAAGAAGATGCACAAAAAGTGGTGAAAAAATTTGAAGAAAATCCTGATATGGAGATTCTAAATGGTCGCTACGGTGTGTATATTGCCTATAAAAAGAAAAACTACAAGATTCCTAAGGGTGTTGATGCCGCTAATCTTTCTCTCGATGATTGCTTGAAGATAGTGAATGATGAGGCTTCGGCTCCCAAAAAAACCGTGCGCCGACGCACTGCTAAAAAATAAATAATGCTTTTTTTCATGAAAGAGATAGTTTTCGCCACCAATAATGCGCATAAACTTCGCGAACTTCGAGAAATTACAGCTTCAAAAGGTATCACAATCCTCAGCCTTGCCGAAATAGGTTGCTACGATGATATTCCCGAAACCGCCGACACCATTGAAGGTAACGCTATAATAAAAGCCGAATTCGTGAAGCATAAATATGGCTACGATTGCTTTGCCGACGATACCGGTCTTGAAATAGAGGCATTAGGAGGTGAACCGGGAGTGTACTCGGCTCGCTATGCCGGCGAAGATTGCAATAGTGAGCGAAATATCGACAAAGTTCTCTGTAAACTCCAAAATTGTGATAATAGAAAAGCTCGTTTTCGCACTGCCATAGCATTGTGTACCGACAAGGAAACAGTGATTTTCGAAGGAAAAGTTGAAGGAGAGATTCTCCACGAGCGTCACGGCAATGGAGGTTTCGGCTACGACAGCATTTTCAAGCCATGTGAAGCACAATGCAGCTTTGCCGAAATGAAACCTGAAGAAAAGAATTCAATTAGTCATAGAGGACGAGCAGTGCAAAAATTTCTTCCTCATTTATTCACACTTTAAGTAGTTTCAGTGATAGAGTAATCCTCAATTTATAATAAGGCATTGTATTAAATGCCTTATTTTTTTTAATTAATAAATCAATTTAAGTTTCGCAAGTATTCTGATACTTCCCGAGGAGTCACTATGCGACTATCAGAGAATA
>CAMEKH010000026.1 GCA_945921235.1 uncultured Prevotellaceae bacterium | reverse complement strand
GAATTGTTTTTTTTGTAAAAATTTTTTTATTTTTTCAAAAAATTCAAGCAATTTGAAATAATTTATTAAATGTTACAAAACATTTAGAATATTAATAGTTGGTATTTGTTAGCTAATTTATATTTATAATTTAAAAATGGTTTTTTTATGAGAGTAAAGTGTTTTAGGTTAAAGTTGTTTTTTGCTCTATACACATGCTTTGGACTTTTAGCCGGTGCACAGACTAAAACTATTACGGGAAGTGTAGTTACTACCGGAGGGGAACCGGTGATAGGTGCTACTATTATGATTGATGACTCGCAAATTGGAACAACAACCGATGCCGATGGTAGATTTGTAATTACCGGGGTTCCCAATTCAGCAAAGAATGTTTCAATAACCTATGTAGGTATGAAAAAGGCTACGGTAGCAATAACTCCACAAATGAAGATTGAGATGCAATCATCGGTTGAAGAGCTTGATGAGGTTTTTGTGGTAGCTTATGGCACTGCCAAAAAAAGCAGTTTTGCCGGGTCGGCGGCATTGGTAAAAGCCGGAGATATTAAAGATGTCGCTACTACAACATTTGAGAATGCGCTTAATGGTAAGGTAGCCGGATTGCAAATCACCAATAATTCAGGTCAAGCGGGTTCGGCACCGGCTATAAGAATTAGAGGTATCGGTTCGATGAATGCCGGAAATGAGCCTTTGTATGTGATTGATGGTGTGCCGGTAGCATCGGGAAATATCGGACAGATGAAAGGTGCTCAAGGTTGGTTTCTTGCAAGCGATTATTTCTTAAACCGCCTCTCTGAAGATGCATCTGATGTACGTTGGGGTGTTATGGGCAATGATGAATACTGGAGAGATACAGATATTGACCGCAAAGGCGCATGCTATAAGTATTTAGGTGGTACAGGGCTTGCGGGTGATGGTAAATCTACTATTACGGCTGTGAATATAAAGGTATTACGACTTTCTGAAGTATATTTGATTGCATCTGAAGCAGCTTTACATGCAACTACACCTGATGCAGATAAAGCGGCAACGTATCTTAATGCTATTAGATGTAGAGCTACTCAACTGCCTGCTGCCACAGCTGCAACTGTGAGTGATGATATGATTCTTGATGAACGCAGTAAGGAACTTTTTGGAGAAGGTAACCGCTTTTTTGATATGATTCGCTTAAATCGTTCGATTACTTACAACGATGATTTCCAAAACGTACCTGTGAGCACTCGAGAAAAGACTATCGACCGCACTTTCTACAAGATTGTACTTCCTATCTCTCAAGATGAGATTAATGCCAATCCGGCATTGGCAAGTCAGCAGAATCCCGGATATTAATTGGCTGATTAGAAAAGCATTTTTGTAATTCTTGATATTTAACATTGAGCGAGTATATGATTTTGTATACTCGCTTAATTATTTACTTTATTGGAGGTAAATATTTGTAATTGTTCTTCGGGATTGATATATTTGTGAAAACTAACTGCTTAAGAAATGATTTTCGAAGTTAATAAATGGCGCTTGCTACCAAGCGGAGAAAGATTCCAGGGGAGCGTGGATATTATTACCGGTGTTCCTCACGGTTTAGGTATTATTACTTGTAATGGTACACATCGTTTCTATGTTGGAGAATTCAACAAAGGCAAGCGGCATGGACGTGGATTTTTATTGGAATGTGATGAATGGACAAAAGTTTCCGATGGATATTGGAATAATGATGAATTTGCTGAAGCTATAGATGCCGAATTGCTTCATACAGGGATATGGAAATGGGCTGCAACAGAATATGAGATTATTGATTTTTATGCAAATCGCCCTTCATCTGTGCCACGTTGTTATATAAACTCAATTGCTGAAGCAGATGCCGATGGAGCTTATAGTTTTAATGGTAGTGCTTACGTTACCACTTATGATGACCACAAATTATTATTTTGCAATCGTTATGGTCGTGTATTTACGCTTGCACCTGGAGAAGAATATCATTATGATGTATTTCCCGACAATGATGAAATAATTAAAACTCGCCACTTATTTAAGTTATATATAAAAGAACCTGATTACAATGAGTTATTTGAGGAATGTAAATTTGATGATATTGTTCAAGCTAAATTGTTATTGGCAAGAGAATCGAGTGATATAGCTTCCAAATATTTCAACAGGGTGTTTTATCAGCGCGACAGCATTTTTATGCTTTCATCCACCTCTTTGAAATTGATTGAAAGAATGGCAAATGAAGGAAATTCCAATGCTGAGTTAGCTTACGGACGCTACCATATAATTGCTACACCAAGTAAGGATTCCACAGCTATATCTCGCGAATTCCTTTCGCGGGCGCACGAAAAAGGAGAAGCAGATGCAACAGCCGCAATGGCCGAAGCATGTGAATATGGTGATATTGGTGAAGTCGATTTGTTACTTGCCGAAAAGCTGCTCTGTGAAGCACTTGAAAAAGATAGCGAGTATGCTGTTGTGGTTCAAATGAAGCACTTGCTTTTTGGAACGATAACCTCTGCACCACAACCCGAAAAAGTTATTGAATTAGCCGATTTAAATATTAGCTGTTCCAACAGGCAAAAAATGCCTTTCAGCCTGTGGTACTATTTCAAGGCACTTGCCTTCAGTGAGCTTAAGCGTAATAATGATGCTCGAGAATGTTGCCTGCAAGCAATAAGCATGGGAAGTATTTCTGCATGGGCTGAAATGGCATTAATTGATAGTAAATTCTATGATGAAGGCATGATTGCCGACAAAGAAGCATATAATGCCACTCTATATAATGGCGTTAAGCATCATAATGCTAATTGCCTTGCGAGCATGAAGTTTAATGCCCTTATTGAATTCGATAATCTATCTGATGAAGAACAAACTGATGCTTATGCTCAAGAGATTATTGACGGGTTTGAGGAATCATATAGCTGGGGCTCGAAAATGGCTCCCGAACTCCTTGGCGATATATATTATAATGGCTGGATACGACAAGAAGTTGATTACGAAGCGGCATGGTCGTGGTATGCTAAAGCGGCAATATGGGAGAATGCTGTAGCTTATGAGAAAATGTATGATATGGTCAATGACCATTATATTGATGTAGACTTGCGTCTTTGGGATATGCTGGCTTTGCTTGGTGCACGGCTCGGCTCAAAGAAGATGCTTGCAAGAACAGTAATTTCGTATTCAGAAGGACGTCTCACTGAATTTGCCTCGGAGATAGAGAAATATTATGAGCCTGTATTTGATTCAGATGATTTCACTATTGATGATGAAGAGAATTGGTTGGTGCAATGATGGCAGATTTAATGCATAGGCGTAATATCGGAATATTTTGCTAATTTTGTGGCAGAATATTCAAAATAGAGATATGATTGGCAACAAGATAATAGTGAAAGGAGCACGCGTCAATAATCTAAAGAATATCGACGTAGAAATTCCAAGAAATAAATTCGTTGTTATTACCGGGTTATCAGGTTCGGGAAAGTCTTCATTGGCGTTTGATACACTATATGCAGAAGGTCAGCGAAGATATGTTGAAAGCCTATCGTCGTACGCACGCCAATTTTTAGGTAGAATGGCTAAACCTGAATGTGACTTTATAAAGGGACTCCCACCGGCAATAGCTATTGAGCAGAAAGTAAATACACGAAATTCTCGTAGCACGGTAGGAACTTCGACTGAAATATACGATTATCTTCGTATGTTGTTTTCGAGAATAGGAAAGACTATTTCGCCGATTTCAGGCAATATAGTAAAGCGCCACACCCCTGAAGATGTTCTTAATGCCATACATACATACCCAGTAGGGACTCGGTTTGCTCTATTAACAAGGATTATTCCTCCTGATAATCGGAGTATGCAAGTTCATCTTGAAGTGTTAAGTAAAGAGGGCTATTCGCGCGTGGAGCGAAATGGCGAATTTTTCCAAATACAAGATGTTGCTGTAACAGCCAAGAAGAGTGATTGCTATAATCTTCTTGTTGACCGGATGTCGGTATCTAATAGTGCTGAAGATGATAATCGCATATTGGATTCAATTGAAACGGCTTTTTTTGAAGGTCATGGCGAGTGCATATTAAAGTTCTGGATAAATGGAGAAATACAGACTTTGTACTTTTCAAAGCGTTTTGAGGCTGATGGAATAGTATTCAGCGAACCTACTGACCTTATGTTTAATTTTAATAATCCAATAGGTGCTTGCGAGCATTGCGAAGGCTTCGGCAAAGTAATAGGAATAGATGAGAATCTTGTTATTCCTGATAAGACGTTATCGGTGAATGATGGTGCTGTGTTTTGTTGGCGTGGAGAAAAGATGAGTGAATGGAAACGCGAATTTATTCATATTGCGGCACGAGAGAAGTTTCCTATTCATAAGCCATATTATCTGCTTAATGAAAGCCAAAAGGATTTGTTGTGGCATGGAAATCGTGATTTTCCCGGAATAGACGGCTTCTTTAAATATGTTGAAAGCAAAGCCTATAATATTCAATATCGTGTACTCCTTGCGAGATATAGAGGAAAGACTGTGTGCCCTGAGTGTAAAGGCTCGCGGTTGAAAAAGGAGGCATTATATGTGAAGATTAATGGCTGTAGCATCTTTGATATTGTTAAGATGCCAATTAGCAGTTTGGCTGAGTGGTTTGAGAATATCAGTCTTTCGGAAACTGATGCAAAAATTGCTCAAAGGCTGTTGGCAGAGATAAAGAATCGATTGAGATTTTTAAATGAAGTAGGTTTGGGTTATCTTACGCTCGACCGCTTGTCTTCGACGCTCTCGGGAGGAGAGAGTCAGCGAATAAACCTTGCGACATCATTAGGTAGTAGCCTTGTAGGTTCTTTGTATATTCTCGACGAACCGAGTATCGGACTTCATTCTCGCGATACTTTTCGATTGATAAATGTCTTGAAGTCGTTGCGAGATTTGGGAAATACTGTTGTTGTAGTTGAGCATGATGAGGATATTATGCGACAAGCCGATTACATAATCGATATAGGACCTGCAGCAGGACGTCATGGCGGTGAGGTGATATACCAAGGCGATGTGGCGAGTCTGGCAAAAGCGACTAATAGCTATACATTGCAGTATTTGAATGGTGAAAGGCAAATTTCGCTCCCGTCATTCAGAAGAAAATGGACTAACTATATTGAGATTACTGGTGCAGCCGAAAATAATCTTAAGTCGGTAAACGTTCGTTTCCCTTTGCAAGTTCTTACTGTGGTGACCGGTGTAAGTGGCTCAGGAAAGTCTACACTCGTAAAAGACACTTTGTATCGTGCTTTGATGCGCCATTTTGGTGAAAGTGCCGATGCTCCGGGTATATTCAAATCGCTGAAAGGTGACATAAATTCAATTAGTAAAGTGGAATTTGTAGACCAATCGCCAATAGGAAAATCCACACGAAGTAATCCCGCCACATATCTTAAGGCTTTTGATGAAATAAGGAAGCTATACTCTGAGCAACAGTTATCACAGCAGATGGGTTACAACGCCGGATATTTCTCATTCAATTCACCAGGTGGACGATGTGAAGAATGCAAAGGTGAAGGCACTATAACAATAGAGATGCAGTTTATGGCTGATATTACCTTGCAGTGTGAAAATTGTCATGGCAAACGCTATAGTAATAGTGCACTTGAAGTGGAATATAGAGGCAAAAATATAAGCGATATTCTCGATATGACAGTAAATCAAGCTGTTGAGTTCTTCAGTGAGAAAAATGGCTCTACGGAGAATAAGATTATTAAAAGGCTTAAACCATTGCAAGATGTGGGATTAGGATATATCAAACTTGGTCAATCTTCTTCGACCTTATCAGGTGGAGAAAATCAAAGAGTGAAATTGGCTTATTATCTGTGTGGCGATAAGCTATCCCCCACTCTATTCATCTTTGATGAGCCGACTACAGGATTGCACTTCCACGATATCAACACCCTTATGAAGTCATTTAATCAGCTTATTGACAACGGGCATACTATCATTATAATAGAGCACAATATGGACGTGATTAAATGTGCAGACTATATTATTGATATGGGACCTGATGGTGGAGATAATGGCGGAAATATTGTGTGTTGCGGCACCCCGGAGGAGATATCGACTTGTGAATCAAGTGTTACAGGCAGATATCTTAAAGAAAAGCTAAAATCTTAATCATAGTCACTTTTAGCTATAAATTCAGAGTAAAATGTTAGGTTAACTTTATGTCTTGCAGACTGACTAATTTGTGAACTATAGCATAAATCGTGAGTCCCGCCGAAGTGTGAATTTGCAATTTATTGCTGATATTTCTGCGATGTGTTGTGACTGTGTGTATGGATATACACAGCTTGTCGGCTATCTCTTTATTACTCAAACCAGATGCCACATAACCTATTATTTCTCTTTCACGCTGACTTAAAGCTTTTGAGATTTCCATATTCTCTGCTCGATTATCGTGAATTAGTTCTTTGTGTTCCACTATGTCAGCCGATTCTTCCACCTTTTCAACAGCCGGTACAAATAGCAAATCTTCTACTTGGCAATGAAGTGATAAATCCTGCTCGCAATTGATTATGTCGAATAGTACAGATGTTAATGAGTTGTTGCCTTGCTCAGGATAATATCTTATAATTATATCTTTAAGCTCTTTAAGTTTCTTATCCATATTATTGTGCTTGTCGGCAAATGTACGAATGCAATAATGAGGGTCTTTTATGCCACTGAGAAGCCTTTCTACATAGGTGAATACTTTTTTGTCCTCATATTCCATGTGTTTGCGTACTTCTACCACATATTCATCATAGAACCGCAAGATAAGAAAAGCCACGTCATCTTTCCCGGAGCAATCAATTGCTTCAATGAGTCTGCGGCGAATGGTGGGCAGATTGTAATCAAGAAAGAAAATATGAGCTTGTTTCAGATATTCAATTAGTGATGCCAGGGAAATGCCATCAAAGTCTTTTTCTTGATTACTAATAAAATTAGCTACTGCAAGAAAAGTAGTCACATCAACATTTTGAGCATCACAACTTTCTTTAACCGACTTTTCTCCAAACCCAAGAGATATTCCGAATCGGTTAAGGACCATCAGTAACAAGCTATTGTCGCTGATAAGGTCCTTGAGCTTGTCAGATGCTTTGTATTTATGCCGTAAATCCATAAATTACCATTTGAGTCAACAAAATTAATGGCTTTTTTATTGATAGGCAATACCTAAAAATGAGTATTTATTTGATGTGATTGTTGGTCTACATCATAAAAAGACATTGCAACCAAATACATATAATACCACTTATGTAGCCTGCTAATGCGAGTAAACTGATTTTTTTGCAATACCACCAAAATGGTATTTTTTCAATCCCCATTGCTACAACTCCGGCGGCCGAGCCGATTATGAGAATACTTCCTCCTACTCCCGCACAAAACGTCAATAGGTGCCAGAACAATCCGTTCTCAACAAATAGTGACATGTAGGCAGGGTCTGCAACAGTAGATAACGATGCTACATCGACAACAGGATACATATCAATACATGCCGCAACAAGAGGTACATTATCGACAATAGATGATAGTACACCTATTGAAGAGCTGATAAGATATGGTTCATGGATTGTGGAGTCGAGCCAAGAAGCTACATTTGAGAGTATTCCTGCTTGTTTCAATGCGCCAACAGCCATTAAGATGCCGAGAAAAAACAAAATTGTAGGCATATCAATATGCTTCACTACTTGTGACACTCGTCCTTCAATTGACGAATCGAGATGAAAATGTCTTACAATAATTTCCGTCAGTAGCCACAATGCACCAAGAGATATAATCATTCCCATAAATGGAGGTAGCCCGGTTGTGGTCTTGAACACAGGGACGAAAAGCAACCCGGCAACACCCGATAGCAGAACTAATTGGCTTAGACGAGGGTTGACTGTAACGAGCTGAGGGTCGGGAGCAGAAGCTACTTTAACTGTTGCATTAGGCATTCCGTCATCGTTTATCAATTTACATGCTATTACAAGTGGGATAATCGTAGAAACTACACAAGGAATAAACAGGTTTACAATCAAGTCAACGGTGGTTACGTTATCATTCATCCACAGCATAATGGTTGTAACATCGCCAATAGGCGACCAAGCGCCACCACTATTAGCCGAAATCACTATAATTCCTGCGAATAACCACCTATCGCTTTTCTTTATGAGCATACGTCTGAGTAGCATCACCATAATAATGGTAGTTGTCATATTATCGAGTACTGCCGACATAAAGAAAGTAATTATTGAGAGCATTACAAGCAATAACCTCTTTTGTTTGGCTTTGACGTATTTTGTTATAAAATTAAACCCTTCATACTTGTCAATCAGTTCCACAATAGTCATTGCGCCGATAAGAAATACAAGAATTTCTGATGTATCACCGAGTTGTTCTATAATAGCGTTACCGGTGTCGGCAACAATACCCGACATTGCAAATATTGTCCATAGAATACCGCACATTAGCAGAGCGAATGTTGCCTTGTTAATGTGTAGAGTGTGTTCTAATGCTATAAGAATATATCCTACAATAAAAATAATTATCATTGCAGTTATCATAGTATGTGAATTGATTTGTAGATTTATAAAAATATTATTGTAACGGCTTGGTTAAATTGAATTATCTTATTCGGTCATAGCTACTTAGTATCTTGATATCTTTTGAAATTCCCGAATCAGCCAAAAAGAAAAAAATGATTGCAAATATCGGCATAATGTTAGACAATGAAATTCTTAAATTGTCACACTGAATGTTATATAATATAATCATTAATGATGCGAATAATACGGTCGTAACGCAACCGCAAATGCGGCATAAACTTTTTTGTAATTTTAGCGTTTTATACTTGAAAATTGTAATAAATGCCAATATGGCTACCAATATTGAAATAGCAAAAAATCCCCACATATATTCTACTCCGGGCATTATGTTATTAAACATTGCTAAATCAACGCTTGCAGAATCAATTCCTAATTCAGCGATTGTTGAAAAAGAATACACGCTCATTAATACTGCGGCAATCAACAGATACACACTTTGCAATCTTTGTAAGACCATAATTAATTTATATGTTTTTATTCAATTATTAATACTGCAAATTTACTATTTAATAATTGAATATGTCCACTTTTTCTAAAAAGTTTATTAACTTCGTGCAAAAATTTTTTCCGAATGAGTTTCGAAGAAATAACATCGTTAAGAAATAATATAATAACCTTGATAAAAGGTAGCAAGATATATGCTGCAATTAATGGTATTCGTTCACTAATTGCTGAAGATGAATCGTGGGATTTGACTGATGAACTTGACCGGATTGAAACTTCATATAAATATATGATTCAATATTTTGTTGCCGGGACAGTTGATAACCAGCAAGAGCGTATTCTTTGCGAGATAGTTGAATCTCTTTATGCTATTACTGATAAGGTATATTGCAGAATCTCTGCCAAAGTGTCGGGTGAGCAATATTTTCTTACTCAAAAATTTGTTGTTAAGTCGTTAGAACAAGCCATAGAAGAATTTAAAAATTCGCATAATAATCTTGAATTGTATGGAGAAGTTGAGGCTGTCGACAGGCAACAATTGTTAAATCTTACAATAGCAGAGGAAGATAAAGGAGCTATATTGTTTGATTTTATTTGGACTAAATTTCCATTGACCGGTAGCGAGGTTAAGGATTTGGCAGATTTATTTGATGATGAGAATGTGCCAATTAATTTAAAATCCATGCTTGTTGCAGCTTTATACCTAAGTGGAAGCAAATTCTATCAAGAGCATATACTTTTGCTCCTGCTTTCGCTTTATTCAAAGCATCAAGATATAGGTGTAACTGCATTATGTTGCTTGTTGATACTAATGTATAAGTATGATTACAGGGTAAATAATTCTCAAAAACTTAAGAATGCGTGGACATTACTATCGGAAAATGAAACTTTCAGGAAAGATGTGCGCTCAATATATTTCCTGCTAATACGTAGCCGTGATACGGAAAAATTGACAAAACGTGTTCAAGACGAAATTATGCCTGAAATTATGAAAATAAGTCCTACTATAATCAACAAATTCAAAGGCGCTCAATATATAAAAGACGTAGATGACTTAGAGGGTAACCCTGAGTGGCGAAACATACTTGAAAACAGCGATTTGTCTAAAAAAATAGAGGAACTTAATTCAATTCAACTATCGGGAGCTGATATATTTATGGGGACCTTCTCCAAGCTCAAGTCTTTCCCATTCTTTCGCAAAATTTCAAATTGGTTTATGCCATTTCATAAGGGGAATTCAGTAGTATTGACTTCGTTTACTGAAAAAGAGGAGATGATTAAGTCAATTCTATTGAATATCAATTATTTATGTAATAGTGATAAGTATTCGTTTTGTTTGAGTTTTGGTTCTATACCTAAGGCGCAGCGAGATATGATGATGTCGCATTTCGATGCGCAGAACGCTGCTATCAAAGAAATGCAGAATGCATCGCTTCCCGACCCATGTAAGAGTCGTGAGGATATAGCTAATAGATTTATTCAGGATTTGTTTAGATTTATGAAATTATATTCTTATCGTCAAGAATTTTACGACCCGTTTGACACTACTCTTGACCTGAAATCAGTGGATTTAATTCTTGATATTCTTACCGATGCAGATACGCTTACGTATGTTGGAGAATATTTTATGAAAAACGAACATTATAATGAATCCATAGAGTGTTTTGAACGGATTATGCAAAGTTATAGTGACTTTGATTCAGCTTTAATTCAAAAAATGGGGTTCTGTCATCAATGTATGAAACATTATGATAAAGCCATAGAGTCATATCTTAAATATGAATTATTCAATCCCGATGATTTATGGAATTTGCGACACATTGCAACATGCTTCAAATCGCATGGGAATCCTCAAAAGGCTCTTGAGTATTATAGACGGGCTGAATCATTGAGCCCCGATAATTTATCGATAAGTTTGAATATCGGTCATTGCTTTCTTGAAATGGGGAAAATCGAAGAGGCTTTAAAGGCTTATTATAAGGTCGATTATCTCGATAATTCGCACCACCGAGCAATCCGCCCGATAGCATGGTGCCTTTTTCTTATCGGTAATTATGAGTCGAGTGCTTCATATTACGAAAAAGTCCTTTCTGATAATCCCTCGGCACATGATTTTCTCAACATAGGACATCTTAATATGTGCCTGCACAATTATGTAGTTGCTGCCGATTACTATAGGAAGTCGATTACTGCTTTCGGAAATGATTTTAAAACTTTCATGGAACATTTTGAGAACGACAAGGAATACCTTACTGTAAAAGGTATTAAGCAAGTGGAAATCGGGCTGATTCTCGATAAGATATCCTACGATTGCTCCATTTGATGAAAGAGCAACACAATGCTGTGTAGCCTTATTTTAAGAATAGCTTTCCAAATGATTCAGGACGATGAAAATCGGGTTTGTCCGATTCAATAGGAGACCAACTCAGGTAATGAGGTAATCCTGTTTTTGAGCCACATTTATAGAAATTTCCTAATATATATTCCGGTAGGTTGTTATTATCAATACCTATAAGGCTGAATGGAATGGCAATTGTGAGATTCCATGCAAACAATCCTTCCATTTCTTCAAATGGACGTGTGCCACACGATGGAAACACTTTTATAAGGCTTATCTGCTCGTCGGTTAATCTCGATGGATTCTCTCGCTTTTCTCTGTGAGATGCATTAATGGTTCCTATGCAATTAAATTCAAAGTTCCAATATTCTTTGTTTCCGGGGATTTGCAGAAAAAATTCCACACAACTATCATCGGAAACCGGCGAATTATTGGTGTAGTTCATAGCACGCAGATAATTACCTCTTACGAAAAAGTCAACATAAATATATTGTGTTGAATGAGCTATCGTAAAAATCGTAACCGGGTGATATGGGAAATCCTTGCTCCAATTCCGGCAATCGATTGAATGTTTTTGTGATTCTTGTTCAAGGAAGTCGCACACATCTTCCATATTCATGCTGTCGAGAATTGCAAAATTGGGTATATCTAACTGCTTTTCCATATAAAATATTGCTGTTTTCTATTAATGAGCTATGATATAGTCTTTTAATCCCATAATGAATCCGAATAATGACATTATTAGAATTAAAATACCGATTATTCTGTTTATAAGCCACATACTTCTTACGTTGAAATGCGACCTTACTTTGTTAACAAAAAATGTTACAATAAACCACCACAATAATGCTCCTGCAAAAATGGAAGAAAAGCCTATAATATAATGGTAGTATTGGTAATCGGGTGAAAGAAAATTGAATCGGGTGAAAAGACCGATAATCAAGAATAGGATAAGTGGATTAGAGAATGTGAACAGAAAGCCGGTCACAAAATCCTGTGTGTAATTCATCTTCCTATCTTTTGGCGTTTTTAATGCACCGGCAGGATTCTTCTTTATAAGGTATAGACCGAAAAACAATAGGACTATACTTCCTAAAACTTGCAGTAGACTTTGGTTTGTTTCAATAAAATCGATAATAAATGATAACCCAAGTCCCGTAAGCAAACAATAGAACACATCGGAGAATGCTGCCCCAATGCCAGTATAGAAACCTGCCCACCGACCTTTATTTAATGTCCGTTGAATACACAACACGCCAATCGGTCCCATAGGAGCAGATACCAAAATTCCTATTAACAATCCTCTTAAAAGGATATAGAGAATCAACTCCATTTGCATATTTTATTACATTATACAAAGATAATGCTTTTCTTTTTACTATTAGTAATTGGAATAATGTTTTTGAAAGAATAAAGTGTGCTTTTCAACATTTTTTAATCTGTTTTCTCTCTTTCCGACTTATTTTTATAAATCTAATTGATTATTTCCTTATATTTGCTTATGAAAGTAAAACTTATGTTATGGTCCGGTTTATTACATCAGTGTTTTTTTTGCTTTTATTCTCAATGGTGAGGGGCGAATGTGTCTATTATTCCTATCCTACCGGATTCGGGAGCTTTGCTAAAACCGGTGCGGTGGCTTTTGAGCAAAATAGACTTGTGTTTGAAAATGCGAGAGATTTGCCACTGTTCTCAGTCGACACTATATTGCGTGATAATAATGCTACGTTCAAATTCAGCATAAGAATTGCTAATCTGCATAATAAGGAGGGAAAATCTTATCATTATTTTGAATCGACTGATAAAAAGAAACGAAAAATTGCTAATACTGAATGTGGCGCTGTGTGGAATTATATAGATGAACAAAATTATTATGCAGTGCTTATGAAGTGCTATAATACTTGTCTGCACGACATTCTCGATCGCAGATATATGATTGTAGATATTGTAAAATGCGAGAATGGACGGGTTTCTTCATTGAAAACGGTTGAAATTGATAAAAATGTAGATTTATATGAGGGTTACAATATGATTCGCATTGCATACGACGGGGAACTGACTGCTATTTATATAGGTGATAAGCACTATAATCTAATTGCAACTTTTAGTGACATTCAATTCATTAACGATAGTAAATTCGGGGTTGTTGTAAACAAGGGGTGTGCTGCTGCCGTGGAAAGAATTGTGATGAAGTGGAATCACGATGTGACCGACGACTTGGCTACATCGTGGAACAAAGCATCGATCGAATCTTATTTAAGTAAATCAAGTGATAGAATAGAGGGCTATTGGGACTATCTCGACCGCAACTTGCATTATTCCACCCTCAAACTTGGGGGAAAATATAAAGTAGCTCTTGTGAAAAATAACACAGGCTATGACATAATTTATATAGATGGTGCAAAGATTAATAACCGAATTTGGCGATGTGGAATGAAAAAAGGTGAATTAAAGGCGATGCCATTCATAGATACATATCGATTGGTATGGTATGATGCTGAAAAAGAGCTTCTCGACAACGATTTATATGCAACAATAGATAACTCAATGATTCTCACACTTCATTTCCCTGCTGAAAAAAGTCAAATAAGGCTATATAAAATAGCAACAGCCGGACATTGATGATAATGCCGGCTGTTTGAGCCAATTATTATGAATATAATTAATAATTACGAGCGAAAATCACACGCTGTGCCGATGGTCTGCCGGTAACCATGCATTTCCCTGGAGTCTTATCGCCTTCGAGTGGAATACAACGAATGGTAGCCTTGGTCTCTTCTTTAATTTTTTCTTCGGTTTCAGAAGTACCGTCCCAATGGGCAAGAATGAATCCTCCCTCTTCGATTTTTTCTTTAAATTCCTCGTAGGTTTCAACTGTAGTAGTTTTTTCCTCTCTGAATTTAAGCGCTTTAGCAAAAATGTTATTCTGAATTTCTTCCAAAAGATTTGCAACATAGTCTTCGATATTCTCAATAGAAACCGATGTTTTCTCCAATGTGTCGCGGCGCATTACTTCGATTGTGCCGTTCTCAATATCGCGTGCGCCAAGAGCAAGACGTACAGGGACGCCCTTCAACTCATAGTCGGCAAATTTGAATCCCGGACGCTTATTATCGGCATTATCATATTTTACGCTTATTCCTTTGGCTTTAAGTCGCTCGATAATAGGCGCTACTTTTTCGTTTATACCCGACAATTGCTCCAGGCTCTTGTAAATAGGGATAATTACCACTTGAATTGGCGCGAGATGTGGAGGCAATACAAGACCATTGTCGTCGGAGTGTGTCATGATTAATGCTCCCATTAAGCGCGTTGAAACGCCCCATGATGTAGCCCATACGTATTCAAGCTCATTGTTCTTGTTAATGAATTTCACGTCGAATGCTTTAGCGAAATTCTGCCCGAGGAAGTGTGATGTGCCCGATTGTAGAGCTTTGCCATCTTGCATCATTGCCTCAATAGTAAATGTATCGAGAGCACCGGCAAAACGCTCGTTTGCCGATTTCACGCCTTTAATAACCGGAACAGCCATATATTTCTCTGCGAATTCTGCATACACGTTAAGCATCTTTTTTGCTTCCTCAAGGGCTTCCTCCTTAGTGGCATGTGCCGTGTGCCCCTCCTGCCATAGGAATTCTGCAGTGCGAAGGAACATGCGTGTGCGCATTTCCCAGCGGAAAACATTTGCCCACTGATTGCACAATATAGGTAGGTCGCGATAGGATTTAATCCAGTTGCGGTATGTATTCCAAATAATCGTTTCGGAAGTAGGACGAATAATCAGCTCCTCCTCCAATCGTGCAGCCGGGTCGACAACTACACCTTGCCCGTCGGGGTCATTTTTTAATCGATAGTGTGTAACAACTGCACATTCTTTTGCAAATCCCTCCACATGGTCGGCTTCTTTGCTCAAAAATGATTTTGGAATCAATAGAGGGAAATATGCGTTTACATGTCCTGTAGCTTTGAACATGTCGTCTAACTGCCGTTGCATCTTTTCCCAAATAGCATAACCATAGGGCTTGATTACCATGCAACCTCTCACTGCCGATTGCTCTGCCAAATCGGCTTTAACAACTAATTCGTTATACCATTGAGAGTAATTATCGGCTCTCTTGGTCAAATCTTTTAGCTCTTTTGCCATTTATGTTTGTATATTTTATATTTGTTGCAAATTTACGAAATTTTACGATAAGACTATCGTGAAATCTTAAAGTTAATCTATTTAAAATCTATCTTTCCGTTTTGTGCTTGTTTTATCATAAGAATCCCAGGGACAAGATATATTTCAAGTCGTCTGTTCATCTTGCGATTCTCAATTGAATTATTAGGGAATAGAGGCTCTTCTGCTCCAAGTGCGTAAGGTACTACATAATCAGCCATTGAGCAACTCTCTATCCAAGAAAACACGGCGTCAACTCTTGATTGGCTTAAATTTTTTGTATAGGATTCCGAGCCGGTATTGTCGGTATGCATTACAAGTATCATTTTATACATATCGGCTTTTGATAAGAATTTAAGTAGTGGTTTAAGAGTCAATCGTCCCAAATCGTTAAGCACTGTATCATTTGGAGCGAAGAGCTGCCCGGAAAGAATCGAAATAACTATTACTTCGCCATTGCGCATCAATTCCACATTGTATCCTTTTTTCTTCAATTCACGCGCTTGGTTGAGCTGAAATGTTGATATTATATCGCCATTGCGCTCAATCTCTGGTGTATAAAGATTGTCTTCGAGTGATAATTCATATATATCGACAGCCTTCGGGGTTTCTATGTTATTTGCATCCTTTTTTGCATTATTCTTCCCTGCGCAAAATGCGACCTCATAACCACCTATTATTAATACAGCTATCAGTGCTAAGGCTTTTAAAAGAGTATTGTTATTTCTACAATAAATCATCGAGCGTATTTTCATATTCAATTTCTCCTTCGACAATGACTTTCACATCGTCCATATCGACTTGATTGTCGGGGTCTTTTCTTATTGATTTTTTTACAAAATTCACTATTTCATTAAGATTGAATTCATCGTTATTATCATCGCCTTCATCGTAGAGGGTTTCTTGCTCATCGCCCTTCTCATAGAAATCATACATCGTGTCGATAATCAATAGAATATCATCATCGCTATATTTGTTCTTTAGTTTCTCAGGCATGAAATTTCTGATAAATTCTATAGCATCATTTTCATCAAATTCTTTTGTTCCCATAAAAGTTAGTATATAATTGGTTGGATTGACGTTATTTAATTATTTGCATCGATAAGCCCATCAGGCAGATTCATATATATCCGTTCGGCTTCATTGTCAATATCATACACAAATTCGTCTGCTACCGGAATATAAATATCGTCGGAATTATCATTTTCCACAATAAACAGTACGTTATCGGTTGAGTCGTCAATATCAACAATTTTTCCAACTACTATGCCTTTGGTATTATCCACGATTGAATAGCCTATGAAGAAATCAGCCGGAGATTCATCGCAGCCTTGCTCTTCAGCTATTCGCTCATATTCAGTCTTTAATACATATATTTCTTTGTTGATTAATAATAGCGCATCGGCTTCATTATTGATTCCTTCAATTTTTATAAGTGCGGTAAATTCGTTTTTCGGACGAACTGATTCTATAAAGAACGGCACAAAAATTCCATTAACTGAAGAAATAAGACACTTAAAATTATCGAGTAACGACAATTCACATAGCATAGTGGCTGAAATCTCGCCGTTAATGCCATGTGGCTTGTTGTATTGCCCCATTTCCACTACGTCTTCTCTTCCAATCATATTGCTGAGTGTTTATAAGCAGTGGTTAGCTATTTTTTTTTTTGATTTCTTAGATGTAGTTGTAGGGGCTGCCGGAGCTTCTTTGAACTCATGAAGTTGATATGTAGCCGGGTCAAGATTGATTTTCCCTTTTGAGTATTCACAGAGGTCTTTTAGAATTTTTTCATCTTCCACACCATCTTTATTGATTGAGAAAATCAATTTCTTCATGTGATTTGCAATGAGTGATATTAATATATCTTTCTCTTCGCCATCGGGATATTCGCATGCGGCATCAATCATTTGCTCTATGATTTTTCCATAATGGCGATATTTTATTGGCTCAAGAGCATATTTTACAGGCTCAGGAGATGTTACCAGATTCTCTTTCTTGATTATATCGTATGGGAAATCTATATCAAGTTTGAAATCCGACATAATAGCCAAATGGTCCCACAACTTATGCTTGTAGTCATCGGTGTCCCTAAGCTGTGGGAACAGATTACCCATAATTTGCACAATTGTATAGGCACATCGTGTTCTTTCTTCTCTGTCGGGTATAGACACACAGTAATCCACCATTTGCTGGACATTTCTTCCATATTCGGGAAGGACAAGGTCTTTTTGCTGTGAATTGTATTTTAAATCCATTTAATCTTATCAGTAATTACATTGCAAATGTAGCTAAATATTTTTATTGAACCAATCATTCTTAGAAAAACTGAACTATCGGAACAATCATATTTTGCTTTTCGGTGTAGTGGTTTGATATTCTTTTAAATATAATGGTGTAGAGTAGGCTACATCAATATAGTCACGTTCTCTGATTGCCTTCTCGGAAAGTGCCAGCATATCTATTGCAACCGGTTTTATTCCTTCAATGAATACAGCATTCTGACTTGTTATTATTTCTCGAGCTTTATCCGAGCCGTTGCCGAAAAATACTATTTTATGTGAGGCAAGGTATTCCGAATATGAATTCTCATTGAGAATCAATGGCTGCGGGGGCATTATTTCATTAAGTGCCAAATCATACACGGCTGTGTAAACCTCTTTTCTGCGTGCATCTATCATAGGAGCAAAGAGCGTGTCTTCATCAAAAAAATGGCGAAACATAACAGCTACTGTCAATAGTTTCAGCGTGTTGATACCTATTAATGGCACATCAAGACCGAAGCATAGTCCTTTGGCTTCCGAAAGACCTATTCTCAATCCGGTGTATGACCCGGGACCTATGCTCACCGCAATTGCATCTATTCGTATATCGCGAGTAGTGGTATAGCTTAATATGCTATTCAAAAATTTACTCAACACTTGAGCATGATTATGCCCTTCGTAGTCCTCGTGATGTTCCAATACTTGTCCTTCACTTGTGAGTGCTACAGAGCATACATCGGTCGAGGTTTCTATGTTTATTATATTCGACATTATTGTTTTATGAAATTATTTGCAAATTTAGTGCGTTTTTTCCGGCTTTTATTGCCATTCCTCTTTTTTTTACATTAATTTTGCAAAAAACTTAATTTACGATGATATTATCAATGACAGGATTTGGTAAAGCCGTTGTAGCCGATAAGGGCAAAAAGATAACAGCTGAAATCAAATCATTGAACAGCAAGCAGCTTGATTTGTCAATTAGACTGCCACAAGCCTATCGCGAAATCGAGCTCGATTTAAGAAACAAAGTGGCATTATCGCTTGAACGTGGCAAAGTCGACTTGTATATTTATACTGAGGCGATTGATAATGCAAGTGTTGTTAATTTGAACACTCCGTTATTGAAGCAATATAAAGAGCAGATAATGAAGATGTCGGAGGAGCTGGAAATCCCGCTTCCTGTGGATTGGTATGCTACATTATTAAGACTTCCTGACGCAATTAAGAGCGATTTAAATAGAAGTGAAACCGATGAATCGGAACTTGCTGCTGTGGGCAACGCTGTGGAAACAGCAATATCGACTCTTATTGAATTCCGCACCCAAGAGGGAAAGCGTCTTGAAGCCTTTTTCCGTGAAAAGATTGCTAATATTCAGGCTTTACTCCGCGAGGTCGATGGCTATGAACAGGAGCGTGTGGCAAAAATCAAAGGTCGAATTCAAGATTCGCTTTGCAAACTTGAAAATATAGAGTTCGACAAGAATCGATTTGAGCAAGAAATGATTTTTTATATTGAAAAGTTGGATATTACTGAAGAAAAAATCAGATTGCAGAATCATCTTGATTATTTCTTGTCTACTCTTGCTAACGGGCATGGTCAAGGCAAGAAACTTGGCTTTATCAGTCAAGAGATGGGACGCGAAATTAATACTCTTGGGTCAAAGTCTAATCATGCCGAGCTACAAAAGGTTGTTGTGCGCATGAAAGATGAGTTGGAGCAGATTAAAGAGCAGGTCCTTAATGTAATGTAGTCATAGGCTTATGGCAAACGGTAAATTAATTATAATTTCGGCGCCGTCGGGGTGTGGTAAATCGACCATTATAGGTGAAATTATTAAGAATGCCGACCTTAAATTGGAATTTTCAATATCGGCTACTACGCGAGCACCACGTAGAGGAGAGATTGATGGCGTGAATTATTATTTCATGTCGACATCTGATTTTGAAGATGCTATCCGAAACGATGAGTTGGTGGAATATGAAGAGGTATATGCCGGGTATTACTATGGGACTCTTAAGAAGGAAATCAGCCGCATTCAAGAAGCCGGTAAAAATGTTATTCTCGACATTGACGTGAAAGGCGGCGTTAATGTGAAAAAGAAATATGGTCCCGATGCTTTATCGATATTCATCAAGCCGCCTACTATCGATACGTTGCGCCATCGTCTTTTGAGTCGTGGTACGGATTCAATTGAAGCTATCAATCAGCGTGTCGACAAAGCTGCTTATGAATTGACTTTTGCCGACAAATTCGATAGAATCGTTGTTAACGACATTCTTAAGGACGCAATAAGCGAAGTGGAAAATATAATTACTGATTTTATTAAGGATTAATTTAATATGAATATCGGTATCTTTGGAGGCTCCTTCAACCCTATACACATTGGTCATGCAATTCTCACTAACTTTATTGTGCAGAATACGGATATCGATAAAGTGTGGCTTATGGTTTCACGGCAGAATCCTTTAAAGTCCGATTTCGACAAAAGTTACGATATGCACCGTTTGCGCATGACCGAAATGGTGGCGGCTCGTATGCCCGATGTGATTACTTCAGGGTTAGAATTCACGCTCCCCTACCCTTCCTACACTATAAACACTCTCGATACTCTTGCAGATAAATTCCCTGACGATAATTTTAAGGTGATAATTGGTGCTGATAATTGGGCTGTGTTCGATAAATGGAAAGATTATAAGCGTATTATTATGGAATATGGTGTTATGATATACCCTCGCATAGGGTTTGACATCGTAATTCCTGAAGAATTTTCGGCAAAAGTGACAGCAATTGATGCTCCTATTGTGGAAATTTCATCTACATTTATACGTGCACAAATAGCCGATAATAAAGATTTAAGTTTTTTCTTGCCTGATGATGTGCAAAGATACATCACAAGGCATAACCTTTATAAATGAATACGTTATGAGTGAAAATACATTGAGTCCTAATAGCTTGGCATTTATAGCATTATCGAATGAATATTGTCATACTCTTGAAAACATATTCGATTTTGAACGTGATGAATTTATCGCAAAAATGCTGAAAATTTTGCCACGTATTTACATAGCAGCATCAGATATTAATATAAATCAGTTTGAAGAAAACTTCTTTGCCGAGAGTTACCTCGATGAAGAGTCGTATAATGCTGTTAAAAATAATGTATGCAGATTGCTTGAGGACGATGATGTGTATCTTGAAGTGTTTATGGAGGATATGAAATATTCTGATACTCCATTGGGCTCAAGCATATCGGAGAATCTTGCCGATATTTATCAGCCGCTGTTCAATCTCGTAGCGGGAGTGAAAGATGCGACCATCGAAGCTACTAATGAATTGCTTGCCGATTGCAAGGCTGATTTTGAAACCTATTGGGGGCAGACGCTTTGCAATGTGCTTCGTGCGCTGCATTCGCTTCGATTTGGCACTGATAATAGAAATTATTGATTAACAGTTACTTAATATAACCTTTGTTATGAAAAAAGATTATTCTAAATCTCTATTGGAATTTTTGGGCGATAGCCCATGTAATTTCTTTGCCGTAGATACTATCAGACGGTATCTTGAGAGCAATGGTTTCTGCCAGTTGTCACTCTCCGATGATTGGCAACTTGTAGCAGGTGGAAAATATTATGTTACAAAAAACGATTCGGCAATATTTGCTTTTATCCCTGGAACTGAGCCAATGGCTGAAACCGGCATTAAAATAATTGCAGCACACAGTGATTCTCCTTGTTTCAGAATTAAACCCAACCCTGTAATTAAGGCTGAAAATGGAATTATAAAATTGAACACCGAAGTGTATGGCGGACCGATTCTTTATACATGGTTTGACCGTCCATTATCGGTGGCAGGACGTGTGATACTCCGTGGGAGCGATGCCCTGCACCCTGTGACACGCCTATTGCGAATAAACCGCCCTATTTTAGTGATTCCTCATCTCGCAATTCACTTCAATAGAGCTGTCAACGAAGGAAATCCGCTATCGAAGCAAAAAGATATGTTGCCACTACTCGCCCACGTTAATGAATCGGTAGAAAAGGACAATTTGTTGCTAAATTTAGTAGCCGATGAACTTGGCGTGAGCATAGATAGCATTCTCGATTTCGATTTGATGCTTTATGATGTAGAGAAACCTTCATTAGTCGGACTCAACAACGAATTTATCTCATCTGGTCGCATTGATGACCTTAGTATGGTGCATGCAGCAATAACTGCCATTGTGGAAGGAACTGACTCAAAAACTACTAAAGTTGCTGCAATATTCGATAATGAGGAAACCGGAAGCGGCACTAAGCAAGGGGCTGCATCGCCGGTGTTGGCTAATATTCTTAAGCGCATAAATAATATATATGGAGGACATGAAAGCGAATTCATGCGAGCAATCTCAAATTCTTTTATGATTTCAGCCGATAACGCTCATGCTTTCCACCCAAATTATGCAGAGAAATACGATGTCACAAATCACCCTTAGCTCGGCGGTGGTCCTGTGATAAAAATAAATGCCAACTGCAAGTATATGAC
>CAMEKH010000025.1 GCA_945921235.1 uncultured Prevotellaceae bacterium | reverse complement strand
CTGCGCCGCCACTGCCTTTTGGAATTTGTCGACACGCTCAAGGAAATAGGCATCGTCATCGCGCAGGCTGATGTCCTTCTTCTTCAGCAGCCACCACGGCAGACCACCCATCTCCCACTCGGCACACACGTATGGACCGGGGCGAAGAATCACCTTCATGCCGGCAGCATCGCACAGGCGCACAAACTCGCGCAAATCATTCTGCCCGGTGAAGTCGTATTCGTCGGGGCGCGGCTCATGGGCGTTCCAGAACACATAGAGGCACACCGTGTTCATTCCAAGAGCCTTGCACAGCTCGATGCGCTGCTTCCAGTAGGGACGCGGAATGCGCGGATAATGCAGCTCGGCAGCCTTCACCACAAATTTATCGCCATTAAGCAGAAAATGCCCTTTCCCGGCCACAAAACTACCCTCGGCAGGGCGAGAATCGGCAGCCGACAAGGGAGAATACACACATGCACACGCCATTAAAGCAGCGGCAAAGAGGTTGTTTCGTAATAAATGTTTCGGTATCATCAATTATTCAGTTATTATTTCACTCCACACACGGAGCACAATTTATTTATGGCATAATCTCCACTATTAAGTAAGACGCCTTCGCAGCAAGAATCTACTACATATAGCAACCGAAAAAGCCCCGTATGGTTAGATAGTTGCCCCACCGATGTCGAGTCCGACAGCAAGTGCAAAATTAACAAAAGTGGCTGAAGATGCAATTATTCGGGTGCCAAAGTTGAGATTTACAGCGTATTTTCACGGTATTTTCAGCGGGCGAAGGGCGACGGCTGCCTATACTTTAGAAAAAATATTTATATATTTGCGCTGAAATTCGCAAAATCAGGAATTTGTTTATGCGAGATTTAGCACATCACTTATGGGCAATGGTGCAAGAGGAAAAAGCGCATATTATAGGCAAAAAATTGCCCTGCGCCGGAGTAAGTGATTAGAGGGAGCAAGGTGTTAATAAGAATAAAGGCGCCTACAGCCCCTCTATCAATAATAAATCCGTGCTAAAAAGCGTTGAATAAACAAAAGCCATATATTAACACCATTAATAAACGAACTATGTACCATAACGACAACAGAATTGTAGCTACCCTCGATGCAGGAGGCACTAATCTTGTGTTTAGCGCAATGAAAGGTTGCGAGTTTATCACCGAGCCATTGACACTGCCATCGCAAGCCGATGACCTCGACAAGTGCCTTGGCGCAATAGTAGAGGGCTTCACCCAAATTTTCAGCCGCATCGAAGAGAAACCGGTGGCAATAAGTTTTGCATTTCCCGGACCTGCCGACTATCCCAACGGCATAATCGGAGGCTATCTGCCCAACTTCCCCTCGTTTCGCAACGGCGTGGCACTCGGTCCATTCCTTGAGAAGAAATTCGGTGTACCGGTATTCATCAACAACGATGGCGACCTCTACGCCTACGGCGAAGCAACCGGCGGCATACTGCCGCAAATCAACCGTCGCATAAAAGAACTCGGCGGGCACAAGACCTACAAAAACCTCACCGGTTTCACTTTTGGCACCGGATTGGGAATAGGACAGGTAATCAATGGCGAGCTGAACCTCGGCAACAACTCCTGCGTGGAAGTGTTCTGCATGCGCAACAAACTTGAGCCGGGCATAATGGCTGAAGATGGAGTGTCGATTCGCGCCGTGATTCGCGAGTATGGCAAGTACAGCGGCACCGATGCCTCATCGCTCACCCCCTACGACATCTTCCTCATTGCCGAAGGCAAGAAAGAGGGCGATGCCGAAGCCGCCAAGCAATCGTTTGCACGCTTCGGCGAGATAGCCGGCGACGTGTTTGCCACGGCAGTGCTCATCAGCGACTCGTTAGTAGTGGTAGGCGGAGGCGTGACAGGCGCAATGAAATATATCAAGCCCGCCCTCCTCAAGGAGATGCGCTCCACTATAAGCACCATATCGGGCGACACCATAAAACGCCTGCCTTTAGAAGTGTTCGACCTCGACAACGAGGAAGAATTCAAGCGGTTTGCCACAGGTGAATCGCGCGAGCTGAAAGTGTATGGCAGCGATGACACCGTAATCTACGACCCGATGAAGCGCACCGGAATTGCAGTGACCGAAATAGGCGCATCGAAGGCGATTTCCATAGGAGCCTACACCTATGCCCTCGCACAAATTGATGCCAAGACTCGATAACAGATAAGTCATTAGTCACAAGCGGCAAAGAGGCACAAAATTGCGAACAGCCTCTTTGCCGCTTAATTTTTTTCATTTTTATTTGCTCGTCCACTCCACTTGAATTATATTTGCATAAAATAGGCTACGGCTCAGCTAAACCTAAAACTTCGTTTTTATTTACTTTTGCTCTCGCCTTGCTCTATTTTTGCATTAAATAATTGGAAATAACGCTATGAAAGCCTATCAAAAAACTATAACAACTGCTATTTAACCTGAAAAAAGATATGCCATACGACCACACGATAATAACATTCCAAAGCATATTTAAAAAATATTATCCGCAAATGCTTGTCTATGCCCGGACAATAGTAGGACCGGACATGGCTGAAGATGTGGTGAGCGATGTGTTTACCGAGATTTGGACTCGTCGCGACACCTTGAACTTCGGCGAAAGCACCGCAAACCTGCTAATGCGAAGCGTCTACAATCGCAGCATCAACGTCTTGAAGCGCAAAAAAGTGGAAAAAGGGCGAATAATACTAATAGAAGACATCAGTCGCCTTGCCGATGCCGATTTCAGCCTCGACAAAGCCTGCATAGAATCCGGACCCGACATAGAGCCAAGCGAAGTGCGCCGACGCCTGTTCGATGCCATAGAGTCGCTTCCGGCAGGCAGCCGCGAAGTGTTTCGCATGAGCTACATCTACAATATGCGCAACAGCGAGATTGCCCGCATTAAGGGCATCTCGGTGCGCACCGTCGAAGCACACATCTACAAATCGCTGAAGGTGCTGCGCACAAAACTGAAAGATTTATCAAATTATTCATTTTTTCTTGCACTTTAAGTAAGTGTTTTCACTACTCCCATTGTTAATATCTACAGAACGACGTGAAAAAAAAGAACATGTTCAACCCGGTTGCTACAAAAGAATCGATGGAGAGACCTATTGAAGAAATAATCGTAGGATACCTCGAGGGCGACTGCCCTACCGACGAGCTGAGACTGCTCCTTGAGTGGCTCAAGGAGAGTAGCGACCATGTGCGCATCTTCAATGAGGTTCGCACCGACTACATAGCAACCAAAGTGGCTTTGATGAGCGATGCTCAGCTAAAAGAAGCTGAAAAGTTGCAAATGGCGCGCATAGCCTTCAGCCAAGCCCACCAACGCCGCATCAAGAGAATGCGCAGGTGGATAATAGGCACGGCGGCTGTTATAATGCTCTGCATTGGTGCAGCATCGATTTTTATGCGTAATTACAGCATCGTGGAGCGCGACAACCGCATCACGGCATACGCACCTCACGACAGCATACGCACCGTTATTCTCCCCGACGGCTCAAAAGTGTGGCTCAACGCTATGGCGATGATAAAATATCCCGAGAAGTTCAGCCCCGATTGCCGCAATGTGGAAATAGAGGGTGAAGCATATTTTGAAGTGACCAAAGACTCTTCGCGCCCGTTTGTAGTGCACAGCGAGCAGATTGATGTGACCGTGCTCGGCACAACATTCAACATGCAGTGCTACCGCGGCAGCAAAAACGCCACTTCAAGCCTTATCACCGGCAAAGTGCAGGTGGAGGGAAATCACGGCGAAGGATGCATAATTCTGCAACCCGGGCAGCGTGCCAATCTCGATGGCGAGAACCACCAGCTCACCGTGCAGCAAGATGTGAACACCGGCTACGATGCCGTGTGGCACAACAACCTGATTCCTTTCAACAACGCCTCGGTGGAACAGGTGGCTCATGCACTCGAGCACTTCTATGGCGTTTCGGTGAGAATCCTTAACCCCAAAGGACACAGCCACACCTACTCGGGAGTGATTAAACGAACAGAAAACATCGACTCTACTCTGTCGCTTCTGCGCAATGCAATGCCGATAAAGTATAGCCGAACAAATAATGACATTACGTTAACCATTCAATAACATTAAGCGATGTAGAAAACTAAAAACTATAAAAAAGTTACTATTAACATAAACCCGGTATTTACCGGAAAGCGGATTAGCAATAAAATTTTTCTTACGTCGACTGATTTTTTTGAGATTGTTATAGGTGGAATCGTGCACTGCACGATGACTGCCAAGCATTTGTCACCTCAAAAAATCGGTAAGACAGCCAGGAAAAAGCTACCGCCAAAGCGACGAAAAAAACATAAAAAACTAACAAATAACTCTATTGTATAACCCTTAAACTAAAAAACATCTGACATGAAATTTCTAAAAGGTCTGATGGTGTGCATAGCTTTGACGTGCTCAGCCCCGTGGCTGGAGGCACAAGTCACGCTCGACATGCCACAATCAACCCTCGGAGCTGTAATCAAGAACATTCAGAGCCAGGGTACTTATGAATTTTTTTGCGATGACAATCTGGCGACAATCAAGACGCCGGCAGTGAAAGTCACCAACAAGACTATCGAGGAAGTCCTCGCAAAAGTGTTGGCAGGCAAAGACGTCACCTACACGGTCGACGACAAAATCGTGTACTTGAAGTACAAATCAGCCGATGCCAACGGTGGGAAACAAGCCCGCTCAGGCGCAACAAAAAGCGTTGCCGGACAGATTCTCGACGCCAACGGTGAGCCGCTAATCGGCGCTACCATTATGGTTCCCGGCACTTCAATCGGTGCTACTACCGATTTCGACGGTAATTTCACTCTTAAAGTTCCCGAAGGAAGCAAGTTGACCATTTCCTACATCGGTTACGAGACAAAAACCGTGAAAGTGGGCAACGAGCCTATCAACGTAACACTGAAAGAGGACAACAAAATGCTCGATGAAGTGGTGGTGACCGCACTCGGTATAAAGCGCGCTACAAAAGCCCTGAGCTACAATGCACAAGAGGTGAAAAGTAGCGATATTACCACTGTGAAAGACGCCAACTTCATCAATTCGCTCACCGGTAAGGTGGCAGGTGTGACCATCAACACATCTTCATCGGGTGTGGGTGGTGCAGCAAAGGTGGTGATGCGCGGTACGAAAGCCATCGACCAGTCGAGCAACGCCCTCTATGTAATTGACGGTGTGCCGATGTTCAACCTCGACGAAGGCGGCGAAACAGGCTCCTTCGGCTCGAAAGGTGCCACCGAAGCTATTGCCGACATCAACCCCGACGACATAGAATCAATGACGGTGCTCACCGGTGCCGCCGCTGCCGCGCTCTATGGTAGCCACGCTGCCAATGGTGCCATTGTGATTACCACCAAGCGCGGTCAAGAGGGCAAATTCAACCTCACTTTCAGCCAGAACACCGAGATTCTTTCGGCTTTCCGCACTCCGAAATTCCAAAACCGCTACGGAACAGGCGATTACAACTCGGCTTCAGGCTCTACTGAGCGCAGCTGGGGCAAACTCCTCAACGAAGCCAACTACATGGGCTATGACCCAATCAGCGACTTCTTGCGCACCGGAGTGACTACCACCGAGAGCCTCACGCTTTCTACCGGTACGGCAAAGAACCAAACATACGCATCGGCTTCGGTAATCAACTCTAAAGGTTTGGTGCCAAACAACGACTACAACCGCTACAACTTCACCTTCCGCAACACTACAAAGGCTCTGAACGACAAGTTGACTATCGACGTGAGCGGTAACTACATTCGTCAGACCGACCGCAACATGGTGAACCAAGGTCAATACCGCAACCCGCTCGTCACTGCCTATCTTTTCCCGCGTGGCGACGACTGGGAAGACGTGAAAATGTATGAGCGCTACGACACTTCTCGCGGCATCAGCACTCAATATTGGCCGCAAGGTCTTGAGGCATTTGCCGGACAGAACCCTTACTGGATTGCCTACCGCAATGTGCGCGAGAACAAGAAAGACCGCTTCATGCTCAGCGGAAACGTATCCTATCAGCTCTTCGACTGGTTGAGCCTTTCAGGGCGTGCCCGCATCGACCACAGCTCAAACACCTACGAGAGCAAGAACTATGCTACTACCAACAAGCTCTTCACCGGTGGTTCTGACAACGGTTCTTACGGACTCGGCAAGACCAACGACAAACAGATGTACTTCGACTTCCTTGCCAACGTGAGCAAGACCTTCAGCGAACAATGGTCGCTCAATGCCAACGTGGGTGCATCACTCAGCGACCAGCGTCAGGACTACGTGGGTATCGACGGTCCGATTATAGCCGACGGACTGCCCAACGTGTTCAATGTGCTGCAACTCGAAGACACCAAGACCAAACGCGAACAAAGCGGCTATCACGACCAGACTAAATCGCTCTTCGGAAGTGTGGAACTCGGCTACAAAGGCACTTACTACCTCACAGCTACCGGACGCGGCGACTGGACTTCGCAACTCGCCGGTGAGAACTCCACTCAGACGGTATTCTGGTATCCTTCAGTAGGTGCTTCGGTAGTGCTCTCCAACGCACTCAAGCTGCCTCGTCAGATTTCATTCTTGAAGCTCCGCGGTTCATTTGCATCGGTGGGTCTTCCCTTCCCGCGCTTTATCGCCAATCCTACCTACTCATGGGACGCTAACAACAAAGTATGGCAGGCTAAGCGCAACTACCCGATGTATGAACTAAAACCCGAAAAGACCGACTCATGGGAAGTGGGCTTGACAGCTAAATTCTTCGATGCCAAGGTTAACTTCGACGTAGCTTACTACTATGCCAAGACCTACAACCAAACCTTCGACCCGAAGATTTCGGTATCGTCGGGTTACTCCACACTCTATGTTCAGACGGGTGCCGTGCGCAACTCAGGTATAGAGCTTTCACTCGGCTACAACAACAAGTGGCGCAACTTCGGCTGGAGCTCTACAATGGTGCTCTCGCACAACGACAACAAGATTCTTGAGCTGCTCGACAATTACGTTCACCCCGAAACAGGACAAATAATCACCAAAGAGCGTCTTGACGTGGGCGGACTCGGACAGGCTCGCTTCGTGCTGAAGACAGGCGGCTCGCTCGGCGACCTCTATTCCACTCAAGACCTCGTGCGCGACGAGAACGGACGAATCCTCGTGAACAACGATGGTAGCGTTATGCTCCAGAACACCGAGGACATCAAGTTGGGTAGCGTATTTGCCAAGGCTAACCTCTCATGGCGCAACGACTTCACATGGAAAGACCTCAGCTTCGGATTTATGATTAACGCACGCTTCGGCGGTATTGCCTATTCAGCCACTCAAGCTGCTCTCGACCAATATGGCGTGAGCGAGGCTACGGCATTAGCTCGCGACAACGGTGGAGTGCTCATCAACGGCAACGACGTTGTCGACGCCAACAAGTGGTACTCAGTAGTTGCAGCCAACTCCGGTCTTCCGCAATACTACACCTACAGCGCAACCAACGTACGCTTGCAGGAAGCTCACATTAGCTACACCCTGCGTCGCGACAAATTCTTGCGCTTTGCTGACCTCACATTCTCTCTTGTGGGACGCAACTTGTGGATGATTTATTGCAAAGCTCCATTCGACCCCGAAGCAGTGGCTGCTACAGGCAACTACTATCAAGGTATCGACAACTTCATGACTCCAAGCGCACGCAGTTTCGGTTTCAATGTCAAGTTAAACTTCTAAACATCAATTCGTAACGATGAAAAAGACAATAATAAAAGCAGCGATTTTTAGCGGCATCGCTTTTGCGTCGCTAACAGCCTGTACTGATGGTTACCTCGATTTCAACACCAATCCCTATGAGGTTACAGGCGAAGAAATGAAGCGCGACGGTTATCTTGTGCGTGCAGCCCTAACCGGTATGCAGGGCTGGGTAATTCCCACCGATGTGAACTGCAACCAGTTCACCGAGACGCTTGTGGGAGGACCGTTCTCAGGCTATATTGCCGAGTCAAACCAAGGTTTCGGTTATCGTTTCTCCAACTTCAACCAGAGCAACAACTGGAACCGCGTGTTCTACACCGATATTATTCCAAATATCTACAGCAACCTTTCACAGCTCAATGCGGTGACCAACGACCCTGTGTTCCTCGCCGTGGGCAATGTGATTAAAGTGGCTGCAATTATGCGTGTGACCGACACTTACGGACCTATTCCTTACACTAAGCTCGGTGCCGACGGTTCGCTTACCGCACCGCTCGACAATCAGGAAACGGTCTATAAGGCTATGGTTCAAGAGCTTGATGATGCCGTAACGGCTTTATTGCCCCACATCACCGAGTCATTTGCATCTACTGCCGATAAGGTATATGCCGGAAGCGTGGCAAAATGGATTAAACTTGCCAACTCCTATAAGTTGCGCCTTGGAATGCGCGCCGTCTATGCCGATGCCGCATGGGCAAAGCAAGTATGCGAATCGGCAGTTGCAGCCAACAAAGGAGGTGTGCTCACTTCCAACAGCGACAATGCCGTGATAGGCGGAATCACCAACAATCCATTCCGCGTGGTAATGTATGAATACAATGGTGGTGACGCCCGCATTGCTGCCGACATCGTAAGCTACATGAACGGCTACAACGACCCGCGTCGCTCGGCAATGTTCACTAAGTCGACATTTACCGAAGCTACAATCACCAACGATTATCATGGCATTCGCATCGGTACCGACCCCATTCCTTCCGACAAGGCTCACTGCTACTCAAATATGGTGACCACTTCTACCGACGGATTGGTTTGGATGACAGCTGCCGAAGTGCAATTTATTCTTGCCGAAGGTGCATTGCGCGGCTGGAATATGGGTAACACTGCCGAAGCTCTCTACAACAAAGGTGTGGAACTCTCGTTTGAGCAATGGGGCGTGAGCGGTGCCGACAAGTACCTTGCCGACAATACAAGCCTGCCCAAACTCTACGTTGACCCGCTGGGAACCTACAACTACAATGGCGTTCAGCCCACTATCACCGTGGCTTACAATGCTGCTGCCGGGTTCGAGACAAATCTTGAGCGCATCATCACGCAAAAGTGGATTGCAATGTTCCCCAACGGCAACGAAGCATGGGCTGAATTCCGCCGCACAGGCTATCCTCGCCTTATGCCGGTGGCAGTCAACAAAAACGTGGCACAAGTTCCGGCAGGACAATTTGCACGTCGCTTGTGGTATCCTCAGGAGGAATACAAAGACAACGGCACCAACGTAGCCGCCGCTATCAACGACCTCACACCGAAAGCCGACCTTATGTCGTCGCGTATGTGGTGGGATTGCAATCCTGCTACCAAGTAGTAAATTGTAACACCATTAAACTTTTCAACGATTTTAATATGAAACATTCATTAAAATATATCATTCCGTGCTTGGTAGCAACCCTCTCGCTCGCATCATGCGACGATTGGACCAAAGTAGAATCGCTTGATATCGTCGACCCGATAATCGAGAATTCCAATCCGGAGCTTTATGAGCAATATCTCTCAAATCTCAGGCAGTTCAAAGCTACCAAACACAAAAAGACCTACGCATGGTTTGACAATAGTGTTAAAAACACTTATTCACGCTCGCAGCATGTGAGCGATGTCCCCGACAGTGTCGATGTGATTTCTCTTATGTCGCCTGCCGACATTATGACCACCGAACTCGCCGAAATCAATCAGGTGCGTGAGCAAAAAGGCACACGTTTCATCTACGACATCGATTTCGATGCCATTCGTGCCGACTACAGCACCTACGTTGAAGAACTTGCAGCAACCGACGAAGAGGCAGAGCCTATTGCGTTCAGCGACTTCCTGCTCAATGCTTTCAGCACTCAGCTCAGCTACATCGGTCGCTACGGGTTCGACGGCATCTGCTTCCGTTTCACCGGCAAAGCCACTCTGCACCTCTCAAAAGACGAGCTGAAAGAATATTTGCAGCAAGCAGGTATTTTTGCCGGCTATCTTGCCGATTGGCACCGTCGCAATGCCGGAAAGATGCTGGTATTTGCCGGCAAGCCTCAAAATGTTATCGACAAGAGCATTTTCGATGATTGTGAAATGATATTCGTATCGGAGGGACTCGATGCCACCAATGTGGATATGTTCACATACTATCACACTCTCGCTTCGCAAGAGGGCGTTCCCGCCGATAAGCTCGGAATGATGGCTGCTTGCACATCGCTCGATGAGAACGACATAAAGAGCGGTTGGTTCAACGACGGCACACGCGCCATTGCTTCGCTCGGCGACTGGGCTGCAACTCACCCCGTAGCCGGAATAGGCATCTACAACATCTCATCTGATTATTTCAACAACACCTACAGCTACTCGCGTGCCGCCATTCAGGCAATATCGCCCGCTGTAAAATAAAAACCAATGAGGAGAAAAAAGTCATGAACAAATTATCAAATCTTTTTATAGCAGCCGTTGTCGCAGCCACTACACTCTGTTCCTGCGACTCCAACGAGGATTTCGACAACAAGGCGTTCATTAGCTCCGATGCCGTTTCCACTATTTTGCTCGACGGCAAGACTCAGGACTCAAAGACCCTTGTGGCTCAGTTGGCTCAGCCTTTCGATGCTGCGGTGAACTTCTATTTCAGCCCCGATGCATCGAAGGTTGCAACCTACAACCTCGCTTACTACGACAATGCAGTGATTCTGCCCGAACAATACTATTCGCTGAGCACTAACACTGCGGTTATCAACGCCGGTAGCATAAAATCGACCGACGTTACGGTGAATTTCATCAATCTCGGTGAGCTCGACAGCGAGCAGACTTACGTGTTGCCTATTACGGCTTCTACTGCCGACATCGACATGCTCAGTTCCAAGTCTACTTCCTACTATGTGGTGCGCGGAGCAGCTTTGGTGAACGTTGTAGCCAATATCAACGAGAATTATCTCTCACTTGCCAACCCGAGCGGCGCCACTGCTTTAGGCGGTATGTCACAAGTAACTATGGAATGTCTTGTTCGCTTCACCGAATTCGGAAAGCTCATTTCCACAGTGATGGGTATCGAGGGTAACTTCCTGGTTCGTATCGGTGATGCCGGCCTGCCCGACAACCAAATTCAGCTCGCTACATCAAATGGCAACGTTACAGATGCCGCTTGGCAGCTCGAAACGGGCAAGTGGACTCACATTGCAGTGACCTTCGACTCTTCGACAGGTGCTACCGATGTTTACTTCAACGGTGTGCATAAGGGCGACACTCAATACTCCAACTACCGCACCACAGTGAACTGGAACTCATCGGAATTCTACATCGGAAAATCATGGGACAACAACCGCTGGCTCGATGGCGAAATCTCGGAGGCTCGCGTGTGGAACCGTGTACTCTCGGCATCGGAAATCAATGCCAAGAACCACTTCTACAAGGTCGATGAGGCAAGCGACGGACTTGTGGCTTACTGGAAATTCAATGAGGGAACAGGAAATGTGATTAACGATGTCACCAACGGTTACAACGTGGTTGCAAACAGCACTATCACTTGGCTCTCTGTTTCACTTCCTGAGAAATAATAATGAATCACTATTTTAACCTAAAGGAAAAATGATGAACTATTCAAAATATATTAAAGTCTTAGGCATTACAGCCCTTATGTCGCTTTCGGCTTGCGCCGACGACATCACGATAGGCGATGCCGATGAGAATAAATACACCTCAGCCCAGGGCTTGACGGTTTACACCTGCGACGCCGACGGACGCAGCGCCAACACGTTCACCGAGCTGCGCGGCAACGGCACTGTCGACCTCTATGTCATCGCCAATGCCAATGTTCCTGCAGGCGTGAGCGCTACGGTGACCTACGATGAACTCGCATTGACAGCCTATAATGGTGCCAACGGCACAAAATTCGAGGCTTTCCCGCAAGCAAATGTTGCAATAGGACAAGCAGCTACGATAGCTGCCGGTGAAACAAAATCGGCAAGTCCTATCACTATCACGCTTACCTCACCCGGCAACCTCAAACCCGATGAAACCTACGCCATTCCGCTAAAGGTCACTGCTACGGGAGCTAATGTGGCTGCTTCGGCTCAATATCGCGTGATTCTTGTGCGCGACCTATCTTCGATGCCCGACGCTACAAAATATGTGCGCGATGCCGATGGTAATCTCGTGCCCGGAATGAAGATTTTCAGCTGTATGGAGGTGAACGACACCAATCCGCTCAACAATATCTGCTTCACACTGAAAAACAGTGGAAAGCCTTTGGTTGATGCCGTGATTCTTTTCTCATCGAACATCAACTACAACAGCGAGACAGGCCGCGTATATGTGTTCAACAATGAGAACTGCCAAGCCATATTCGACCAGCGCGACAAATATCTCAAGCCGCTCAAGGACCGTGGCATTAAGGTTATCCTCAGCATTCTCGGTAATCACGACCGCTCGGGCGTTGCCAACCTTAGCGACGAAGCGGCTCGAGTGTTTGCTCAAGAAGTGAAAGCTATGTGCGATGCATACGACCTCGACGGCGTGTTCCTCGACGACGAGTACTCAGCCTACGAGAATCCGGTACCCCCGGGCTTCGTCAATCCTTCGTATGAGGCTTGCTCTCGTCTGTACTATGAGCTGAAGCGTGCCATGCCCGACCGCATCACAGTGGCTTACGGCTACGGTCGCACTCAGTATCTCACCGACGTCGACGGACACAAATGCGGCGAATATCTCGACTACGCTCTCGCCGACTATGGTAGCACGGTGAACAACACAATGTATCCCGGATTGCCACTCTCGGGAATGGGCAATTACTCTTCGGAATATGCTCGCAACTATATCTACACTTCCGAGGATAAGCTCAAAAGCATGCGTGAAGAAGGTTATGGTGCATACATGATTTTCGCCATGGACCCCAATCGCAGCAATGTGAACCAACAGATTGAGTCGATGGGCAACATAGCAAAATATCTCTTCGACGATGAGCTTGTAGTAGACGATAATTACTATAAGAAAGATTGGTAATAATGCGTGAATGTATTTTTTCATTAAATTTTTTACAGAAAGAAAAGAAACGATGAAAATCAAATATTTTTTCCTAACATTAGCCATTGCGTGCACCTCGGCGGTTTTCACGAGCTGCGACGACAATGATGAGCCGGAATTCCCGAATCCTCAACCCATAGAGGGCGCCACCAATGCCAAGACTCTCACTCTCGGCACTGAATCCCTCTCGGTGAAAATCGGGGCTGAAAACCGTCAGGAGGTAACCGTTACCGACGGCAACGGCAATTACTCTGCTTTCTCAAGCAACACTGCCATTGCTGAAGTTGCTGTGAGCGACGGCAAGATTTTGGTGGAAGGCAAAGCCAACGGTCAAGCCGATATTATCATTACTGACGCTGCCAATCGCTTTGCAAAGCTGCCGGTAAAAGTCTACACTACCGAGACTATGACTCTCAGCACCACAACAATGGCTTTCAAGCATCTCGTCGGCGAACGCCGCACTATGCTTGGCTCAGTGACACTTGGCAACGGTGAATATTCTATTGCAACCGACAATGAGAATGTAACAGCCGAAATTGATGCCGAAACCGGTGATTTCAGCGTAACAGCAAAAGCCGCCAACGACACTTACACTGCTACCGTGACTGTGACCGACTGCACCGGTATCACCGCCCCCGTGGCTGTGACAGTGGAAAGCACTGACGACCCATTCGATGATGCTCTCATTCAGACGATTCTCGGCACCTCACCGGTGAACTATTATCTCAATTACGCAAGCACCTATTATTCGAAATGGGGTACTATAATCAACGCCAAGCAAGACGATGGCAGCTTCACTTTCGGGTGGGACTACTATAGCTACTATTACATGAAAGTGAATGTTCCCTCGCAAGCCGAAGGAACCTACGAGAACTGCACTGTAAATCTTGCACCATCGTGGAGCGACGCCGACATGCGCGACGTTACCAACGCCAAAGTTATGATTCTGAAAAACGATGGCACCAGCGTGTGGCTCGCATTCAGCTATCGCAATAACGATGCAATCGAATACGGCTACATGGTAACAAGCGTCGTTGCCGAATAACGCAGACCTTTCAATGAGGTATAATTTAAGGTAAATTGAAGGTGAGGGGCGTGCATTTTCACAGTGCACGCCCCTTTTTTACCTCTTGCCACTATTTCCTCTCATTTTTCAACTTTTTAGGATAAAAAAATAGGTGTTTTTAGTGATAAGTGTGTTATATTTGTAGTACAATGAAAACTTAACATCAATGAAGAACTGCAAAAATCCTATTTCGTGGGTCCCCACCATTTATTTCGCTGCCGGACTGCCATTCGTGGTGCTCAACATGGTAGTGGTGCTGATGTATAAGGGACTCGAAGTATCAAATGCCCAAATTACCTTCTGGACATCGCTAATTATGCTCCCATGGACGCTGAAGCCGCTATGGAGCCCGTTTATGGAACTTTACAAGACCAAGAAATTCTATGTAGTCACCACACAGATGGTTACCGGCGTGGGATTCGGTTTAGTGGCACTATCGCTCACTTTCAGCAACTTCTTTGCAGCATCAATAAGCATTCTTGCACTGATAGCATTCAGCGGCGCCACACACGACATAGCAGCCGACGGTGTGTATATGAGCGAACTTTCGGGGCAACAGCAATCGAAATACATAGGGTGGCAAGGAGCCTTCTACAACATTGCTAAAATCGTAGGTACCGGACTACTTGTGTGGATTGCCGGCCGACTCGGCGAGATGGGTTTCGGAGTTCGCAATTCATGGCTCACGGTGATGGCAGTGATAGGCGTGATAATGGTGGCACTATCGCTCTATAACGCCATGATGGTGCCCAATCAAGCCACAAGCAACAGCGAGAAGCTCGATTTCAAGCGCGTCAGTTCCGACCTTATTGCCGTAATCAAGGATTTTTTCACCAAGCGATACATTTGGTATTACATAGCATTCATAATTCTTTATCGGTTTGCCGAGGGATTTGTGATAAAGATTGTGCCGATATTCTTGAAGACAGCCACCTCCGAAGGCGGACTCGGACTGTCCGACAGCTCTATCGGGCTATACTACGGCACCTATGGCGCTGCCGCATTCGTAGTAGGCTCGATACTTGGCGGCTACTACATATCGCACTACGGCTTGCGCCGCGTGCTCTTCTCGTTGGCACTGATTTTCAACATTCCGTTTGCTGTCTACGCCTTGCTTGCCGCTTTTCAGCCCGAGTCGGAACTGCTGATATGCTCAGGCATAGTTTTCGAATATTTCGGCTATGGCTTTGGGTTCGTAGGGCTTACACTTTTCATGATGCAGCAAGTGGCACCCGGCAAGCATCAAATGGCACACTACGCTTTTGCATCGGGCATTATGAACCTCGGTGTAATGCTCCCGGGCATGCTCAGCGGGTGGCTTTGCGATGAAGTGGGCGGTTTCAGCCACTTCTTCACACTGATTTTGCTCTTCATCATAGTGCCATTGGCAATAACATGGTTCCTGCCGTTCACCTACGATGACAAGGGCAACCGGCTGAATTAATCAAAACCTCATTATCAAGAAATAAAACCAAAACATCATTATAATCATGAACAAAAACCAGCAACAGATTCCATGGGAGGAACGCCCGGCGGGCTGCTCCGAAGTGATGTGGCGATATAGCAAAAACCCTATCATCAATCGCTACTCCATTCCCACGTCAAACAGCATATTCAACAGTGCGGTAGTGCCATTCGGCAATGGCTTTGCCGGTGTGTTCCGCTGCGACAATCGTGCCGTGCAGATGAACATCTTTGCCGGCTTCAGCACCGACGGCGAGCACTGGGACATCAACCACGAGCCTATAGTTTTCAAAGCAGGAAACACCGATATGATTGACTCTGCTTATAAATACGACCCGCGTGTGACGTTCATCGACGACCGCTACTGGATAACCTGGTGCAACGGATATCACGGTCCGACAATAGGCATCGGCTATACCTTCGATTTCAAGGAATTCTTCCAGTGCGAGAACGCTTTCCTGCCGTTCAACCGCAATGGAGTGTTGTTTCCCGAAAAAATCAATGGCAAATATGCCATGCTTAGCCGTCCGAGCGACAACGGGCACACACCATTCGGCGACATCTGGCTCAGCTACAGCCCCGACATGAAATTTTGGGGCGAACACCGCCATGTGATGAGTCCCACACCCTTTGAGCTTAGTGCTTGGCAATGCACGAAAATCGGAGCCGGAGCAGTGCCTATTCGTACCGAAGAGGGGTGGTTGCTCTTCTACCACGGAGTAATAACCACTTGCAACGGATTCCGCTATTCCATGGGAGCCGCTCTGCTCGACCTCGAGAATCCCGATAAAGTGCTCTACCGCACTCAGCCCTATCTCCTCGCTCCCGCAGCTCCCTACGAACTTACCGGCGACGTTCCTAATGTGGTATTTCCTTGCGCCGCTTTGCACGATGGCGAACGCATAACGGTGTTCTATGGAGCCGCCGACACTGCCGTGTGCATCGCTTTCGGCAGAATAAGCGAAATAATCACTTTCATCAAAGAAAATTCAATTTAAATCAACTCATAACTTCACTCAAAAAAACTTACTATAATGAGCACATTCCCTATTTTGACATTCAACACCATTTTCAAAAGCGTACTTTGGGGTGGTAAACGCATAGCACAATTTAAAGGTATTCCTTCACAAGGCGACCACATCGGCGAAAGCTGGGAGCTATCGGGCGTACCCGGTCACGAATCAGTTATCGAAAGCGGCATCTACGCCGGAAAGACTCTCCCCGAAGTGCTGAAGACTCACGCCGAGGAGATTATGGGCGCACATGTAGTTAGCCGCTATGGCACTGAATTTCCACTGCTTATTAAGCTCATCGATTCAGCCGACGACCTCTCTATTCAGGTTCACCCCGATGATGCTCTTGCGGCAAAACGCCATAATTGCAACGGAAAGACCGAAATGTGGATTAGCCTTGACCCTGCCGAGGGCGCATACCTTTACTCGGGCTTCAGCCGCGAAATTTCAAAAGAGGAATATCGCAAACGCATAGCCGACAACACCATTCTTGAAACTCTCGGCAAATACTACACCCGCAAAGGCGATGTGTTCTTCCTTCCGGCAGGCAGAGTGCACAGCATAGGCAAAGGGAATTTTATCCTTGAAATACAGCAATCGTCTGACGTCACTTACCGCATCTACGACTTCGACCGCCGCGATGCTGCCGGCAATCCGCGTCAACTGCACATAGAAGAATCACTCGATGCAGTGAACTTTGCCGACGTCAACCAAGCCACTCCCTCAATGATTGCAGGCATAGCAAATGAAGAAGAGGTGATAGCCGACTGCAACTTCTTCACCACCACAGCACTTGCCGTGGAGGGAGAAAAGAGCATTGACCTCAGCGCAAGAGACTCCTTCACGATAGTTATTGCCACCGAAGGCACTGCTACGATTGTAGGTGCCGACAATGCAGTGACAAAGCTCACTCAGGGCAATGCCGCATTGATTCCGGCATCAATGCCTAACATCACAGTTTGCGGCAACTGCCGATTGGTTACCACTTTCATAAAGTAACACATGAAGAGGAAACATCGCAATAATTTGGGCTTAGCCACTGCTATAATGCTTGTTGCATTGCTTCAAGCATGTAGCACAGATAGCCGCAACTACTCACAACTTGTGAACCCTTTCATCGGAACTGATTTCACCGGCAACACCTACCCCGGTGCGCAATATCCGCATGGAATGGTACAGCTTAGCCCCGACAATGGTCTGCCGGGCTGGGACCGCATTGCCGGATACTTTTACCCCGACAGCACAATAGCCGGTTTCAGCCACACTCACCTTAGCGGAACAGGAGCCGGCGACCTCTACGACATCTCGTTCATGCCCTATTCCGAGCCTGCCCGAGTAGCTGAAGCTCCGCTGGGACTTCACTCTCGCTTTTCTCACAGTGATGAAACGGCTCGTGCGGGATATTACAGCGTGATGCTCGCCGACTATGGCATAAAGGTTGAGCTAACGGCTACCGAACATTGCGGCGTGCAGCGCTACACATGGCAAACCGATGAAGGAAAAGTGATGCTTAACCTCGCCAAAGCCACCAATTGGGACCGCACCGTAAGCTCCCACATTGAGCGCATCGACTCTGTGACCATCGCCGGATACCGATTCAGCGACGGCTGGGCAAGGAACCAGAAGGTGTGGTTTGCAACACGATTCTCCAAGCCATTCAAAGCCATTGAAATCGACACTGTGGGTAGTGGCAATATTGCCACGTTCACTTTCGGCACTGCACGTGGCGAACAGCTCACGGTGAGCACGGCACTATCGGGTGTCGACATTGAGGGCGCCCTGCGAAACCTCAACAGCGAAGTACCCGACAATGATTTCGATAAATATCTTGCCCAAACCACTGCCGAGTGGAACCGCAGGCTTGGTAAAATAGAGATTACAACCGACGACAGCGATGCCGAAACGGTGTTCTACACCGCATTATATCACTCGATGCTCGCACCGGTGGTGTTCAGCGACGTCGACGGTCGTTACCGCGGACCGGACGGCAACATTCACCAATGCCGCCCTGGACACAAGCACTATAGCACCTTCTCTCTTTGGGACACCTATCGTGCAGCTCACCCGCTCTACACTATCATCGAGCCTCGCGAAGCAGGCGATATGGCTGAATCTCTCTTGGAATTCAGCCGACAAAACAACCAATTGCCGGTGTGGAACATGTGGGCTTCTGAAACCGATATGATGATTGGCTACCACTCTGCCCCGGTGATTGCTGATGCAGTGCTAAAAGGCATAGCCGACCTGGATGCTCGCGAAGCTCTAATGGAGTGCGTAAAGACGGCGCGCCTCGATTCTTACCGCTCTATCGGCGACTATCGCCGCCTCGGATTCGTGCCCTGCGACAAGGATTCGTCGTGGTCGATGTCGAAAACTCTCGAATACGCTTTCGATGACTATTGCATCGCCCTACTTGCCGAGCACGCAGGTATTGACTCTATAAGAAATGAATTTGCCACTCGTGCAGCAAGCTACAGGAACACCTTCAACCCCGAAACCCGATTTTTCCAACCACGGCGTAGCGATGGCTCTTTCCTGCCCGATTTCTCACCCGAGCACTACACCGAAGATATCTGCGAGAGCAATGCCTGGCAATATTTGTGGTCGGTGCAACACGACGTTAACGGACTTGCCGAGCTACTTGGCGGTAAAAACGAAATGGAGGCTCGCCTCGATGAATTTTTCACCGTGGAATCCGACAGCGCATCACTGCCGATTTTCAGCACCGGAATGATTGGGCAATACGCTCACGGCAACGAGCCTTCGCACCATGTGGCTTACCTCTACAACTATTGCAACAAGCCCCACAAAGCACAATCGCTCATTGCACGCATCATGCGCAGCCAATATGCCAACACCCCTTCGGGGCTGTGCGGCAACGAAGATTGCGGGCAGATGTCGGCATGGGCGGTATTCTCGGCACTCGGCTTCTACCCGCTGAATCCGGTAAGCGGTGAATACAGCATTGGCACTCCAATGTTCAAGAATGCCATAGTTCACTTGGATAATGGTGCAACTTTCACCATATCAGCCCCGAAAGCTTCTGCAAAAAACATTTTCGTAGAGAAGATGAATCTTAACGGCTCACCCATCGACCGAACCAACATAAAACACTCAGAAATTACCAATGGAGGAAAACTCGAATTTATAATGACCGACCAATTATGAAGCATATATTTTCAATAATGACTGTTGCGGCGATATTAGCCGCATGCGGCAGCAGTTGCAACAATTCATGCCGCGACTACACACAATATGTGAATCCGTTTATCGGCACCGGAGGACATGGACACACTTTTCCCGGAGCCGTAGTGCCTCACAGCATGATTCAGCCAAGTCCCGACACAAGAATCGATGGCTGGGACGCCTGCTCGGGATATCACTATTCCGACACACTCCTCAACGGATTCACCCAGAACCACCTTAGCGGCACGGGTTGTGCCGACTATGGCGACTTCCTGATTATGCCAACCGTAGGTGTTCAGGAAATCAATCCGCAAGCCGATTCTCTGCAAAACCGCGCATTTGCTTCGCAATTCTCTCACGCTGACGAAACGGCTACTCCGGGCTACTATTCCACTTTCTTGAAGCGTTATGGCATAAAAGCTGAAATCACCGCCTCAAAGCGTGCTGCAATATATCGGTTCACATATCCCGAAACTGCCGATGCAGGATTGATTCTTGATGTGGATTATTCCATTCAGAATCAACACAACACCGAAATGAAGGTGGAAATTCTCGGCGACTCGGCTATTCGCGCCTATAAGCAGACTCGCTATTGGGCGTTCGAGCAACGGCTGTATATGTATGCCCGCTTCTCCAAGCCGTTCACTTGCAGCATTGTCGACGACTCCATTACCGGAAAGCGCGGCGACACTCAGCGCCGACTGAAAGCACTGCTGAAGTTCCCCGAAACCGCCGAGGGCGAGCAAATTTCGGTGAAAATAGGAATTTCGGCTGTTGATGCCGAAGGTGCCGAAAAGAACCTTGTGGCTGAAATCCCCGACTGGGACTTTGAGGAAGTGCGTAGCGCAGCTAAAAAGGAGTGGAACGACTACCTCTCTACAATTGATGTGGAAGCCGACAACGATACCGACCGTAGCATTTTCTACACCGCTCTCTATCATGCCGCTATAAGTCCGAATCTATTTATGGACATCGACGGCAGATACCTCGGAATGGACCTGAAGATTCATAAAGGCGATGTGGCAAAGCCCGTGTACACCATTTTTTCTCTTTGGGACACTTTCAGAGCTTTGCACCCGCTCATGACAATTATTAACCCCGAAATGAACTGCGATTTCATCACGTCGCTTCTCTCGAAATACGAACAAGGTGGACTATTGCCTATGTGGGAACTCGCCGGCAACTACACTGCCACTATGACCGGATATCACGCCGTGTCGCTCATCGCCGATGCTCTCGCTAAGGGGCAAGCCGATTTCGACTTGAATTTAGCCTACAAAGCGGCTTGTCGCTCGGCAGTGTACGACACTACCGGCATTCGCACTCCCGAATTGGTGCGCCGTGCATTAGTGCGCGAATCCAAGCACTACAAGAACACCCTCGGCTATATTCCATGGGATAAAGAGAATGAATCAGTGGCAAAAGGATTGGAATATGCCTACGACGACTGGTGCATTGCCCAATTGGCAAAGGCTGTGGGCGACACTGCCGGCTACAACGATTTTTCAGCCAAAGGGCAAGCCTACAAGCACTATTTCGACTCGAATCTGCGCTTCATGCGTGGCAAAGACGAGAAAGGGGCTTGGCATGAGCCTTTCAATCCGCGCTCATCGAACCACCGCGAAGATGACTACTGCGAAGGAACTGCTTGGCAGTGGACGTGGTTTGTGCCCCACGATGTCGACGGATTGATTTCGCTTATGGGTGGCAAAGAAAAGTTTGTGGAGAAACTCGATTCGCTGTTCACTGCCGACTCCGCTCTCGAGGGCGATTTGGTGTCGGCTGATATTTCCGGACTTATCGGACAATATGCTCACGGCAACGAACCTTCACACCACATTATTCACCTCTACAACTATGCCGGACGCCCCGACCGCACTCAGGAACTTATCGACCGCGTGATGAAAGAGCAATATCGCGCCGACGTCGACGGACTGTCGGGCAACGAAGACTGCGGACAGATGTCGGCTTGGTACATTCTCAATTCGCTCGGATTCTATCAGGTGTGCCCGGGCTCGCCGATATATTCCATAGGACGCCCCTGGTTCCCGAAAGCCACAATACACCTGAGCAACGGCAAGACTATCACAATAAAAGTGAACGGATTCTCCAAAGAGAACAAATACATTGAGTCGGTGAAACTTAATGGCAAACTGCTCACCACACCATTCTTCAATCACTCCGACATTGCCGACGGAGCAGAGTTTGAATACGTTATGACAAATCAACCTAAAAAATTCATGTAATGAGAAAAACAATTCTATCGATTTGCACCGCAATCTACACTATCGCTATATGCGCTGCTGAAAATTACACGGAATATGTGAATCCGCTCATGGGCACCGAGTCGAGCTTCGAACTTTCGGCAGGCAACACATATCCCGCTATTGCCCGCCCCTGGGGAATGAATTTCTGGACTCCACAGACGGGAAAAATGGGCGACGGCTGGCAATATACCTACGATGCTCACCAAATCAGAGGCTTCAAGCAGACGCATCAGCCGAGTCCGTGGATTAACGACTATGGTCAATTTGCCATTATGCCAATTGCCGGTGAGCTGAAATTCAATGAAGATGCCCGCGCAAGCTGGTTCTCACACAAGGGCGAAACGGCCAAGCCGCACTACTACTCAGTGTACCTTGCCG
>CAMEKH010000024.1 GCA_945921235.1 uncultured Prevotellaceae bacterium | reverse complement strand
GTATGCCCTCCGCACACCAATTTTGCAGGATATAATCTTATAAGAAGCTCTAAGCAATTCATTATTTATCCAAATTGCGGGCACGACACCGAGCACCCCGAGTGGGATAATCGACAAGTGGAATTTTTTAAGCAAAATATGGTAAAGTAGGAAAAGTGTCGTAGGTGGATAAAATTGTATTGTTATAATACTTTGAAGCATTGTAATTTTGCCATGTCCAAGCAAGTAATAGTGTTGTGAGCGAATGTGGCGAAACGATACTTGCGACGAATGAATAGCATAAACTTAAAAGTGATATATTAACTTAAATAACAAAAACTAAAATCCTTAGAATCCAGTAATATCATTTAACTAAACTGAAAAATAATAATAATGAGAACTATAAATAAATTACAGCACATTATGCTTATCGCCCTTGTGGCGATAGGCACAATGTTTGCGCTCAACTCGTGTAACGACGATGATGGCGTAGATGGCGTGGCTTTGCACTCGTTCGGTCCGTGTCCGGTATTGCGCGGCAACACCATAAAGATTATAGGCAGTGACCTTGGCAAGGTCAATAAGGTGGTTTTCCCCGACAACGTTGAAGTGACGCAATTCCAGTCGCAAGACGATGGGACAATAGTAGTGGAAGTGCCTCAGGAGGCTGTTCCCGGACAAATAAAAATTGTTTTTCCGGGTGGAGAAATCGTTTCGAAGTCGAAAATCACATTTGAGGAGCCAATTACGGTGGATAATGTCACACCCACCGATGTTAAGGCGGGAGATATAATCACGGTGACCGGTGATTATGTGTATAACATAGCTACAGCCACTTTTGCCGATGGTGTAGTGGTTGAGGCTGCCGATTTCGTGTCGGTTACGCGCAAGGAGCTGAAAATAGAGGTGCCAAAGGCTGCTGTGAGTGGAAAAATCACTTTCAGCGACGGAGTAGAGGTGCCTACGCTTATAGAATATGAAACGCCGCTGAATGTACAGTCGGCATCGTATCTTGGCATTGATAAGACTGCTGTCGACCGTGGCGATGTGGTGACTATCGGCGGAACTAATTTCCAACTCATTGAGAAGGTTGTATATCCGGGCGATATAGCCGATGAAACATTCAGCGTGAATGCCGAAGGTACACAGATTACCACTACCGTGCCTGAGGAAACATGCAGCGGTGTCATTACTTTGCACCAATTCTCGGGTAGTACTATCACTACCGATGCATTCACATTCCCCACCATTGAAGTAGAGAGTGTGGTCCCTGCATCGAAAATAAAAGCCGGCGACAAGCTCACGGTGAAGGGTAAACTCCTCGACCGCGTGCGCTCAATTCACGTCCCGGGTGGCGAGGTTCTCAATGCGGGCGAAGGCTTTACCGTGCTGAATTCGGGCGAGATAATAGAATTCAACGCACCGGCAAGCATGGTCGATGGTAAGCTCACATTTGTGCAGAATGCCAATATTTCGGTGGAGAGTGAAACCCTCTCGATGATGAAGATGGGCAATGTGTTCTGGACCGGTAACTTTGTAATCGGCAATTGGGATAACAACCTTGAAGTGTCGAAGGACAAGGACGCAGCAGTGTGGGAAGCATTCTCGGGCGCAATAAAAGGAGCCGGAAAACTCACTATAAACTTCCACGAGGATACTAATTCCACATGGTGGCAGATTAAGCCTGTGTATCGAAGCGACTGGAATACGGCTCTTGGCGGACTTAGCGAAAACATTGTGAATATGACTGAGGGTCAGAACTCGTTCACAATCAATATTTCGCAAGCCGATGTCGATATGCTCTACGACCAAGGTTGGGTATTCCGGGGTTGCTACCTCACCATCCAGTCTATGGAGTGGGAGAGTGCCGATGGACCGCAGACCATTTGGGAAGGAAATCTCGTTCTCGATGGCGGTTGGGGCAATAATACTCAAATCGAGGCTTCAAAGTTTGCATCGCTCAAAGAAGGCTCAAAGATTTATTTCTATTATTCACTCGACGAAAGCTCTACCTACTGGCAAATAAAGCCTATGGACGGCACATGGACTCCACTCAGCTACAATTACATTGTCGACCCGCAGTATCAGTGCATAGGCATGGAGACAGGCTCTTCGGAATTTGCGCTTGAAGTGACGTCAGCCGATGTAGCGGCGTTGCAGTCGAGTGGTATGGTAATCAGCGGTTGCTATCTCACGGTTACCAAAGTAGCAATAAAATATTATGGAGGACACTCACTCGCATCATCTCGGCTTGTTCTTCGATGAGGATTGGAACAGGCACGACAGTGAGCAGTCGTTCGGTCACGACATTGAGGCTTCGTGGCTGCTTATGGAAACGGCATTAGTGCTCGGCGACAAAGACATAGTGGATAATGCGCTTGTTCACACTCGCAACATTGCCGAGGCGGCACTTCAAGGACGGTGTGTCGATGGCTCAATGGTGTATGAGCGCTATGGCAACGGGCATTATTGCAACGACAAGCATTGGTGGGTTCAGGCAGAGTGCGTAATAGGGCAGATTTACCTCTATCGTTTCCACGGCATAGAGAACGCAGCGATGATGGCTGTACAGACGTGGGACTACATAAAGCGAAATATAGTGGATTATGATGGCGGTGAGTGGTTCTGGAGCCGCAATGCCGATGGGAGCGTGAACCGCACCGACGACAAGGCGGGATTCTGGAAGTGCCCCTATCACAACAGCCGTATGTGCTTGGAGGTGTATTCTATTCTTGGCGAAATGTAAATGTTAATTGATATCAGGTTTTTTTGGCACACCGTGGAGGGTAAATCAGGCTCTGCGGTGTGTTTCTTTGTATATGGAAATGCCGTAATTGCGGAAATGTGTTCATTTAATCGTTATTTTTTGCAAAGATGTGATATTAGCAGAGCGATTTTTGCGTTTTTATAATTACATTTGCAAAAAATGTAAAATATCCTATTTTTATGGCTGAAGCAGTGAAGTCCGACAGTATAGTTATTATACCCACCTACAACGAGAAGGAGAATATCGCTAATATCATCGATGCAGTTCTTTCACTTCCGCATAGGTTTGATGTCCTTGTAATCGACGATAATTCGCCTGATGGCACTGCAAGCATAGTGCAAGGCATTATTTCCGAGCGACCTGAGCGAGTGCACTTGTTGCAACGAAAAGGCAAGCTCGGGCTGGGCACGGCTTATATAGCCGGCTTCAAGTGGGCGTTGGAGCGTGAATATGAGTATGTGATAGAGATGGACGCCGATTTTTCACACAATCCCGCCGACCTGTTGCCGCTTCGTGCAGCATGCCATGAGGGAGGAGCCGACTTGTCGGTAGGCTCGCGCTACATTACGGGAGTGAATGTGGTGAACTGGCCTATGGGGCGTGTGGTGATGTCGTATTATGCCAGTGCATACGTGAGAATAGTAACCGGAATGAAGGTTCGCGACACCACGGCAGGCTTTGTGTGCTATCGTCGCAAGGTTCTTGAGAGTATCGACCTCGACAAGGTGGAATTCAAGGGCTATGCCTTTCAGATAGAGATGAAATTCACTGCCTATAAAAAAGGATTTATAATAAAAGAAGTGCCTATAATTTTCGTGAACAGGGTGCTTGGCACGAGCAAGATGAATTCGAGCATTTTCGGTGAGGCTGTGTTCGGTGTAATAAAGCTGAAAGTTGAGAGTCTTTATAAGAAGAAGTTTAAGCCGATAATTAAATAAACACAGGGCGGGGAGGACTATAGATTATGTGTAGCAAGCTGCTTTTTAATGCCTCGATAGTGAACGAGGGCAAGCATTACACGGGATATGTGGTAATTGCAGGCGACAAGATTGCCGAGGTAGGTGCAGGTGTACCTGCCGAGTCATTGCTTTCGGGAAGCGATGAGATAATCGATTTGGGCGGTGCAATGCTGCTTCCGGGCGTCATTGACGACCAAGTGCACTTTCGTGAGCCGGGATTGACGCATAAAGCCGACATAGCAAGCGAGAGCCGTGCTGCCGTGGCGGGTGGAGTGACATCTTTTATGGATATGCCTAACACCGTGCCGCAGACGACCACTATCGATGCTCTTGAGGCAAAATTTGAGCGTGCCGCAGCTACGTCGGTGGCAAATTACAGCTTCAACATAGGTGCGACTAATGATAATATCGAAGAGCTAAAGCAAGTAGACTTCAGCCGGGTGTGTGGTGTGAAGGCTTTCCTCGGCTCATCGACGGGAAATATGCTTGTCGATGACCGGAGTGCACTCTACCGGCTGTTTAGCGAAATTCCTGCGGTGATTGCCGTTCACTCCGAAGATGAGGCCATAATTCGTGCCAACCGCGAGCGGCTTGTGGCAGAGCGAGGTGATGACCTCCCGGTCCGGTTTCACCCGCTCATTCGCAGCGCGGAGGCATGCTATGTGTCGACGGCACGAGCAGTGGAGCTTGCCGAGCGTCTTGGCACAAGGTTGCATGTGTTTCATCTTTCCACAGCGCGAGAATTGTCGCTATTCAGCGATGCTCCGCTTGCCGATAAGCGTATTACCGCCGAGGTGTGCGTGCATCACTTGTGGTTCAGCGATGAGGATTATGCACGACTTGGCAATCGCATAAAGTGCAATCCTGCAATAAAGACGCTTGCCGACCGCAATGCACTCCGCGAGGGGTTGCGAAGCGGGCGACTTGATGTGGTGGCAACCGACCATGCCCCGCACTTGCTAAGTGAAAAGGAGGGAAATTGCCTCACGGCGGCTTCGGGAATGCCGCTTGTGCAATTCTCGCTCACGGCGATGCTTGAAATGGCTCGACAAGGCATTTTCAGCGTGGAAATGGTGGTGGAAAAGATGTGCCATGCTCCGGCGTTGCTCTATGGAATTGAAAAGCGAGGATTCATTCGCCCCGGATATTTTGCCGACCTTGTAGTGGTGGCTGAAGATGCTGCCGGGAAGGTGATTACGGCTGAAGATGTGCTGTCGAAGTGCCGCTGGTCGCCATTTGAGGGCACGGTGATGCATCACCGCATTGTGCGTACCTTCGTGAATGGAGAGGAAGCCTATGCCGATGGGTGCGTGAATGATGCCGTGCGTGGCAGTCGCCTTACGTTTAGCAGATAGCATTAGGAAATTTTACAAAACTTAAAACATAGTGAATTATTATGAGAAAATTTTTATTTTCAGTTCTATTTTTAGCTGTAGCAATATCCTCATTGGCAGTGCAGATAGGAGTTGGACAGGCTAAGGCTGAGGCTATGAGATTCTTTAGCGCCGACAGCCGATTAAAGAGTGTCTCTGGAGAAAAATTAGTGCTTGCTTACACCGAGCGAAGTGCCGACCACGACAATTTCTATGTCTTTGCAAATGCAAAGCGCGGATACGTAATAGTGTCGGCTGATGATTGTGCCGTGCCGATTCTCGGCTACAGTACTGAGGGCACGTTTGATGCCGAGAATATTCCCGATGGATTGAAATTCATGATGCGTGAATACAAAAATGAGATTAACTATGCCATTGAGCGTGGCTTGAAGGTGGAATCGGCAGAAATACGCGCTGTGGAGGAAACAATGACGCCTATAGCTCCGCTGTGTGCCTCGAGGTGGAATCAAGGAGAGCCTTACAATAATCTGTGCCCCGACTATAGCTCCTCTAAAAAATGTGTGACCGGGTGTGTGGCTACGGCAATGGCTCAAATAATGAAGTACAATAATTGGCCTGAGCAAGGTAAAGGCTCAAATTCCTATACCACCTCAATTAATGATACAGACCGGACGTTGTCGCTCGATTTCAGTGATATAGCTTTCGATTGGGACAATATGACCTACTTATATGGCGCTAATTCCACCGATGTGGAGAAGGATGCTGTGGCTATGCTGATGTATGCTTGCGGAGTGTCGGTGAATATGAATTATGGCTTGTCGTCGGGAGCGCCATCAGTCATGGTCCCTATTGCCCTTGCCAATTATTTCGGTTATGATAAAAGCGTGAAAATGGCAATGCGCGATTACTATAGCTACAGAGATTGGAATAATCTTGTGTATTCGGAATTGGCTGCCGGTCGCATAATGTACGTTTCGGGTCTTAATGATAAATCCGGACATGCATTTGTGTGCGATGGTTACGACAAAAATGGTTATTTCCATATCAATTGGGGTTGGGGCGGCATATCCGATGGATATTTCCGTTTTTCGGCTCTTAATCCATCGTCGCAAGGTTTGGGCGGCAGTGAATCGGGCTATAGCAGCGGAGTTTCGATTGTTTATAGCATAAAACCCGATGAAGGAGGTGAAGAATATCAAGAGGTGTCGTATGCCGAAGATTTTGTGCCTAATGTAACTTCAGTATCGAAATCGAATACAAGCGCACAAATAGGTTTCACCTTTGGATTGGCTCGTGTAAGGAATACCTATTCCGGAACTTCGGATATTCTAATGGGTGCTTATGTAGTAAATAAGGTAACTGATGACTCCTTGTTTGTGGAAAGCGATGTCTACTGGAGAGTGAAGTGTGGCGACTGGATGCGTACCGAAGATGATAAAAAGATGTATTTCTCGGCATCTGTCCTTATGAGCTTGCAGAAAGGAACTTATAGATTTTCGCCGGCATTCTACGATACTTCGCACGAGATAATGGGTGATGCGAAAGTGCCATTTAATTGTATCGACCATGTGGATATGGTAGTCGATGATAGCGGCATCACATTTATTGTGCCTGAAAAGGGTGAATCGAAGTTGGAAACTGAAGATGTGAAATTCAACACTGCATTCTATGTCGGTGAAAGCTACTCAGTGGAAGTTACCGTGAGAAACACCGGTGTGGAATATAATGGCGCTATTTATCCTGTTATAATCAACGATGACAATAAAATACAAGGAAGCCTCACAACTATCTACTTCGATATCCCTCAAGGAGAAAGCTCTACGCATACTATAGTTGCCGACGTTCCCGATATTGCTACCGGCTCTTATTATTTCGCACTTGCCGACGGCGACCTGAACCTAATCAGCAACAAATATCCTATAGAAGTTAAGACTTCTCCCGGCTCCTACAATATAGTTGCATCGAACTTTGCCGTTGAAAATAGCACTAACGTTGACCCGGCAAATGTGCATATTAAAGCCGATGTGGAGTGCACCAATGGATTCTTCAATGATGTTATATATGTATGGATATTCGATGCTTCGGGTAACGGATTGTTCTATAATGCTTCGCCTAAAATGGTGCTCGATAAAGGCAACTCTACAACTGTAGATATGTCGATAGTACATGCTGATGCCGAGCAGGGAACGTCGTATCTCACTGCACTCTACACCTACAATAACGGCTGGAAGCAATTGACCAAGGCATTGAAATTCACAACTTCAATACCCACCGGTGTGGCAGCAATGAGAGCCGATGGCGAACTGAAAGTGTTTGTAGATAAATCAGGTGATGAGCTGAACATAGAATCGCCGGAGTCGGTTAGCGAAGTACGAGTGTATTCGCTTGCAGGTAGCATGGTGGCTGCCGCAGATGCCGGTGGAGAGAATAGCGTGAGCGTAGACATTTCGGCACTTTCGCAAGGAGTGTACATTGTGCAGACCGACACTGCAAGTGGCACTGTGGTGAAGAAAATAGTGAAGAAATAGCACTAAGTGTAGGGCTGATGCCCTCGGGAAAAGATATGCGCTCAGGGAAATCGCAGTGGCAAGTGACTCCTTGAGCGCATTTTCCATGGGTGGTTAGACAAGGATAAGCAGCATCTTGGCTATTTCAATCGACGAGAGAAACTTGTTGTCATTGCGCCCGATTTGCATTATCTTTGCACCTGCAACGATGCAATATAATAATATAACGACGATAAAATGATTGATTTGAAGCAGTTAAAAGGACTCACGGCAGCTCAAGTGGAGGCGAGCAGGCGAGAGAATGGAGCAAATGTTCTCACTCCGCCCGAGAAAGCGTCGCTGTGGTCGCAATTTGTGGAGAAGTTTAATGACCCTTTAATAAAGATATTGCTTGTGGCGCTGGTGCTGTCGATAGTTATATCATTCTATGAGGTGATGAGCCTCGGAGAGTCGGCGGCAGTGTTCCTGGAGCCATTAGGTATTTTTATAGCCATTACACTTGCTACTTTGGTGGGTTTTCTTGTGGAGGTGAATGCCAACAAGAAATTCGATATGCTCAATAAGGTGAACGATGATATATCGGTGAAAGTTCTTCGCGAAGGAAATATCACTGTGGTTCCTCGCAAAGATGTGGTAGTGGGCGATATAGTGATTCTTGAAACCGGGGAGGAGGTGCCCGCCGATGGCGTTCTGCTCGATTCGATGACGCTGAGCGTTAATGAGAGTACGCTTACCGGTGAGCCTGTAATCAAAAAGTCGCACTTGGAATCGCAGTTTAAGCCCGATGCAACTTATCCTACGAATCATTTGTTGCGTGGCACTACGGTTACCGAGGGGCATGGAGTGATGTGCACTACAGCAGTGGGCGATGCTACGGAATATGGCAAAGTGTATGAGGAGGCGCAAATAGATAATAACATAAAGACTCCGCTCACGCAGCAATTTGACCGACTCGGGAGGGTTATCTCTTATGGAAGCTACATAGTGGGAGCATTGATAATCATAGGACGTCTTGCAATTTTTGATTATTCGGCATTCCACCTGCTAAGTGTTCAATTCATCAATTATGTTATGGTTACCATAATGCTTGCGGTGACACTGATAGTGGTGTCGGTGCCCGAAGGGTTGCCGATGAGCGTCACGCTGAGCTTGGCACTAAGTATGCGGCGTATGCTGACGAGCAATAATCTTGTGCGCAAGATGCATGCCTGTGAAACGATGGGCGCCACTACAATAATCTGCACCGACAAGACGGGAACCCTCACGCAAAATCGTATGTGCGTCTACGATGCGCAGTTTTATGGGCTTCGCGGGCGCAGCAAGCTTGTAGACGGTGAAAGTGAGAGCCGCATAATTTCAGAAGCTATAGCATGCAATTCCACGGCATTTCTCGATTGCTCGAATGCCGAGAAACCGGTGGCTCTCGGCAACCCCACTGAGGGCGCATTGTTGCTGTGGCTAAGGGATAATGGCATGGATTATCTGGAGATACGCGAGTCGTGTGAAGTGCTGGCGCAGCTCCCTTTCTCCACAGAGCGAAAGTTTATGGCAACGGTGGTGCGAAGTACCGAACTTCAGCGCAATGTGCTATATGTGAAAGGAGCGCCCGAGATAGTGTTGGCAATGTGCGATAGCATGTCGGACGATGTGAAGAGCGAAGAAATCAAGGCCTCACTTGCCGACTATCAGGCTAAGGCAATGCGCACACTCGGCTTTGCACGGAAGTTGCTCGACGCCGGCGAGTGCCCGATAGTAGATGGTGCATTGCAGGTATCCGGCTTGTGCTTCACCGGCATAGTGGCAATCAGCGACCCGGTGCGAGCTGACGTGCCCAATGCAATAGGCGAGTGCCTTGAAGCCGGGATAAGGGTGAAAATCGTCACCGGCGACACTCCCGGAACGGCAAGAGAGATAGGACGACAAGTAGGGTTGTGGACCGATGCCGATGGCGAAGAAAACATCATCACCGGTCCGGAATTTGCCGCTTTAAGCAATGAAGAGGCTGCACAGCGTGCAAGGAAAATTAAGATTATGTCGAGAGCGCGCCCGAGTGATAAGTCGCGCCTTGTGAATCTGCTCCAGCAGCAAGGCGAAGTGGTGGCGGTGACAGGCGATGGCACAAACGATGCTCCGGCGCTCAATGCCGCACAGGTGGGACTCTCGATGGGCGATGGCACTTCGGTGGCAAAAGAGGCGAGCGACATTACCATTATGGATAATTCTTTTGCTTCAATCACTAAAGCCGTGATGTGGGGACGCTCGCTTTATCAGAATATACAGCGCTTTATCCTCTTCCAGCTCACGGTGAATGTGGTGGCATGTGTGATAGTGGGTATTGGCGCATTTATGAGCTATCAGTCGCCACTCACTGTGACGCAAATGCTGTGGGTGAATCTCATAATGGACACTTTTGCCGCTCTTGCCCTTGCGTCGTTGCCTCCGAGTGAGGAAGTGATGGCACAGAAGCCTCGACACCGCAATGATTTCATTGTGAGCAGAGGAATGCTGTGGTTCATAGGTGGAGTGGGGCTGATATTCACTTTCTTCCTTTTCGGGCTGATGCAATATCTCAAGCAATATCACATAGAATCGCTCATGGAATTTTCTCCGAGCGCATATTTTGCAAGGTTGTTTGACTTCAGTTATGGAAAAACCGATGAAATATCACTCTACGACCACACTATTTTCTTCACGGTGTTTGTGTTCTTGCAGTTTTGGAATCTTTTCAACGCCAAGTCTTTCGGCAGCGGACATTCGGCGTTTTGGAAGATTAGAGAAAGCAAAGTGTTTTTTGGAACAATTTTTATGATATTAGTAGGACAAATTCTCATTGTGGAATTTGGCGGGGCGATGTTTAATGTCTATTTTAGTGGCTTGAAAATTGAGGATTGGTTTATAGTGATTGCGAGTACGTCGTTGGTGCTGTGGATAGGTGAGATTGTACACCTTTTCGAGCGTAGGCGAGTAAAGAAACTATAATAGATAAAATGAAATAAGGTTATGAGAAATGAAAAAGTAATAAAGGCGTTGATAGCATTTATTATGGTAGCATTTTCGGTAGATGCGATGGCACAATATCGGTCGCGACCGCGTCCGGTCCGCCCGGTGCGTCCTGCACCTCGAGGTCATTATGTGGCAGCACCTCCGGTATCGTCATATAGTGATGACGACAACGGCAACTATTATTATAAAGGATTTATTGAAGTGGGCTGTGCCGCCGGAGTGGGTACCTACAAAGCCAATCAGCTCGATGTGCTAACTACTCACGGCGTAGCGTTCGACAATGGTTTCGTGGGGGTTGGTACGGGTGTAAATGTGCTGTTCCCCAAGGAGAACAGCTCGGAAATGAAGTGGAATATGGGAAATTTCGGTGGAGGTTCGGGCTACGGACCTAATTATAGCGATAAAACATTTAGCACCGGAAATGCCGTGTTCATACCGATTTATCTGGATTTAAAATACAATTTCGGCATTGTGCAAGTGGCCCCGTTCATCGACTTGAAACTTGGTGCGACATTCCTTGTGAGTGATGGTGCAGTGTGCATCAATAACGGGTGGCTCGACAATCGCACGAGTATCTATTTCAGCCCCACAATAGGTGTGCGGGTGCCTATCGGCAATGTGGCAGCGGTGAATTTCGGTGTCACATATAACTTGATTTCGCAGAAATACTATTACTATGACTATTGGGACGGACCCGTATGCAGCGATGGAATTTCGCTTCATTCGCTTGGTGCAAGAATATCGATTGAATGGTGATATTTAGCGAAAAAAGGTGTTTTAATAGTTAAATATTCTTAAAATCTATATTTTACAACATAGTTTTTGGGCAAATCCTCAAGTGCGATTAACTTAATTGCAATTGAGGATTTAACATTATAGGCTCGATATCTTATTTAAAAGTGTCGGAAAAGAAGATATTGGTTATTTGCTTGTTAATGAAAGTGTGGAGCAAATGGAAATATCGGGTTTATTATGCTTAGACGCTCATAAATAGCTGAAAATTAAGTAGCTAAAGTTTTAGTTGATTGCTGAACTACATATAAAAGTTAAATTGCTTACTTATCAAATGGAAGCAAAATAAAGGAAATTGGTTAATATATGAAGTTTTATCGGTGAAATATGTGATAGATTGAAAATGTGGTGATTGTGTTAAAGTCGGTAGATTTGGAACAAAAATATGCTATAAGTAATAACTTTGCAACGGAAAAGATTAAAATAAAATTCTACACGACATAGGGATAAAATTTAGATTAAAGTCAAGTAAAGTAAAGAGTTATTATAGTCAAATAAAGGTGGAATTGCAATTTTCACCACACATACAAGCTGATAGAGGATTGAAAAACGTATAAACAAAGCAGGCTTTGCTCTCACGAGTGAAGCCTGCTTTGTTTTTAATAGAATCTGTATAGAAAAAGTATTATCCAAATATCTGCAAAGATAGAACTTTTATTTTAAGTTTGAAAAATGTGGAGGTATAACAAATTGTTATTTTAGTTGGTAAAAGTGGTGTATTGCGTAATTTTAACAAAATAATCTTCGCGAAGAATCGTTATTTCAGCGTTTGGCACATCAGATTGCTGAAATTCAGCTGAAATTTTGTATATTTGTAGTGACTAAATATCGGAGGCGCATAGATGCCCCTTAAGCAGAGGAAAAAATAATAAGCGGTTCGGATTATGGCTTATGAAAAAGAGTTGTCGAGGATAGATAGAGATTTCCTGAATGAAACGGGGAGAGAAACCCTTGGCAACGATGTGTGGATTTTTGATGATTTCGATAGCGAGCATTTGCGGCACTTGCCAATGAGGCTCGATATGCCCTTGTTTGCACTTTGTCTTGGAGGAGAGGCAGTGATAAGCCTTAATGTTGCCGAATATAAAATACAACCTGATACATTGATAGCGTTAATGCCCGACGTTATATTGCGAAATATTGAGCCGAGCGAAGATGCGCGGGGAATTTTTCTTTGTTTAAGTCAGAACTTTGCAGAGGAAATAATGCCCAATATTCACGCATTGTTGCCTGTGTCGTTTGGAGCGAGAATGAGTCCGGTGGTGAAGATATCGGAAGCCGATACGCAGTGCCTATGCGATTTTCATGCGTTGCTGTGGAAGATAATCCGCACGGAACGAGGGCGGAGCAAGCGGCAGATGGTTCAGAATGTTATTCGGGCAATGCTCTATAAGCTCATAGATATCTATGACGAGCAGAATGGCAAAGTGGTGAAACGCTCGCGCAATGAAGAAATTTTTTACAGCTTTGCGCAGCTTGTGGAGCGTGACTATAGAATAGACCGCACAGTGCAGCATTATGCCGATATTCTGTGCATCACAGCCAAGCACCTCACTACTGTGGTTAAAAGTGTGAGCGGAAAGTCGGCGAGCGACTGGATTACAGATTATGTGGTGATTTCGGCGAAAGTTATGTTACGTTCTTCGGAGATGACAATTCAGGAGATAGCGGCTGAACTGAATTTCCCCACCCAATCGTTTTTCGGTCAGTATTTCAAGAAGCATGTGGGAGTGTCGCCAAAATCCTATCGACTACAGGAGGACTATTAGCAAGCGAAATAGATAACCGGGAGAGTGCACGGCGAAGTATTCTCTTTATATACTTTGAGCCTATTCAGGCATCAGAATCATTAGTGTCCAATTCTTATTGGGCACTAATGATATTACGTATATTCACAGCTATCGGAGGAATGGATTCTCCATCGTATATCACTGTGGAGCCTGCTATTCCCGGAAGTATCGAAGCCAGATATTTCATATTCATAGAGTAATCAGTTTGGTAAGTTTGCCCCGCTTTTATTTCATAAAGTTGGATTGCTCCGTCGGTATGAACCATTAAATCTACTTCCTTGCCGGAGTGTTCGCGATAGAAGTTTATTATCGGCTCGTCGCCGACATTGTATTTGCTCTTTAGAATTTCGCTAATAGCAAAATTCTCAAATATAGCCCCACGCATGGGGTGGTTGGCAAGTTGACTTTCAGAGCTAATGCCAAGAAGGAAGCATAGAAGCCCGGTATCATAGAAGTACACCTTTGGCATCTTGGTGAGTCGCTTGGAGATGTTGGTATAGAATGGACGAACGGCAAATGCAATGTAAGAAGTGTTTAGAATAGAGAACCATTCTGCGATAGTAACAGAGCTTACCCCTACATTTTTCGATAGCGCAGAGGCGTTAAATTCCGAACCGGCTCGTGCTGCGAGCAGCCGAATGAAGCTGTCGAATTGGAGCAGGTTCTTCACTTTGAGCAAGTCGAGCACATCACGTTTAACGTAGGTATCGTAGTAATTGCTGAAAAACATTTTGTGTGGAATTTCTTTTGCCACTGTTCCCGGATAAAGCCCGCGGAGCATTAGTGAATTGGTAGATTTTCTTAACTGCTTCTCTGATAATTCTTTCAGCGACAGCGGAAGTAGGGTAAATACGGCTACTCTACCTGCAAGTGACTGCGACATTGATGCCATTAAAGAGAAATTGCTACTGCCTGTGATTATGTATCGAAGTGTGCTGTCGTCATCAACTCTCACTTGAATCATCGAAAGCAGTTGTGGCACGTTCTGCACTTCATCGATAATCACGAGCGAACCATAAGAATTGAGAAAACCTATAGGGTCGCTGATAGCGGCACTGCGCATAGCCAAATTCTCGAGATTCACATACTTGTAGCCCGGAAATAAGTTCTTGCATAGTGAGGTTTTCCCGGATTGGCGTGGACCTGTAATGCAAATAACCGGAAAATAATGCTGTGCTGCAAGTATTTTGCTTGAAATAGCTCTGTCGATAAATTTATTCATACTTTAGAAATTATAAAGTTGTACTTTAAATTTTCACAAAGTAAATACAAATTTCTATTCCACAAAATATTTCCCATTAAGCTTTAGAAATTGAACATTGAAACCTTAAACTTTAAATATTCCAAAGAAAGAGTTTGATATATTATATATTAGTTGCGCAGATGATGTGTGAAAACAGCACTTTAGACACTGCAACTCCTATTTTTTGTGAAAATATTTTGAAGTAATAGGCTATATTCTATGGGCTATGTTGTGAAGCCATATTAGCACTTCGGCTATAGCTAAAGGGATATATACTTTTTTCAAGTTAAGTAGCGATAGAATTTTGGTGATGTAGTCGAGGTGATATTTTATTCTAATAAAAAGCAGTAGAGGAAAGATAGCAATATAGGGAAGCACTATTAGTACATTGGGATTCATCATAACGGCATCGATAATTTGCCCTTGAAGAAGTAAGCCCGAGGCGCGAGTAATTCCGCACCCCGGGCAGGGAATGTGAAACAATAGCTTTAAAGGGCAAATAGTGACTGAAATAATGCCCCAAAAGTTCAGCAGAAGCCAAATCGTAGCGATTAAATAGAATACACTCGTAGAGATAATGTCAAAACGGTCTTTCTGCGTCATTGTTTCGTTACCATATTTTGCCCATACAGATTTATGCTAAATTGACATTTCAAGCAGGCGTAGGTTGAAAGCGTGCGTGCGTTTTTGAGCGCTTATAATGTCGAGAATCCCTCCCACCGTACAGAATCCACCGGTGAGGATTTTCAGTATTCCCATTCCTATCTGACCAAGATAGAAACGGTCGATGGCCAAAAGTGCAAAAAAGGCACAAATCAATGTCGTGGTTGGATTCTTGAAATTAATGTTGCAAATCTCATCAAACCGCTCATCGGGCAGTGCCTCAATGCGCCGTTTGATCATAGGTTGATTCTCAGTTGCAAACTTATTGCCGTGAATCGACAAGAATTGAGTTACATGGTCTTTCTCCATAGTGATTATTTATTTTGTTATTATTTTGATAGGGAATTAAGGGCATCGATTGCTGATGATGCTGCGTCGAGCACTTTTCCGGCAGCTTTGGCCGATTCTTTTGCTGTTTCAACAGCCTCATCGAGTTCTGTATCGCCGGTGGCATTGTCGTTGGATTTGACGGTGGAAATAATACGGAATGTTTTTGCCCCCGAGGGGTTGCCGTTGCAAGAGAAACTAATGCTTGTTTCATCTCCTTCAACCATACTGATGATTGAGTGGAACGAATCTCCTGAAAGATCTGCATCGGTAATCTTGTTGCCTGATTCATCAAGGAATTCCACCATAAAATCTCCAATTAAAGGCTTCGATGAATTGAATGCTGAGTATTTGTCTACAAGGTCATCGAAATTTACTTTTGGCTTACTGTCGTTACGCTTTATTGTAACTGAAATTTCTTTCCCGTAATCGCCTTCGGTGATTTTGTAGGTTTTGTCAACAACGTCGAATGCTTTTCCAAGTTTTCCATTGATTGAGCTACTCTCCGGTGTCACTTCGATGGCTTCGGTTTCGGTCGATTCTGAATTTGATTCAGAACTTGAACTGCCGCCACAGGCGGTAAGTAATGCCGTGCAGCATAGTGCACTAAGCATTAAGGTGAATGATTTCTTTAACATTTTGTTTTTGTTTTAAAGATTATTAATTAAGTTAGACTTAAACTGTTTCTTTGTGCAAAGGAATGTAAAAAGGTCGTGATGTAAATGGTCCATTTTAGTCCATTTATTCAATGCGCTTAATTTTATTTTATAACCTTAATCATTCTTGCGCAAAAGTAAACATAAATTAGCATTTTACCCCCCCCCGAGTTAAATAATCTTAATCGATGGTTTTTTATTTGAAAAATAAATTTGTTCAACAAAATTTTATAATTTTGGTGATAAAAAGAATACTTCATGGATAGGAGAGATGATACATCGGCATCGGGATTTATTGAGTCGGGATTTGAGGTTATGAGTGCCACATTTACCGATATCGAGGTGATGCGAACTACGCCGTTCAATATACTTGCACGAGCCAAGCGTTACGGCAAGTGGTGGATGCTCAAAGGTATTAGTCCTGAGGTGGAAGGAAGTGTAGTTCACAGTCGCATGCTGTGTAAGGAATTTGATATGCTGATCGTTGAGCCATCATTCGGTGGTGCAAGCAGTGTCACTTGAGGATGTGAAAGGGCTTGGAATGTGCATAGTGATGGAATATGTGGAGGGCGTGACGCTCAATGAGTGGGCTGAAACCCATCCTTTGCGAACTGACCGCATTCGCATCGTTTCAGAGCTTCTTGAAGCAGTGAGCTATATTCACTCTTGCGGCATTGCGCATCGCGACCTCAAGCCTGCCAACATTATGGTTGCGACTAATGGTGGAACACTGAAGATTATTGACTTCGGACTTGCCGACAGCGACCGTGATGCCATACTCAAGCAACCGGCAGGCACACACCGCTATATGTCGCCTGAACAGGCTTCTATGGCCGAGGCAGATGTGCGCAACGATATATTTAGCATTGGTGTAATTCTGCAAAATATTATTCCCTGGCGAAGATATCGCCATATTACGCGGAAATGCCTCTTGCCGATTAATGCTCGGTATCAGAGCGTGGCTGAATTGCAAGCTGCATTCACTCGTATGGAGCGCATTAGGAGCATATTGCACACGGCGTGCTATGTAGCTTTGTCGCTTGTTGTGGCTGTTGTGTCGTGGTTTGGCAACAAAGGTGGTGCTGATGCCGCATCGCAAGAGATGATTGACTCGCTGCACATGGTGGTGGTGGCTGCTCGGGCAAACATTGATTCGGTGAAAGCTCATTCTTCGGCAAAAATTGATTCCATACAGAGAGCAATTACGGGAACTAAGGCGGGGCTGAAGGCGATGCAAGACCGTGACAGCACAGATAATGCTCGTGCTGATGCTTTCAGGCAAAAATATGAAAACGGCTATGTCGCCCTCGAGAAGTGCTGGCAACGCGATTTGATTAACTATGATGCTACTGCCTCTGTCGAAGAAAGGGTTATGTATGTATGCGCTATGTTTGAGCATTTGCAGCAGACCGCCAAACAATATGTGAACCGTCACAGTGCAGGATTGTCGGAAGATTATGAGGGACTGCTTAATGAGCTGATGCAAAATCGAATAGTGTTTCAATACTATCCGAAAGGTAATGCAATGATGGAAAATTAATAAAATTTACTTACTCTTTTTATTCGTAAAATGGATAAGATGGAAACCGCAAAGACAATAGAAAATCTAAGAAATGAGATAGAAGTAGCAATTCACCGACGCCTTGCCACGCCGAAAGATTTCGAAGCGCTGCGAGAGATGATTTTCTTGCGACTTCACATTCTGGTGAGTGCTACCACGCTGAAGCGAATATGGGGCTATATAGACGATAGCGTGAGTACACGGCGAAGCACGCTCGACATACTTGCACGATACATTGGTTATGCCGACTTCGATGCCTACGAAAATGGAACGGTGGGCGACATTGCCGAGTCGCCGAGCAGTCCTATTATGGCGCGTCGCATCGATGTTGACGAGCAGCTTCAGCCCGGCGATATGATTCGCCTGACATGGCAACCGGGGCGCATACGTGATGTAGAGTACCATGGCGATCGGGAGTTTTGTGTAGTTGCCTCGCAGAGTACGCGTCTTAAAGCCGGCGACACCTTCAAGTGTAGCCTTATGATTGAAGATGAGCCGCTATATATTGATATGTTGGTCACTGCCGATTCAGTGACTCCTACCGCCTACGTATGCGGGAAGAAGTCGGGAATACACTTCGAGCCTATTCAAGCCTCAGAGGATTCAATGTGAATATTGCCTATTATGACCAAGCTTTCTCTTTGTTCTTGTCGGGATAAAAGAGAGTGGAGCTATACTATTTTATCTTTTTGTCCGCATTATCGGGCATTGCATTGCTTTGATTTGTGAGATATTAAATTAATATTTAATTTTGCAAAACAATATCATAAATAATAACCATTACATAACACTTATGAAAATCAAAGTGAACCCAATTATCGGCATTCTTGGCGCAGCGTTTATGCTCGCTTCAGCGCAGGTGCCGCCGTGTATCCCCCGAGATGCGAAAATAGAAGCAAAGGTAGAGGCAAAATTGCAAAAGATGACTCTCGGCGAGAAAGTGGGGCAGATGTGCGAGCTTACAATAGAATCGGTGACCGACTATGACGCTACCGGACGAAGTGGAGAATTTACATTCAGCAAGGCTCTTGATGAAGTTATAGAAACTTACAAAATCGGTTCTATATTGAATACACCGATGGGTGTGGCGCAGAAGCCAGTCGTATTTGCTAAATTAATAAAGACTATTCAAGATAAATCGATGGCAACGATGGGGATACCCACTATTTATGGCATCGATAACAATCATGGCACGTCCTATGTCGATGGCGGAACGATGTTCCCTCAGCCGCTCAACCAAGCTGCATCGTTCAACAGCTCTATCCCGCTTCGCACCTGCGAGATTTGTGCCTACGAAACTAAGGCGGCGAGTATACCGTGGATATATACTCCTACTCTCGACCTTGCTCGAGGCTCCTCGTGGCCGAGAATGTGGGAGAGCTATGGCGAGGACCCTTTGGTGAATGCCGTGATGGGCGCACAGGCTGTGCGCGGCTTTCAAGGTGAAGACCCAAATAATATCGACCGATATCATTGTGCCGTGAGTATGAAGCACTACATGGCCTACGGAGCTGCGGTGAACGGACTCGACCGCACACCATCGTCGGTGACCGAGCGTGAGATGCGCGAGAAGTATTTCGCACCTTTTCTTGCCGCTGCGCGTGCCGGGGCATTGACCGTGATGGTAAATTCGGCAATTAATAATGGAATACCTTTTCATGCTAATCGCGAATATATCACTGTGTGGCTTAAGGAGCAACTTAATTGGGACGGAATGGTGGTGACCGATTGGGCAGATATCAATAATCTATACACACGCGACCACATAGCAGCCGACAAGAAAGATGCTATTTGCATTGCCATAAATGCAGGTATCGACATGGCAATGGAGCCTTACAAAACTGATTTCTGCACTTTGCTCAAGGAACTTGTGCAGGAGGGTGCAGTGCCGCAAAGTCGAATCGATGATGCAGTGCGGCGCATATTGCGCTTGAAATACAGGCTGAATCTCTTCGATGAACCTTATACCAAAGTGAAAGATTATCCCGACTTCGGAGGCAAAAAGCACAGCGAGTTTGCACTTCGTGCTGCTGAGGAGTGTGAGGTGCTACTGAAGAACGATGGCAATTTGCTTCCACTGAAAAAAGGTGTGAAGATTCTCGTTGCCGGACCTAATGCCAATGCCATGCGTTGCCTCAATGGCGGCTGGAGCTACACTTGGCAAGGTCATAGAGCCGATGAATTTGCACAAGACTATAATACAATATATGAGGCTCTATGCAATAAATTCGGCGCTGAGAATGTAGCTCTTGAGCAAGGCGTGAAATATCTGCCTGCCGATGCGCAAAACACTAATTGGCGTGAGGATAATGCCGATGATATTGATAAGGCTGTGGCGGCAGCAAGCCGTGCCGATGTGGTGGTGGCTTGCGTGGGCGAGAATTCCTATTGTGAAACGCCGGGAAACATCAAGGACATGTGGCTGTCGGAAAACCAGCGTAATCTTGTGAAGGCACTTGCTACTACCGGGAAACCTGTAGTGCTGATTCTCAACGAAGGTCGACCACGCGTGATTTCAGATATTGTGCCGCTTGCGACTGCGGTGGTTAATATTATGCTCCCCGGCAATTATGGAGCCGATGCTCTTGCCAATCTGCTTGCCGGCGATGCTAATTTCAGCGCAAAGATGCCTATGACTTATCCGGGATTTGTGAATGCTTTCACGACCTATGACTATAAGCCATGTGAGAATGTTGCTACTATGGCAGGTGCATACGACTATGATGCCCGCGTAGATGTGCAGTGGGAATTTGGTTCAGGACTCAGTTACACTACTTTCGGTTATAGCAATCTGCGTGTCGATAAGCAGGAATTTAAGGCTACCGATAATCTTACTTTCACCGTCGATGTTACCAATACCGGAAAAGTGGAGGGCAAGGAGCCTGTGCTACTCTATGTGAGCGACCTTGTGGCAAGTGTGTCGCCCGATATTCGCCGCTTGCGTGCCTTTACAAAGATTGACCTCAAGCCCGGCGAGAAGCGCACAGTGAAGCTCACGGTGAAGGCTTCGGACCTTGCATTTGTGGGTGCCGACCTCAAGTGGGTGCTCGAAAAAGGCGATTTTCTTGTGAAATGTGGCACTGAAAAGCTCACGCTCACCTGCACTGAAACCTATCGCTGGGACACTCCTAACAAGGATTGATTATCCCATAGAATTATAAGTTTGAACACCTTTTTTGAAGATGTAGCCCCTGCTGCAAGAAATTGTGGCGGGGCGTTTCTTTTCGATTTGGCATCTTTTAGAGTGTGGAGTGAATTGTAATTGAGTGATTTAATGCAGTAAATTTGGCTGATTTAGGGATTTGTTGTAGATTTGCGATGTTATTAAATCTTTATTACCATTAATAATAATCATTATTTAACTATGGCTCAAAAAACGAAGAATTTTATTCCGGTTAGCACAGCTAAAGCTATGAAGAATTTAGCCTTATTGGCGGTAATGCTTATGTGTGGTGTCGTGCAAAGTGTGGCACAGACTTTTGTGGGCGGACGCACTGATTTTCGCGATGAAACGATTTATTTCGCAATGACCACTCGCTTCTACGATGGCGACCCGAAGAATAATGTGTGTGGATGGGACCACCAGAATGTGCAGATTGCCAATAATGACCCCGATTGGCGCGGCGATTTCAAAGGGCTTATAGATAAACTCGATTATATAAAGGCACTTGGCTTCACGGCAATATGGATTTCGCCGGTGGTTCAAAACGCTTCAGGAACCGACTTTCACGGCTATCATGCCATGGATATGAGCAAAGTGGATTTGCGCTTTGAGAGTCGCAAGGAGTGGGGTTCGGCTGAAGATGTGTCGTTTCAAGACGTGATTGATGCAGCTCACGCCAAAGGCATGAAAATCATTCTCGACATTGTGCTTAATCACACCGGAAATTTCGGAGAGTCGACACTCAATCCGCTTTTTGTGCGAAGTCAGAAAATAGAGAATCAAGCATCGGTGTCGGCGGCAGTAATTCCCAACCCCGACCGCTTGCCGGCAAATTACAATGAACTGTCGGGACCACAGCAGTACAAAGAGCGTTTTAAGTATTTCAAGAATCCGCAGTATGATGTTCATAACTATTATCATCACTATGGAACCGGGTGGAACTGGGATTATCCCAATCGCTGGTGGGGTCAGATAGCCGGCGATTGTGTGGACCTTAACACAGAGAATGATGCAGTGGCTGAATATCTTGTGAAATGCTATGGAGAGTTTATAAAAATGGGTGTCGACGGTTTCCGCATCGACACTACCGGGCACATGTCGAGATTGACGTTTAACAAGCAGTTTATCCCACAGTTCCTGGCACTTGGCGAGCAATATCAGGATAAGCGACTGAATGGTTGCCCGTTCTATATTTTTGGCGAGTGCTGTGCCCGATATAGCGAAGTGACCTATCGTGGTCAGCCTAACCTCTCGAGCTATTTCTACACGTGGCAATCGCCTCAACACCTTATTGACAACTACGATGGAAGTCTTGAGTTTTGGGATTCACAGACACTTCCTGAGGGACACGATAGTCCTGTTGGACCGATGATTCTGTGTGAGGAGGAAACGGAATTCAATCACAGCAGCGACAATGTGCTGATGAAAAATGGCGCGTGGCATGAGCCCGATTATAGCGAGGCATCGGGATTTAATATCATCGATTTCCCTATGCACTATAATTTCAATAATGCAGCGGCAGCGGTGAATATAGCAAAGAGCGGCGACAAGCTCTACAACGATGCATCGTTTAATGTGGTATATGTGGATTCGCATGATTATTGCCCGGGACCCAACGATGGCACCCGATTTAATGGGGGCACGCAGCAGTGGGCTGAGAATCTGTCGCTTATGTTTACATTCAGAGGTATTCCATGTATTTACTACGGCTCGGAAGTTGAGTTTAAGAAAGGCTGTAAGATTGATGCCGGAGGCACTGATATGCCTGTGAAGCAATCGGGAAGGGCATACTTTGGTAATTATATAGAAGGCGATGTCACGGCTACCGATTTCGGTGAATATACGGCATCGGGCAATGTGTCGACGACACTTAGTGCTGACCTTGCGCAGCACATCATACGCTTGAACAAGATTCGTGCCGCCGTGCCTGCATTGCGCAAGGGGCAATATACTTTCGATGGGTGCACGGCATCGGGCGGATATGCCTTTAAGCGAGCATGGAAAGAGAGCTATGCGCTTGTAGCAATAAACGGTGGCGCAACATTTAGCAATGTCCCCGACGGGAACTATGTAG
>CAMEKH010000023.1 GCA_945921235.1 uncultured Prevotellaceae bacterium | reverse complement strand
CATTCTCCGAAGATCCACCCAAGGCTCCGCCGTGGTTGTAGTGTCGTGAACGGAACAAATACCAGAACTGTGCTGCATAGAGGTTCTTATCCAATGGTATAGTGAAGATATTTTCGTTGGAGTTTTCGTTGTGAACAGCGAAGTTATAGCCATAATCGCTCTCCAATACATAACCCACCTCAGCAAGTTTATCGCAATATTTGATGCAGGTCTGCCAAGCATTAAGCCGCTCGCCATCGACGGTGAAAAATATCTCTTTGCCGTCCCGTGGAACGCCATCAGTCCAATTATCATCGCAATATATCTCGGCGTTAAGAGCCAATTTTGCCAAGAGGAAATGAGCAACAGGCCGAGTTACACGACCATAGTAGTTACCCATCTTATTGCTCCGCTCATTTGGCAACAACTCGGCAACCTCCTGCAACTCATTCACGATAAAACGGAAAACCTCGCTACGCTCGCTCTGCACAACTTCATCCTGCGGTTGTTCATAGGATGTTACGATGGGCACTCTGCCATACATATCCATAATGTAGTAGTAGAATAACGCTCTTACGGCTCGCACCTCCGCCTCGTAGGTCACCCTCTGCTCCTCGGTTAGGCAGTGGCTGTACTTATCGATGATATGCAGAGATTTGTTCGATAACACAACAACCTTGTAGAGGTATTTCCAAGTGTTATAGAGCGGTAAATCATTAGGACTCCACTTATGCTGATACATATTCGTCCACAAACCTCCATCGTACCAGTCGCCACCACGAATAGGTATCATGGCTTCGTCTGTAGTAAGTGTGTTATAGTCATATATACCACGACAGGTACCCTGTAAACCCTCACTGTCTGCACTGCCACCAATGTAATTGTAGAGCACAGCCACTGCATTAATATATATGTTGTTGGCATTGTTGTAAATGTCTTCTTCATAAAGTTGATCTCTAGGGTCTTCAGTAAGACAAGAGGTCATCATCGTTGCCAAAGCAACCATCAATATGTTTATATATCTTTTCATAACTGTAAGCGGTTAGAATTGAATACTAAGACCTAACGAATAGGTACGATATAAAGGATAGGTGCGTTTGTCGTCAATGCCCAAAGTGTTGCTTACTACATAACTGTTTATCATTGGAGTAAGACCGCTATAGCCTGTGATTGTTGCAAGGTTGCTAATGCCTGCCGAAAGACGCAATGACTTCACAGCCTTGGATTTCATTGGAATATTGTAGCCTATGGTAATATGTTCAATATTTACATAGTCACCTTTTTCCAACCAATAGTCTGAAACATTCTGATCAATAATATTTTTTTCAGGAGCACCCTTCAATACATTGTAGTCAGGGAATATAGACATATTGGTATAAGCCAAGCCCGTGCCATTGAATATCTTATGACCGAAAGCTCCATTTATCTGCATGGCAATATCAAAGGACTTGTAACGGAAACTGATGTTTGATCCAATAGTTACCTTGGGGGTTGCCTGACCTGCTATATACCTGTCTCCGCCATCGCTAAAATCAATCTTGCCATCATCATTCAAATCTTCAATATCGTAACTGTAGCCACCAAGTTCATTTTCTTTAAGCCCTTTGCAGTGAGGAAGATAAAAGACTCCTAACGGCTGACCAACAATCTGATATACCACATTATTATCACCACCGTTCTGACCTGCGCCATAAAGCGAGCCAATCGGAGTAATATCTGAAGCTGTCATATGCATACCATTATACTCTCCACTAAGCGAAAGTAACTTATTCTTCTGGTAGGACATATTGAAGTTGATATTCATCTCCATATCCTTTCGTTGAATGGGAACTACCGAGATTCCTAGTTCGACACCCTGGTTAGACATCGAGCCGATATTTGCCATCAGCTTATCGAACGCAAAGGTCGGAACGGGAACATCATACTCATAGAGCATATCCGTTGTCTTTGAGTAATATAATTCCGAGGTAAGCATCAACCGATTATCCCATAGACTTAAGTCAAAACCGATATTAAATGTTGAACGAGTCTCCCACTTAAGGTCCGGATTCGTGTTGCGTATACTTCCCATTGTTACGGTAGGTGCACCGTTGATGGATACGATACCATTCTCCTTTACGGTATTAAGTGTTGTATAGGATGTTATACCTCCAAGATTTCCTGACCGACCATATCCAGTTCTTAGTTTCAACATTGTTATAAAGTCAGTATCAGAGAGGAAGCCTTCCTTTTTTACATCCCAACTCAGTGATACTGACGGGAAGAATCCGAAAGTATTGTTATCGCTTACCATTGAAGAGCCATCTCCACGGAGTGCTGCCGCAATAGAATATCTATCCTTGTAACTATATGTGACACTACCCATTATTGAAGCAAGTGACGGGTCTTCATAGCTACTGCTCGTACCACCGAAAGGACGCGATGATGTTGCTCCGATGTTATTATAGGAGAAATCATTTGTTGTTATTCCTTTTGCCTGCACCCATAAACCAGTCCTTACCTGTTTAAGATATTCTGCGCCAACAACAGCATCAAGGTGTGAGTCTCCCCAAGCATTGTTATATGAGAGGGACACATTTGTAAAGTAGTCTTCACCCTTGAACTCTCCACGATAAACATTGCCTTGCGCCCACACCCATGTAGGACAAAATTGAGCATTTCCCGTAGATGAATATGAATAAGAGCCGAAAGCCGACAATATCAAATTGTCAAGGATATTAAATTTCAGCCCCAAATGTGTATTGAAATTCCGTTCTTCGGAGTCATTTTTCTCATAGAGGAGTGCTCCGGGGTGGTTGATGTGTGATGCAGCCGAGTTCTTCACCCAGTTGCCATTAACATCAGTTCCTGCTGGATATGTAGGATTCTGTGCAGCTGCCGAGTAAAACAGCATTCGTGTATCGAAAATGTCGTGTATCTTTGACGAGTAGCCATATACACCAAAATCGCCAACTAAGCGACCATTGAAAGCCTTTTGTGTAGCATCAAGTTTTACCACTAAATTTCGGTAATCGTTAACTTTGACAATTGTATTATGATCCATAAAACCGAACGATGCTCGATAGTTTGAGTTTTCCGAACCACCGCTAAAAGCCAAGTGATGCTGATGTATCAAGCCCGTACGAGTAATTACATCGTGAAAATTGGTGTTGTAGCCACCATTATTGTAATCTAATCCAAGTGCCTCTGCTGTAGCTATATACTCCGGGCCGTTGAGCATTTGCAGATGTTTATACATTGACTCGAATCCGTAGTTGCCATCATATGATATTTCGAAACCTCGCCCCGTTCCTTTCTTGGTCTTAATCTCAATTACACCTGAAGCACCACGGGAACCGTACATTGCCGTTTCGGTAGCATTCTTCAAAATAGTGAAACTCTCGATGTCTGCGGGATATATGGTAGATAGCGTAGCGATGTCGGATGTCACTCCGTCAATAATTACTAACGGGTCATTGCCACCCATAATGGATGTGGTACCACGCACACGGATACTATTCAGCATAGCGAGCCTGTCAGTCCCATTAGTGGTGACGTTCACACCGGCAGACTGACCACTCAATACATCCAGAGCATTGTTTATAGGACCTTTTTTAATATTCTCGGGTCTAATATTTTCTGATAGTTTTATTACCGAAACGGAATCTTGTTTCTCACGAACATTCTGCACTTGTGCTTCAACCTTGGAAACACCACAGAATAGAGACATTACGACAAGCCACAGACAAATTCTTCCCATCTTGAATAGTTCAATCTCTGTAGATTCCCAGACCAGACGGTTGATAAATCTTATACGCAATATATTATGAAGAGGGAGATTGGGAATCTGTACTATTGCCCTGCCTGTCCGTCCGCTTAGCCATTGTATATTTTTTCTGTTATTTCATATCAGTGATGCTGATAATCCAGGCAAGAACAGAGTAAACATCTACCTCTTTTATACATAAATCCTTTCCAAGGACTTTATAAGCGCAACCATTAACTACATTACAATACAAAGGTAACAATAATTTGTCATTTGAAGAAATTTAGAAAAAAGAAAAAGTCATTATGCGTGATCATTAGTGTCCCGTTAAAAAAGGGACACTAATGATTTATTATATTAATGTGTGAATTAGAATGTTATGATGCATTATGCGAAATCAATGATTCAATTGGCTTAATTATTAAAAATAAGGCAGACAATTAATTAAATAGGGAATATAAATTTGTTAAATTGCATTAATATCATTATCTTTGCATTATTAAGCTATTATATAATGATTAATAACATTAATAGATGAAAAAATTAGATTATTTGTCGTTCGGTGTCGCTTTAGCGATGTCCGGATTATTGATTTCCTGCGATAAGGAGTATGATTTGTCGAAGGATATCAATACCGATATGAAAGTGGGCAATTATTTCAGTGTCCCCGTCGGGAAAACAACGAGAGTGGAACTTAGTAGAATTATCAAGAAGTCTGAAACGATAAAGCCCGGGCCCGGAGATAATTCAGTGTATGAAGTTATTACGAGTGGAACTACTTCATCATCGGTTGATTTGACAACGGTTTCAGTAAACATTACACCTACCATCGGGAATTACAATATTCAAATTCCCAACACATTGAGTGCTCCAAGCAAATTGAAATCGTATGTGCTTACCCTTAACAAGCTGATGATTGAATCAGACCCTTACAATGTGAATGCCAAGTTACCTAAAGAGGTTGATAAATTTTTCAGAGCCAAGCTTGGAAATGCCACAACTTACTTAACCGTAAAAATAAATGAGCAAAACTGGCCCACCGGCATTGATTACATTAAGTTGAAAAATTTTAAAATCAATTTCCCGCAGATATTGAACCTTACTTCGGGTGGAAATGTGTTCACTTGCGACGATTTATTGTTTACGTCGGGCACAAAATCACTGACTTTAGAGATTCCTTTCAGCTATTTGGATATAGCTGACTCAGAGCAGGATTCATATATAGCCGGAGTTCAAGGAAATAAATATCTTAAATTGAATGAAAAGTTGCAACTTTCGGCCGACATTGAAGTATCGATAAGCGGAATACCTCAAATCACCTCAGTGCCGCTTAGCTTTGTATATAAAGCAAACGAAAACGAAAACGTAAGTATCAAAGAGGTTTCGGGAGTGTTCCACACCGATGCCAATATCAATGAAACAATAGAAATTAATGATATTCCTGATTTCTTGAATAATGGTAACTCTTCTTTCACACCTAATGAGGTAAACTTCGCTTTGACTTTAGAGAATCCTATAAATATTCCATGGAATTTGACTCTTGGATTTATGTCGATGAAAAACGACGGGCAGAAATCTGATAATGTGGAAGTGGGAATTAACGCTAAGCCGGGCCGGAATAAGTTGCTGATTAGTAATAAATCTAATGCTAATATCGTTGTTCCGAATCTTCCCTCTTTATTCCGTTTTATTCCCGATAAATTTGAAATCAATTCGCCTGAAGATATTCGCTTGGAGAGCGGAACTCATGAACAAACTGTGGAACTTGGCAAAAATTACACTATTAAAGCTACTTATGATGTGGCAATTCCATTCTCATTCTCAAAAATGAAAATTGAGTATATCGATGATATCGACGGACTTGCCGATGACCTCTTTGACGTGTTAGATGTGGTAGATACAAAGGAAATTTATGTGAAAGCTACGGCTGAAACTACCATTCCTGCCAATCTGCAAGCCAGCGTGAAATTATTCGATAGAAGCGGTAATGATATAAGCGATGGAATTAAGGTTGACCTTAAAGATTTTATTATAAAAGGTGCTGAAAACAATGAGGTTAAGGAGTCGCCTGTGACAATCAAGCTCACGCAGGTGAAGGACGGCTATTTAAAACGACTGGACCGTATTGAGTATACGGTAAATGCCGATAATGCTAATAGCAATATGTCATTACGTTCCGACCAATACATTGTGGTGAAGAATATTAATGTTGTGATACCTAATGGAATTAAGTTAACCTTATAATTTTTTGAGTTATGAATCTATTAAAGAAATATATATTAGTGACGGTCGTAATGGCTATCGCACCAATAGCGAGTGCTCAAACATTGCACTCTTTGTATTTCCTTGAGGGGAATAATCAGCGTAATACGCTGAACCCCGCTTTTACCAGTGAACGTGGGTTTGTCACTTTCCCGGCTTTGGGTAATTTATCGATAAGTGCCAATTCTAATATCGGTCTTGGAACTTTTATGACTCCGAGAGGAAATGAAATGGTGACATTTATGCACGAGAGTATCTCAAATGAAGATGCATTATCGAAGTTTAAGAAAAATAATATTATTGAGGCTAATGTCGATTTGAATATAATCACTGTGGGGTTCAATGCATGGAACGGAACGAACACTATAGGATTATCTGTGAGAAGCCGCACAGGTGCCTATTTGCCAAAGACGCTCTTCTCATTCTTGAAAGAGGGTCAGAATATGTCGGGTGTTACTGAATATGATTTTTCCGATGTGGCGGCAAAAACTATGAACTATGTGGAATTGGCATTAGGTCATGCAAGAAAAATCAATGACAAGTTGAGCGTAGGTGCCAAATTGAAAATCCTCGTTGGTGGTGCTTATGCCGAAGCTCATGCCGACGATGTGAAAATAACAATGTCGGGCGACCGATGGATGATATCACAGAAAAGTTCATTAGTGGGGAGCAAGGGCTTGAATTTTGTTACCGACAATACCGGAGAGATTACAAAGGTTGACTTTGATAATTTCGGTGTAGCCGGTTATGGCGGTGCCTTAGACCTTGGAGCTGTTTATAAAATTAATCCTGAAACCACTGTTTCGCTCGCAGTTACTGATATCGGTTTTATTTCGTGGAATGATTGTTCAACTGCAACTAACAAGAATTCAATATTTGAATTCACCGGATTTGATAATATTGCCGAAGATGATAACCCCGATGGCTCAAATAGCTTTGATGATGCTGCCGATGAAGTGTTAGACAACCTTAAAGGACTTGTGAAATATCATGACGATGGTAAGAAGGAAAAGACCACATCACTATATACTACGGTGCGGGCTGCCGGCGAATATGCATTGCTCAACAATAGAATTTCTTTCGGTCTTCTTGCTTCGATGCGTTTTGGAGCCCCCAAGGTGTGGAGTGAAGCTATGCTTACCGCAAATTTCCGCCCATCACGCTGGTTCAATGCCGCAATCAATGGCTCGGTATCGAATGTTCGCAGTTCTGTGGGTGCGGTGATAAACTTCCATCCTAAAGCAATGAACTTCTTTATTGGAGGAGATTATCTGCTTGCCAAATTCGGAAAACAATTTATCCCTGTCAATGCGGCAAAATTAAATATTGGACTTGGCTTGAGCTTTAATTTTTAATAATTGATTTTGAAGAATTCCGGCTGTGAGATAATGCAGCTTAATTGCAATATTTGCAATAATAATTAGATATTAACCCTGTTACGATATGCTCGTGGCAGGGTTTTTACATTTTAAGATAGAAATCGCGCGTTAGAGCTATGTATTCATCGGTGTAGTCGTGATGAATGCTATTTTCAATGGTAAGATTATTTATGAGAATATTGCTTACCGGATTTTTAGTCAACGCCCAGACAATGCGTTTTGCCGCAACTCCGGTCTTTGGAAATATAATTGTCTTATTTGAAATATAAATCTTGTTGGCTGCAATAATGTTGGCTATTTCGTTCTCACGATTTGTGGGGCTGATGAACCATAATTTACCATTATTGGATAAACGTGGAATTGATGACTCAATCAGCTCTTTAAAGGAAAGAGCGGAGCAATGTCGAGCCAATAATCTCTGTGAGTCGGGCGGAGTAACGTCTTCAGTGTAAAATGGTGGATTTGAAACAATGAGGTCGTATTTCTTATGGCATTTCTCGGTAAATTCTCTAAAATCGGTTAAAAAGCAGAATAAACGATTGTTCCATGGCGATTCGGCATAATTCAATAATGCTTCATTGTATGCATCGGCGTCTATTTCCACAGAGTCGATTATTGCATTTCTTGTGCGTTGAGCAATCATCAAAGCTATCAGTCCTGTGCCACAACCTACGTCGAGCACAGAGTTAACTGATTCTACGCTACACAAAGCACCAAGTAGCACGCCGTCGGTGCCTACTTTCATGGCACTTCTCTCGTTTCTTACTGAAAATTGCTTGAATCGGAATATATTCTCTCTCATCTATATGGTTACGTTAAGTATTAAAAAGATGTGCCTTGTAGATGACACATCCTATATGTTTATTTATCGAAATTATAAGTCACTAAAAGGCTTAATATTCACCCCATGATTTGATTTCGATTTCATCAAGAGTCATATCGCAGAAAGCATCGATAAATGCCGAAGCCAAGCGTGCATTAGTAATCAGCGGTATATTCAAATCGATAGCTGCACGACGAATCTTGTAGCCATTGGTCAATTCAGCCGAAGATAGATTTTTGGGAATATTTACCACCATGTCAATTTGCTTTCTGTGAAGCATGTCGAGAGCCTGCGGCTGCTTGTCGCTTTCACTTGGCCAGTACACTCTTATAGCCGGAACACCATTGTCATTCAAATAAGCGTGAGTGCCACCTGTGGCATATAGCGAATAGCCTTTTTCGTAGAGTTTTCGAGCTGCATCAAGCATTGAGGCTTTTTGTTTGGCATCGCCCGTGCTAAGCAAAATATTCTTTTCAGGTATTTTGTAGCCCACTGAAAGCATTGATTTCAAAAGGGCTTCAGATGTGTTCTCCCCAAGACACCCTACTTCTCCGGTCGAAGACATATCCACTCCGAGAACCGGGTCGGCACCTTGCAATCGCGAGAATGAGAATTGTGAAGCCTTTATTCCCACATAATCCAAGTCGAAAGCATTCTTATTGGGCTTTTCAACAGGAATACCGAGCATAACCTTAGTAGCCAAGTCGATAAAGTTGATTTTCAGAACTTTCGATACGAATGGGAAACTGCGTGATGCGCGCAAATTGCATTCAATTACTTTTATATCGTTGTTCTTCGCCAAATATTGAATGTTGAAAGGTCCTGATATATTCAGGGCTTTAGCTATCTGACCGCTAATCTTCTTGATTCTACGAATAGTTTCAACATATAATTTTTGAGGAGGGAATTGAATAGTAGCATCACCTGAGTGTACTCCTGCAAATTCTATGTGTTCGGAAATGGCATAAAGTTTAATTTCACCATTTTGCGCTACTGCGTCCCACTCAATTTCTTTGGCATTTTGAATAAACGAACTAACAACTACAGGGTGTTGCTTTGAAACGTTTGCCGCCAGTTTGAGGAACTTTTCAAGCTCTTCATCATTTGAACATACGTTCATAGCAGCTCCCGACAGTACATACGATGGACGAACAAGAACCGGATAACCCACTTCATCGACAAAATCGTTAATGTCTTTCAGTGAGGTTAGTTCGCGCCAACGAGGTTGGTCGATGCCCAAAGAGTCGAGCATCGATGAGAATTTATGTCGGTCTTCGGCATTGTCAATGCATTTTGCACTTGTTCCGAGAATATTAACATTCTGAGCATCTAATCGTGTAGCAAGATTGTTTGGTATCTGTCCACCTGTCGATAGAATTACACCATGAGGTTGCTCCAATTCTATGATATCCATTACACGCTCAAAAGTCAACTCATCGAAATATAAGCGGTCGCACATGTCATAGTCGGTCGACACGGTTTCAGGGTTGTAATTTATCATTACCGAGCGCCATCCCTCTTTCTTCACTGTGAGAAGCGCATTGACGCTACACCAATCAAATTCCACGGAACTACCTATTCGGTATGCTCCCGAACCAAGGACCACAATAGAGCGATGGTCGTGCAGATATGTCACATCATTCTCCGTTCCGTTGTAAGTTAGATATAGATAATTGGTTTGTGCCGGATATTCAGCGGCAAGAGTGTCAATCTGTTTTACGACAGGCAAGATACCATATCCTTTACGCAAGTTTCGCACAAGAAGATTTGCATTGGCAGCATCGTTCATATCCGATTTTAAAACTGCTCTTGCAATTTGAAAATCGGAGAACCCTTGTGATTTTGCTTGACGAAGCAATGCAACAGGAACTTTAGCAAGGTCATTAATCTGCTCAAGTTCAATAGCAGTGTCAGCAATGTTTTTTAATTTCTGCAAGAACCACTTGTCTATTTTTGTCAGGTCGTGTATCTTATCCACTGAATACCCTGCTCTAAAGGCATTTTCTATCACGAAAATACGCTTGTCGGTAGGCTCTTTGAGTGCTTTGTCGATGTCGGCAACGTTAAGTGGCTTATTCTCTATAAAACCGTGCATTCCCTGCCCTATCATGCGCAATCCTTTCTGTATTACTTCCTCGAAAGTGCGCCCTATAGCCATAACTTCACCCACCGATTTCATCGATGAACCGATTTCTCGGTTCACACCGTGAAATTTGCCAAGGTCCCAACGTGGAATCTTGCACACGATATAATCGAGCGCAGGCTCAAAAAATGCTGATGTAACCTTCGTTACTGAATTTTTCAAATCGAATAAACCATAACCCAATCCCAATTTAGCGGCAACAAAGGCCAAGGGATATCCCGTAGCTTTCGATGCCAGAGCTGAGCTGCGACTAAGACGCGCATTTACTTCAATCACGCGATAGTCCATGGATTTTGGGTCGTAGGCATATTGTACATTACATTCTCCTACAATACCAATGTGGCGAATTATCTTTATGGCTAATTCACGGAGTAAATGATAATCATCGTTGGAAAGAGTCTGCGATGGCGCTACAACAATACTTTCACCGGTGTGAATGCCCAGTGGGTCGAAGTTCTCCATGTTGCACACAGTGATGCAATTGTCGTAACAGTCTCTTACCACCTCATATTCAACCTCTTTCCACCCCTTCAGCGATTTCTCAATGAGAACTTGCGGAGAGAATGAAAGAGCTTTCTCTACGAGTGTAGTTAATTCAGCTTCAGTGTCGCAAAAACCGCTACCAAGACCTCCGAGTGCGTAAGCCGCACGCACAATTACCGGATAGCCCAGAGCATTAGCCGCATTCACAGCATCGGCAACACTACTGACAGCCTCACTCTTTATAGTTTTAACATCAATTTCATCTAACTTATTTACGAAAAGTTCGCGGTCCTCTGTGTCCATAATTGCTTGAACCGGAGTGCCGAGAACTTCTACTGAGTATTTCTCGAGAATACCTTGCTTATGCAATTCAACACCGCAATTGAGTGCAGTTTGACCTCCGAACGCCAGCAAAATACCCTGAGGACGCTCTTTGGCAATAACCTTTTCCACAAAATATGGAGTTACCGGCAGGAAATAGATTTTATCGGCTATTCCGTCGGAGGTTTGCACGGTAGCTATATTAGGGTTTATTAGAATCGTTTCGATTGATTCCTCCTTTAGTGCTTTAAGAGCCTGAGAACCTGAGTAGTCGAATTCACCTGCTTCGCCTATCTTCAAAGCCCCTGAACCAAGAAGTAATACTTTTTTTATATTTTCTTTTTTCATAATGTCATTTTGCACCAATTAAAGTAACTCAATAAATTTATCAAAAATAAACTCAGTGTCAGTAGGTCCGCTACAAGCCTCAGGGTGAAATTGAGCTGAGAAGAATGGCTTTGTCTTATGACGAATACCCTCATTTGTGTCATCATTCATATTAATGAATAACGGCTCCCAGTCAGCTCCTAACGTTTTATTATCGACAGCAAAACCGTGGTTCTGCGATGTAATGAAACACCTGTTACTTCCAACCTCTCTTACGGGCTGATTGTGACTGCGATGTCCATATTTCAATTTATATATTTTTGCTCCGGCAGCTTTCGATAATAGTTGGTTTCCCATGCAAATTCCGCAAATCGGCTTATTGCCTTCAATTGCTTTTCTTAAGTTTATAACGGTTTCCTCTGCAAAATCAGGATTTCCCGGACCATTTGAAATAAATAATCCGTCGTATTGCAAAGTGTTGAAATCGTAATTCCATGGCACTCTAACTACTTTTACGCCACGCTCTACAAGGCATCGAATAATATTGAATTTCACACCACAATCAACGAGAACAACGGTTTTGGAGCCTTCGCCATACTCAATGATTTCTTTGCAACTTGTTTTTGCAACAAGATTTTCTTTGTTAGGGTCCTTAAAATCGATGTTATCACATCCTTCAATGACAATTTTGCCCAACATCGAGCCGCTTTCTCTTAGGCGTTTAGTTAGTGCCCGGGTATCAATGCCACACACTCCCACCACTTTCTCCTCTTTAAGCCATTCGCTTAAACTCCTGTCGGCTAGCCAATGACTATATTCCCATGAATAATCTTGGCACAGAATTGCTTCGCAATGGATTTTCTCACTTTCAAAATGTGCGCACATATTTGCGTCGCCATTTCTTGGTGGAACACCATAATTGCCAATAATTGGGTAAGTGGTTACTAAAATTTGTCCGGAATAAGACGGGTCGGTTAGGCTTTCGGGGTAACCGGTCATTGCAGTGCTGAACACCACTTCCCCGGCACATGGTTTCTCGAAACCGAATGATTGACCTTCAAATATTGTGCCGTCTTCTAACGTGAGGATGGCTTTTTTTGTTTGTCGCATACGATAGAGTGTAAATTTGATAAATTTTTTGGTTTTTCAAGATTCTATCGTGAAAACCATGCAAAGTTAAGCAAATTAATGCATATCTACAACTATTAATAGCCTAATGACGCTAAAATAAATCATTATGATATTTTGAGCGAATGTAACAGCTCCATTTATCGATGAAAAACATTATAAAAATTAATTATTAATCACTATATTTGCATGAAAATAGCGCTGAAAGGCAGTGTAGAACTTATGCTGAAGGCGCCAAACAATGCAATATTATGTTTGAAAAATTTGATTTACAGGCTTGTGCAAGCGCATTTATAGTGCTGTTTGCAGTAATTGACATTATAGGCTCTATACCTATAATTATTACTTTGAAGGAAAATGGCAGAAAAGTTGATGCTTTGAAAGCGACTTTGTTATCTTTTGCCCTTATGTTGGGATTTTTCTACACCGGCGATTTGATGCTGAAATTGTTCGGTGTTGATATAGCTTCATTTGCTGCTGCAGGTTCACTTATTATATTTTTCTTTGCACTTGAGATGATTCTCGATGTGGAAATTTTCAAGAACCAAGGACCTATAAAGTCGGCTACATTGGTTCCTCTCGTGTTCCCATTGCTTGCCGGAGCAGGTGTATTTACCACCCTAATTTCCCTTAAAGCCGAGTATGCTGATGTGAACATAGTAATTGCTCTTATTCTCAATATGGTATGGGTGTATTTTGTCATTAAAATGACAAATGTCATAGAGCGTATTCTCGGACGAGGTGGTATTTATATTATACGTAAATTCTTCGGTATTATTCTTTTGGCTATTTCTGTGAAATTATTTACAGCTAATTTTGCCCAATTGTGGGGTGCTTAATACCGATGCAATCGGTTAATAAAGTATAATGTTGTTGCCGATTAATCATTAAATTTCTATATTTGCAATGACAAAGGGGTGCCGAATGGCTGAGATTATACCCTATGAACCTGAACCGGATAATGCCGGCGTAGGGATTGTTCATATCGTAATTAAATTTCCGCATTTTTTTCGGCTCTTCCCATATATTATTGAATATGAGAAGAACTTATTATATATCATTGTCTATAGCAGGGTCGGATAGCTGTGGCGGCGCAGGTATTCAAGCTGATTTAAAAACGTTTTCGGCATTAGGCGTTTATGGCATGAGTGCTGTAACTGCAATAACAGCTCAAAATACATTAGGTGTATATGATATTATGGCAGTATCGCCATCGGTAGTACGAAAACAGATTGAAGCCGTATTTGATGATATGCGCCCCGATTCATTGAAAATCGGTATGCTATTTAATAGCGATATTATTGAAGAGGTTTCTTGCAGCCTTAGCTCTTACAAAGCGAATAATATTGTACTTGACCCTGTGATGATATCTACTTCGGGGAGTCAATTACTTGAAAACAATGCAATTGAAGCAATGGTAAGGAAGTTGTTCCCTATTGCCGATTTAGTTACCCCTAATAAGTATGAAGCTGAATATATATCAGGTAAGAAAATTGTGTCGACCGATGATGTCCTCTACTGTGGGCGCCGGATTCTTGACTTAGGTGCCAAAGCGGTGTTGATTAAAGGTGGACATTTTGATGATGATATTATGACTGATTATCTCTTTTTCAGTAAAAATCAAGCACCGGAGAAATTCTCAATGCAAAGGGTTGCGACAATTAATAGCCATGGCACAGGGTGCACGCTTTCTTCGGCTATTGCCGCCTATTTAGCTCAAGGATACTCAATGACTTCGGCTGTATCGCAAGCTAAGAAATATCTTAACATGGCACTTAGATATGGTGCTGATATATATTCGGGTAAAGGTCACGGACCTGTAAATCATTTTTTTGAACCACAAAAATTAAAGATAAAAGAAATATGATTTTGATTACGATTAATGACAAAGAATATAAGGTGAAAGAATTTGCATCGGTTCGCGATGCACTCGATTTAGTCGACGGATTGCCCAAGAGCGGAATTGCTGTTGCTTTGAACAATGATGTGCTACCTATGTCGCAATGGAATCGCTCATTGACAGAAGGCGACAAGATAACTATAATAAAAGCATTCTATGGAGGATAGTTATATAGATGAAATTAATAGCTATTACACCTGAAATAACGTTGAGTCATGAATCGGAATATATTGAAATGATTCTTGACAGCGGATTTGATTATGTACACATAAGGAAACCATCATTTGATGTTAATGCTATGCGTAAATTTATTTTAAATATTCCTCAGCTGTTTCATAGTAGACTTAAGCTACATTCATGTTTTGAATTGGTTGATGAGTTTAATGTGGCAGGAGTTCATCTCAATAGCCGAAATAAGTATTTCGAGCAAAATGATAGCTGCAATGAACTGTCGTTGAGTAAATCATGCCATTCGGTAGGAGAACTGAGCACGAGTTGCGAATATGAATATGTGTTTCTTAGTCCGGTGTTTGATAGCATATCGAAAAATGGATATAAGAGTAATTTTGAGTTGGAAGAGATATCGCAAATATTCCGTACGAGGAGTTATAGCAATGTAATCGCTTTGGGTGGAATTAAAGCTGAATACCTGCCATTATTAGCTGAAACGGGCTTTGCGGGAGCGGCTTTCCTTGGCTATCTTTTCTGCGATGTTGATAAGAATGAATTGAATAAGAAGTTGGAATTTATAAATAAATACAAGAGATAAATATTTATGTTGCAATTTATCACTAATGCTGTCGATTCAAGAGAAATAGTGAATCAAGTTAGAGCCGTAATCGATGGCGGTTGCCGATGGGTTCAACTGCGAATGAAAGATGCGACAAAGGCTGATGTAGTGTCGGTAGCAAAAGAATTAAAGCCAATATGTGGTGAAAGAGAATGTATTTTAGTTATTGATGACTATGTAGATATAGCCAAGGAGCTTGAACTCGATGGTGTGCATCTTGGTAAAAACGATATGAATCCTATTGAGGCACGGAATATACTCGGAGGTAAGCCTATTATAGGTGTAACCGCTAATAGCTACGAAGATATTGAATGTTATTCATGTGTTGATATTGACTATATAGGACTTGGTCCGTATCGATTTACTACGACAAAAAAGAATCTAAGTCCTATTCTTGGTATTGACAAATATAAGAATATCATGCAACGTTGTGTCGAGAATGGTATATTTATTCCGGTTGTAGCAATTGGCGGAATAGAATACGACGACATCGATGCAATAATGTCGGCAGGCGTGCACGGTATTGCAGTGTCAGGAGCATTGGTAAAGGCTGACAATATGGTAGAAGCAACATGCGCTATGATTGATAAATTGAAAGCTATATCTGCACAAAGATTGGAAACAAAATAATTCAAAGATAATACAATGGATAAATTAATTATCGGAAACAGAGAGTTTAAATCCCGATTATTTGTCGGAACAGGCAAATTCTCATCTAATCAACTTATGCTTGATGCAATAATTGCATCGGAATCGGAAATGATAACGGTGGCTATGAAGCGCATCAATATGGATAATGAAGCTGAAGATGATATGCTTCAGCATATAAATCGCGATGCTGTGCAATTTTTGCCAAATACTTCGGGCGTGAGAAATGCCGAAGAGGCTGTTTTTGCTGCAAAGCTTGCACGCGAGTGTTTTAAAACGGATTTTATCAAATTAGAGATTCACCCTAATCCGAAATATCTTCTCCCCGACCCTGTAGAAACGCTTAAGGCCACAGAAGAACTTGCAAAGCTCGGCTTTACGGTACTACCTTATATACAAGCCGACCCTGTTCTTTGTAAGCGCCTTGAAGATGTCGGAACCGCTGCCGTGATGCCGCTGGGAGCACCTATAGGCACTAATAAAGGACTTAAAACTAAAGATTTGCTTGAAATTATTATTGCGGAAAGCAATGTACCTGTGGTGATAGATGCCGGGCTTGGTGCACCCTCGCATGCTGCCGAGGCTATGGAGATGGGAGCTGACGCCGTGCTTGTGAACACTGCTATTGCTATTTCACCAAATCCGGTAGAAATGGCTAAGGCTTTTAAACTTGCCGTAGAAGCCGGCAGAATGGCGCGTCTTGCAGGTCTTGGCATTCAATCGAATTTTGCAGTAGCAAGCAGTCCGCTAACTTCTTTCTTAGATTAACCTTTAAAACATAATTTATGGAAATTAATTATATAGATGTGGAATCTTATCCCGGGTCGGAAAAGATTTATATAAGTGGTAGTATGTACCCTATCAAAGTTGGTATGAGAAAGATAAATCTCACTCCCACAGTTACATTCGATAAAGATAATAACAAGATTCTCACAGAGAATTCACCGATATATGTTTATGACACAAGTGGTGTCTTTACTGATAAAGATGTGAAAGTCGACATCAACAAAGGTGTCCCACGCGTGCGTGAGCAGTGGATTCTCGACCGTGGCGATGTGGAACAACTTGATAATATTACTTCGGAATATGGGCGGCAACGACTTAATGATAAAAGTCTTGATGCAATTCGGTTTCCTCACCAAATCAAGCCTTATAAAGCTAAGAAAGGGAAAAATATCACCCAAATGGCATATGCTAAAGCAGGCATAGTGACCGCTGAGATGGAATATGTGGCAATTCGAGAGAATATGAATAATAAAGAACTTGGAATTGCGTCGCATATTACACCCGAATTTGTGCGAAGTGAGATAGCTGCCGGCAGAGCTATAATACCTGCAAATATCAATCACCCTGAGGCCGAACCAATGATTATCGGAAGAAATTTCTTGGTTAAGCTTAATACGAATATAGGTAATTCTGCACTTTCATCATCAATTGAAGAAGAAGTGAATAAGGCTGTATGGAGTTGTTATTGGGGAGGCGATACATTAATGGACCTCTCTACCGGCGACAATATCCATGAAACTCGTGAGTGGATTATAAGGAATTGTCCTGTTCCTATGGGCACAGTACCTATCTATCAGGCACTTGAGAAAGTTAAAGGAAACGTAAGAAAACTGACGTGGGAAATATATCGTGACACTCTTATTGAGCAGTGCGAACAGGGAGTGGATTATTTTACCATTCATGCCGGTGTGCTTAAGCGTCATGCCGAACTTGTTAATTCACGATTGACGGGAATTGTGTCGCGTGGTGGAAGTATTATGGTGCAATGGTGTGTCCTTCACAATGAGGAAAGTTTCCTTTACACGCATTTTGATGAAATTTGTGAGATTCTCAATAAGTATGATGTGGCAATATCGCTTGGCGACGGAATGCGTCCCGGCAGTATTCATGATGCTAATGATGCTGCTCAATTCCTTGAACTCGATGTGCTTGGTGAGTTGACTGAAGTGGCATGGAAACACGATGTGCAGGTTATAATTGAAGGACCCGGACATGTGCCTATGCATAAAATCAAAGCCAATATGGAGCGACAACTTGCAGCTTGTCATGAAGCTCCATTCTACACACTTGGACCACTGACTACCGATATAGCTCCGGCTTACGACCACATTACATCGGCAATCGGTGCGGCTCAAATTGGTTGGTATGGAACGGCAATGCTTTGCTATGTAACTCCAAAAGAGCATTTGAGCCTACCTAATCTTGAAGATGTTAGAAATGGCGTAATTGCATATAAGATTGCAGCTCATGCTGCCGATTTGGCAAAAGGACACCCGGGAGTTCAAGTGCGAGATGATGCTATGAGTAAAGCTCGATACGAGTTCCGCTGGAAAGACCAGTTTAACTTGTCGCTCGACCCTGCAAGAGCACGTCAATATTATATCGACAGCCATAAAGATGATAATAAATTCTGTACGATGTGTGGACCGAATTTCTGTGCGATGCGCATTTCACAGAATGTAGCTAATGAAATTTGCAAAGGAGGAGAAAAATAAAATGTTTTCAGACGAATTAGCGAAAATCAGTTGGGAAGATACTACAGCTTTAATTCACTCAAAATCTTCTCGTGATGTTGAAGCGGCTTTGAGTAAGGAAATCCTCGATGTCGATGATTTCATGGCATTGATTTCACCTGCTGCATTACCTTATATAGAGGTGATGGCGCAAAAAGCTCAATATTACACACAAGAGCGTTTTGGCAAGGTAATTAGTATGTATATTCCCCTCTATCTTAGCAATGCATGTACGAATTTCTGTGTTTATTGCGGTTTTCAGTATCCTAACAAAATCAAGCGCACAACACTTACTCCCGAGCAAATTAAAGCTGAGTGTGAAGCTATAAGGGAACTTGGCCCGTTTGAGAATCTGCTTATTGTAACCGGTGAATTTCCTTCGGTTGCAGGCGTTGACTATTTAGAGAATGCACTTCGCATAGCACGCCCCTATTTCAATAATCTTTCAATTGAGGTAATGCCACTTAAGCAACAAGACTATTATCGATTGACGAAATCAGGACTTAATGGCGTGGTTTGTTTTCAGGAAACGTATCATAAGGACCGCTATAAGGTGTATCACCCTCATGGTATGAAGTCGAACTTTGAGTGGCGACTAAATGGATATGACCGAATGGGTGCTTCAGGAGTTCATAAACTCGGCGTGGGAGTTCTTATCGGCCTTGAGGATTGGCGGACAGATATTACAATGATGGCTTATCATTTGCGTTATTTGCAAAAGCACTATTGGCGCACACGCTTTTCAGTGAATTTTCCGCGTATGAGACCTGCTGAGGGGCATTTCCAGCCTAATGTGGTGATGACCGACAAGGAACTTGCACAAGTTACATTTGCATTTCGCTTGTTCGACCATGATGTGGATATTTCATATTCCACGCGCGAGAGTCCGAAGTTTCGCGCAAATATGATGAAACTGGGAGTCACATCAATGAGTGCAGGCAGTAAGACCGAACCGGGGGGATATGTAAGTACTCCTGAAGCGTTGGAGCAATTTGTGGTTAGTGATGAGCGTACTCCGGCCGAAGTTGTAGCTGAAATTCGTTCTCTTGGTTATGAAGCAGTGTGGAAAGATTGGGATAAAATCTTCGATTAATGCTTGGTACTATTTCTGCGTTAGTCAAGATAACCTGTAAAAAAAACAGCATCTAAAAAGTTATGGAACTCTTAGATGCTGTTTTATTTTTCCGTAGCCTCTATGCTATTAAATTTTCGTTAGCAATAGCATTGTCCATCGGTTTTTTACGTTATGAAGCACTTCGGTTAAGCCTAAAGGCTTGGCAACTTCATTAATTATATGTATGTCTTGCTCATAAAAGCCACTTAGAAGCATTTTACCTCCTGATTTAAGCACCATCGCATAGCGGCTTATGTCTTCGGTGATGATATTTCTATTTATGTTGGCTATAACATAGTCGAATTGCCACTCCGACTTAAGTAGGGAGGCGTCACCGAGCAACATTTGCACATTTTCAACGGCATTCAACTTAACATTTTCAAGTGTATTTTGGAAAGCAAATTCATCGATTTCAATGCCTACAGCCTCTTTTGCTCCACACATTGAAGCAAGCATAGCAAGTATTCCAGTACCGGTGCCCATATCAAGGACCGATTTATCCTCCATATCCTCTCGCAGAATCTGCTCTACCATAAGGTTTGTAGTTTCATGATGTCCGGTACCGAATGCCATTTTAGGGTCAATCACTATGTCATATTCCATTTTGGGATAGTCTTTGTGGAATGTGCTGTGAATCACACATCGGTCGGCAATCACCATTGGGGTGAAATAATTCTTTTCCCATTCTTCGTTCCAATCGCGGCCCTCAATGCGCTCGTTCTCCCATGAAATCTTAGAACTAAAATCAAATTCTGCCAGAACTTCGCTTATTTTATTATTGTTGAATAGCTCCAACTTAATGAATGCATTGATTCCAGTATTGTTTTGTTCAAAACTTTCGTATCCTATTTCACAAAGTAGTGCAGCAAGAATGTCGCACTGAACTTCATCGTTAGGTTCTACTTTAAATGATGTCTTGATGTAATCGTTCATATAATTTTTATCGTTTCCTTTTCCCGAAGACAGTCCATATTCGGTAAATGAATTTCATTGATTTAATTGCAATGGGTATATATCTCACAATTGAGTTTTTTCCTGAATTATTACCTAAAAACAGCCCCCAACCCACACTCGATGGTGAGCTTGAGAAAGTGTCGTGCAATTTCTTTTGCAGTATATCTTTCCGGATTTCAAGCCTAATAGCCACCTCAGCTCTTTTCATTCGCAGCTCTTCAAGGGTTTCGCCCTGATAATCGGGATTCCTCGATTCAATCACGTTTTTCAATTGATTTTTATTATCCATAATCGTGATTATTTATGATTGAAAAATAATTTGGTGAGAAATTTTGCTACGGGGTCAAGGATTAGTGTTTTTCGCATGGCGAAAACTATGAGCGACAGCACTACAAATATTCCGCTAACAATGAGATATGCACCCCACACACACCCTATTGCATCGACGAGCAAATAAACTATCGCAAACGACAAGTAGAATAACACACAAGCGCCAAGTATAAGTAATACAGCCACGAGAGCTATAGCCGATAGTAACACTACGAGCTTTTCGACTGCGGTCAACTTAACATAATCGACTTGTAAGGAAAAGAATTTTTTCAGTTCTTCCCACAAATCGGTATATTTATTTTCAATCATATTATTAAAATAATAAAAACAAGTGCTTGAATTTTTATCGATATAATATTTCACATAAAGAGAGTGCGCAGAAAATGTTTGTTCTGCACTCTCTCTCTAATTATTCACGCAATGTAGATTGCGATGGCTGTTCCCGAAGATATCATTCTTCAATTGAAGCACTTATTTGCTCCACAAGTTCTTCAACTTCATCATCGGTAAAGTCTATTCCGCGTTTCTTTAGAATTTCCTTTATCCGTTTTCTAAGGTCGGAGCCTTTTTCGGGAGCAAAAAGTATGGCAGTAGCACAACCTACAACTGCCCCACCCAAGAATGCATATAGAATACCTAAATTCTTCATACAACTATAGTTATTTTATTTTGTTTCTTTCATTTCAGTTGTAATTTCATCGACAAGCTCATCTATATGCTTATCTTTAAGGCAAATGCCCTTTTTACGCAGACATTCAGCAATTTTTGCACGTGTGTCACTGCCTTTTTCGGGGGCAAAAAGTAGTCCTACTGCTGCTCCGGCGATTGCACCGCCCAATACAGCTAAAATAATGTTTATTGGTTTCATAATCAGTGTAAATAAATATTGGTTTTATTCATAAAACACCTTTTTTCTGTAATTAGTTTATACTGCAAAGATATAAATAATGCAAATAGTGACAATAAAAATACCTTTCATTTACAGAATTAGCAAAAATGAAACTCTATTTTTAAATATTATTAGCATTTGGACCAATGCAACTCATTACCTCAAATTTTCTCAACGGGAACTTGAATTATTGATAGCCATTTCTCCGGGTCTTCTTGATTCCAACATCCATCGATGTAACAAGCTCGCGGTGCACCGATAATTTTATAATTGTTTTTTTCGATAAATTCAAATAATTCGATGTATGATTGATAGAATCGCTCATATCTGCCGTAATGTTTCATACAAATAGCTGTGGGAACTTCAGGAATGTTCTTGAACTTAATTATGGCAGAATCTTTGCCCGCTTCTTCTACTTGTTCACAATATTCGATGTCAATATCAGTAGGAGTATATTCTTTGTTATGCTCAATCGTGAAGCAGTATCCCTCGACAGGACATTTACATTTTAGCCTATGCATTTCAGGACCTATTACGTTTACGCATAATGGACCAAGCTCATTGTAGCTTTTAATGATAGTTCGGTGTGACGCCACAATAATAGCCGGTAATGATTGAATTGAAAATTTTTCCATTTTATTAATTTTTTTGCGGGAGTCCGACAAGTTATGCAATTGTTGCAGTCTATGCGTCAACAAATTAATTTGTTGTTCACACTCTTCCATTTTCTCATGAAGTCGAGCAATGCTCGGCAAGTGAGTGGAATCATTATAAATATCCTTAATCTCTTCAAGAGAGAAGCCTAAGTTTTTTAGATGTAAAATGCCGTTTAGTCGCTGTATTTGTTCAAGAGAGTAGAAGCGATATCCGGTTGAAACATCAACTTCATGAGGCAATAGAAGTACCAGTTGTTCATAATGTCGCAGGGTTTTCACTGTTATTTGCATCAATTTGGAAAACTCCCCGATTTTTAATTTAATTGTTGAACTCATAATCGCGCGATTGTATTTGTGTGGTTAACGCATGCAAAGTTATAGTGAGCCCCAAGGGACGAGTCAAGAGGTAAATTATAATTTAAATTAATTTAACTATGTCGGAATTTTCTTTTATATATCAATGTACGCTTCAAAAATGTTGGTAACAGAGAATTGTTTTTTTGTAAAAATGTATTATTTTTTCAAAAAATTCAAGCAATTTGAAATAATTTATTAAATGT
>CAMEKH010000022.1 GCA_945921235.1 uncultured Prevotellaceae bacterium | reverse complement strand
CTCGGCTTCTTGCACGGTGACGGGCACGCACACTCCGGCTTCAGGCATCACGCTCAATATCAGCACCATTTCATCGGTAGTCGGTTCGGAGCATCAGCTCACCGCAACGGTTACACCCGACAAGGCTGCTTACCAGGCTCTCTCATGGACCAGCAGCAACCAAAGCGTGGCTTCTGTCAGCGCAAGCGGTTTGGTGAAAATCATCGCTGTAGGTACGGCTGTAATCACCGTTACCACCACCGACGGTACAAACCTCTCGGCGTCGTGCACGGTGACAGGAACATCGGCTGTTGAAGCCGTGTTTGCCGGAATTTCCGAAGGAAAAGCCGATGTCTACACGCTTGGTGGTGTGCTCGTGAAGCGCAACGCCACAATAAGCGATGTTAAGGCTCTTGAACAAGGCATCTACATCATAGGCGGCGTAAAAGTGGCAATTGCCAAGTAAAGACCGATAGAATGCCGTAAAAACCGAGTTTTTTCACTCTCTTAAACAAAGTAAATATAGTAATTTTCTGAAATTTGAAGTCCTCTAAACCCGCAATGGGAATTAGAGGACTTCAATTAATTTTGTAGTATGTTATTCGGCAGTTCGCCCCCGATTATTCCTTTTCACCATAGGCAAGGTCGCCGGCATCGCCCAATCCGGGGACAATGTAGGAATGAGCATTCAGCTCATCATCAATAGCCGCCACCCATAGCGTAGTGCGGTCGGCAGGCAACTTGTCGGCAATGAAATCTACAGCCTGCCGTGAGGCAATTACCGAAACCACATGAATGTGAGCCGGATTACCCTTCGTTAGCAGAGCTTTCAGCGCAAGCTCCATAGAAGAACCGGTGGCAAGCATAGGGTCGGCTAAAATCAGTGTCTTTCCCTCAATGCTCGGCGACGCAAGATACTCAATGTGGATATCAAATTCATCTGTACCCTCCCTGTATTTGCGATATGCGCTCACAAATGCATTCTCGGCATTATCAAAAAAGCTCAGCAAGCCCTCGTGAAGCGGCAATCCGGCACGCAGTATAGTGGCAATAACCACATCACTGCCTACTGTGTCGCAGTACGCCGTCCCAAGAGGCGTAGTCACTGCCGTTTTAGTATATGCTATAGTTTTGGATATCTCGTAAGCCATTATTTGCCCTATGCGGTGCACATTTCGGCGAAACCGCATGCGGTCGGTCTGCACATTCACATTGCGCAATTCAGCCATATACTGAGAGGCAAGCGACGGATTTTCTTGAAGATTTATTATTTTCATTTCTGTAAGTTTTTAAATATTCATTCTGGGAAAACTATTCTCGATAATACACTCTTTGCGGCTTCAAGGTCCATGGCAAGTCGGCTTTTCAGTTCATCTACCGATTTCATGGCAATCTCATCGCGCAGACGTGCCACGAAATTCACGGTCAGCACTTTTCCATAAATATCGGCATCGAAATCAAAGATGTGTATCTCCACACTTTTTGCCGTTCCGTCGTCGAACGTCGGACGAATGCCTATATTAGCCATTCCGCCTCGGGTGGAGCCATCGTGAAGGACAACCTCCACGGCATATACGCCATCGGCAGGCACCAAAGCCGAAGCATCGGTGGTGGCAATATTGGCTGTAGGGAATCCTATGTGTCGACCGCGAGCAAAACCATGCACCACAGTGCCCCGCAAGGAGAAAAATCCGCCAAGTTTCCCGGCTGCCGCTGCCACATCGCCGCTTTCTATAAGTTGCCTGATAATCGATGAGCTTACGGGAGCATATTCGCCCGAATATTCCGCCGCACGCTCCACATCTACGCCAAGAGCTTTGCCACGACTCACATAATCGGCAAATGATTCATTGCGATTATGCCCGAACTTGTGATTATAGCCCATTAAGACCGCTGCCGTGCCATAGCTGCGGTTCAGAAGGCTCATAAACCCGCCTGAATCGAGCTTCGACAAGCTCGGAGTGAAATTCATCAGGATTATATGCCCGATGCCCGTAGCGGCAAGCAAATCGAGGCGTCGGTCAAGCGGCATTATCAGCTTCATGCTCCCCTCGCCGCATAGCACATTCCGTGGATGTTCGCGAAAAGTCACTACAGCCGGAGTGAGATGCCGCTCGGCGGCAAAACGCTTCAAGCAGTCGATAAGCCACACATGTCCGCGGTGAACACCATCGAACATACCTATGGTGACAGCTACCGAGCCTTCGGGGAGCAAATCCGGTTGTGTGATAATTGCCATATACTAATCGTTCAACGCCGCCAAAGCATCAATAAACTCCGTTCCGGGCGGCACTAATGCCGTTGCAAAGCCAAGGGTGGCGGCTGCATCGAGGTTCTTCTGTGAGTCGTCGAGAAACAACGTTTCCTCGAGCTTTATCCCCAGATGCTCCACAGCATAGTCGAAGATGGCTTTCGACGGCTTGGCACATCGCGCCTTGAACGACACCACTTGTCCATCGAAGTAATCGTCCATCTCCTTGCCTTCGGCTCTGAAGCACTCAGCTATTTTGGAATAATACATTATAGGATTTGTATTCGAGAGCAGGTAAATACCGAAATCTTTGCGAAGCATGCGCAGCTCCACCAATCTATGCTCCGGAATACCTATAAGGAACGCATTGAGGGCATCGGTAATTTGAGCATCGCTCACATCTGCGGCTCCTGAGGGAATGCGACGGCGCACCTCATCGCAAAACTCCGATTCGCTTATCAAGCCCTCTTCGAGCTTCAGGAACGGACCACTCTGCACATAGAGTCCGAGCATCTCATCAGCACCTTCCATTCCCAGTCGGGTGAGTGCCTCAACGCATCGTTCACGTTCAATATCCATTATCACACCTCCAAGGTCGAAAAGGAGGTTGCGTATTTCTTTTTTTGAAGTCATTTCGTTAGAATTTTTGCAAAGTTAATGCAAAGTGAACGCAATAAAAAGCAAAACAGGCTCTTTTTTACATTATCCCTCTTGAAACATAACTCACTAAATGCAGGCAATCCTGCAATGAGCACAATGGTCATTGCAGGATTGTCTTACTATAAAGATAATGCTAATCGTGCATCATTTTATCATCTTGATTGATTTCTTGGTTCCGTCGGTATAAGTGATAACGGCGATGCTTACTCCTTGTGTCGGCTCGGCTATTGTGCGCCCGGCAAGGTCCACATAGCGTATGCTCTGCACTGCTTTTGCGGCTTTTACTTCGTCGACTGCCACAGAGGAATTATATTTCACTTCCACCTCGTTGGAACTTGCACTGTAGAGCAAACCGATTTCGCCACTCACCACAGTGTTTACGTATGCACTCACGGCATACTTGTAGCTCACACCTTCGCTGAACGGTGCTTCCACCGCAAGCGAAAGGACATCGCCGGCTACAACTGAGCCTAAAAGGCTTGAAACCACTTCGCCGGCTTTCTTTTCTTGACTAATGCTCACGCTATCAATCCACACGCGGTCGGTTGTACTTGCAAAAGAAAATTCCACATAAGTCAATTCATTTCCTTTGGTGAAGTTCAACTCATAGTCGGATTGTCCTTCTTTGAGCACCACTTCCTGCTTTTCCACTAATGTTTGGTCGTTATAGATATTCACTGTAACGGTATTGCCGGCAACGTAAGTACCATACTGTGTGCTTCCCATACGCACTTTCACCGTGAACTGTCCTTCATTGCTCGAAAGGTCCTTGGCAGGCGATGTGAGGGTTGCCGGATTTGACTCGGAGTAAGGTGCCAAGCCAAGGAACCCATTGGCATACAAATGATAGTAAGCATACCAGCCTTTTTCTTCAGTGTAATTGTCGAGATATTCTTGCAGCGAAGGATATACAGGAGCTGAAATTGTGCCTTCGGTAATTCCTGCAAAGTCTTCAGAAATCACCACAACGTTTTGGTTACTTTGCAGAGTCTGCTCCTTTGTGACACTGAGCACATAGCCTTCGGCATTGTCCACAGCAGCCCAATTGGCAGTGAAACCATTCTCACCGACGTTGGTTGCCGGCTGTGCCACAGGAGCGGAAAGATTGGTAATCACCTTCACCACTTCTATCTCATTGGAGTCCTCTGATGTGGCAGTACCATTTGTGGCTCGCACCACAAAGTAGTAATGAAGCTCGGGGTTCAGCCCCGTAACTTTGTAAGATGATGTGTAGGCTCCCGAAATATATTGATTCTGAATGGCATAATTCTTAGCGTCTTGAGCATCGTAGCTATACACATCAAGATAGTAGCCTGTGGTTCCTACTCCCGATATATAGTTCCATTTTGCCGTAAACGAGCTTCCGTCGGCTTGGACGGGTTGCAAAGCCACCGGAGCGGGGAAGAACGATGCACTTTGTTCCACCTTCAAGTCGTCGATAAGAATTCCACTAATAGTCATAGCGGCATTGAAGCGAATATAGCTATCGCTATAGGTGCTTGCCCCTGCCACCACATAACTTACGTCATGCCACTTGTCGTCAAATACATAATCAGTTACCTTTACTGATACCGTGGAATTCACGCCAATGGTAAACATTGCGCCCGAATCATCAAGCGAGCGAACCCGCATCGAAATTTTTATTATACCATTATTTGCCTTCATGCTGTAGCGTGCAGTCTGCAAATTCCCATTATCGGCTATCATCAAGGCTCCCCCGGCTTCATACACATAGCGTCCGCTCCAGCCGCTGAGTTCACTACTCAACTTACTTGGATAGCCACTCGAAATATCTGTAGTGGCAGGAGAATTCTCACTACCCTCGGCAAATGCGGCAAAGTCTTCGTTAATCACTGTGGTCACTTCTTGCGCCATTGCGCTTTGTGCAAGCATCAACACAGCTGCCGCACAAACGTAACGTAATAATTTCTTCATATTTTGTGTTTGCAATTAAAAAATTGATTAATCTAAATAATACTAAAAGCTAAAAAGAGAGCGCAAAATTATAAAAAACAATCCAAAAAAGCATCTTTTTCCTTTCAAAAGATGCCTCTTTCCTATATTTTTAACGAAAAACTGCATTTTTAGCATCAATTATCAATCAATGCCGATATGATGATTCTGCATGTGAATATTTCTACCACACTGCTACCTTGCGGGAGGTAGTGTCCGACCTCACTATGTAGAAACCGGGTGCTACCGACACTCTCGTCGTGCCGTCGACCTCTGGTGACGCCACCAATGCGCCGCCAAGGGTGAGTATAGCCACACGCACCTTCTGCGTCGACGTTATGATTATTGTTTCGTGTCCGCCGGCTATGGCAAGTTCGTTAACTGTAGCTACGCAATCGGGCACTCCGGCGGCATCGCCTAATCGGATAATCCACTGTTCGTCAACTTTTCGCACCACCACGTCTACATTCTCCACCTTTACATCATCAACAGTGATATTGGGGTCACCGACAGTAGTCGAAGGCACATAGTCCTCATTGAGCTTCAGTGAGGAGCCGTTGCCACACATCTCAAATGCTCCCGCCCAAGTGCGGCGGTCTATGATTTTAAAGCCATAATCGAGCTTATCGATATAGTCGAAATGCAGAGAATACACATCATTGTCCTTGTTGTGGTTGAATTTCGGCGCATCTACGGGTTGCCAATTGCCAAGCACCGACGAAGCTCCCACCATGTACAGATGTAATTCCGAGGGTAGCGGTTCGCCCGAGCCGTTCCACTGCGAGTTGAGCCACTCGGCTTTGGCATGAAACTTATTGAGAAATTTTCCTTTTGCTTTGTTCATATCGGCATTGCCATATGTCGGCCAGCGCTGATTGTCCGCTTTGGCAGCCGATGTAATTTTTGCAACATACTCATCAATAAAATCATCGAGCGATGCATATTTCGGCATGAAAAGTTTCCATTGCGCTTTCACCGCTTCTTGGAAAGCCGGGAATTTGGCTATCTCGCCTATCCAATGCTGGTGAAATGGAGGCTTGTCGTAGATAAATCGGTCGCTCTCGCGCCATAACGTATTTCCAAAATCCCACACCGGACCGAACTTCAACTTTGCGTCGGTCCCTCGCTCCTTGTGCCAGTAGCAACTGCCATGAAATGACTCGCCATTGTCGGTCAATTCTTGCACTATGTAGAACTTAGCCAGCTCATCAATGTCGATAAGGTCTTGCCACTCGGTCGATGTCTTGTCTTCGGCATAAATAGCTGTATCTACTTTCGTCACAAGATTAGTGAGATATTCCTTCTGCTCTGCCGAGAGCACCTCAGGTGATTTGTGGGTGAAGCGCATCACTTCGCCCTTGCCCTTGTTCTCATTGATTTTTATCTGATAAGGGTCATCATAGTTGTCTATTTCCACAAGCCAACCTCCTGTGATATTCTCCGAAGCCGTTTCTTCATCGGCTTGTTCCACCACATTCACGCGGTCTACGTCAACACGTATCAGCTCGATAAGAAAATATAGACCTTTGTAGTCGCCATTGAGCACCACCTCCACAGGCTGTTGCTCGGGTGTCCACTCCATGCCTATGCGACGACTCAACTCTAATCCCACGGCGTTTCGCAAAAATGCCATGTCATCATCGGCATGAGCAAGGAGTCCGAAGTGCTTGCTCTTTTTCATTCCCATCAGCGGCTGCTTGCTTTCAAGTTTCAAGCGATAAGGCTTCTTGTCGAAGCCGGTCCACGTCCAATTGCCCCGCCCCTTGATTTGCAAGGGCAGTGGAGATTCTGCCGTTCCTATCGACTTATAGCCCTCAACCCCGAGGGCATCGAGATAATAAGTTCCCGTGAGGTAATAATCTTTTGAAATTATTGGCACACTGCCTGTGGTGTTGATATACAAAATCGGCAGAGAGCCCGATGGTCCGACGGCAAAAGCCGTAATCACCCATAAAAATGCAACAATCGATAAGCAAAACTTTTTCATAAGTAAATGATATGGTTCAAATAAAAGATAACTACATCGCAAAGATATAAAAAATGCCCGAATTATCATCTTTTTCAGCACAATATATACTCGCTCATCAACAAAAGGAGCAGTGCCTGTTCTCTTTAAGCACCGCTCCGCGTTATTCATACTATTCGGGTTATCTATTTGTGTGCATGTTGCCTAATTATTTCACAATAACCTTCTTGCCTCCTACAATATAGAATCCCGGCTGAGTGATGCGTTCCAGGCGGTGTCCTTGAACATCGTAGATTATTGCATCGTCGGCTACAGGCTGTGCCGCCTCTATGCCCTCTATTCCGGTGCTCTTTTTGCCTATTACCACATGGTTTTGCACTACGCCGTCGACCTTAATATTACCGAAAGCTCCGCTGCCGTCGCACGCAACGAACTCAGCTCCCTCAGGCTCGAGAATAGTGAGTCCGTCGCCAAGTGTTAAAGCATATACGCCCGACATTGCCGACTCTTCTACGGTAATATCCACCTTCGCATTATCTATTTCAAAATTTCCCACATTTCCACCTTCGCCAATCTTCATTATTACACCACGTGCGGCATTCTTGAGCACCACCTTGCAATTCTCTATGCGCAAATTCGACAAGTAGACATAAATATCTTCGCCCCAATTATCGGTTGTTCCCACTGTGAGTACATCGGTTTCTCCTTTGCCGCTAATGGTAAGTGTTCCGCCCTGAGTTTGCGCAACATTCATGAATATTCCTATGTTGCATGCCGAGATGCTATTGTCACCGCTTATCATCATCGTTAGGTCTCCGCCTTCTACCTCTATTCCGGTGTAAGCCTCTTTGTCGCAAATATTGGCATTGTTGAGATAAAGAATACCCGACTTTGAATCATAGCTCACCGTCTTGTCGCCTAAAACGTCCCACTGATTCTTCTCTGTCACCGCAATGCCTGCCACAGTTACGCCAAGCGATGGTGTGCTAACCTCGTAGTATTGTGTTGTACACTCGCTGATATCATCACCATCTACCACTATAGCTACCACATCGCCCGAGAATGGTGACCGCAAATAGATTTCTCCGGTATATTCTTTCACCACGCCGCTTTTTGTCGTGTAGTAGTAAATCTTGCCGCGGTCATTGGGATTGGTAATGGTGAGTACCACATCTTCGCTATAGAAGCCTCCCGCTGCTGAGAATGTGGGAGCTGTAAGCACGCGATTTCCTATACCTTCTTTTAAGTTGCAGAATTGTCTCCAAGGTGTGGTGATACGATAAGATACTCCCGACCCGAATGGAACATTGAGTGTGGCATCGGTATATACCGAACAACCTGTGGGACCGAACAACTCGGTATCGGCTGCAACGGCTGTGGGGCGCAGACTCGTCAACGAGGTGAGTCCGGTAGAGTAGAAAGCATCTGCACCATATTCCTCTATGCCGGCCGGAAGGGTGATTGTGGTAAGTGCCGAGCACGAGCAGAATGAGTCCTTGCCTATCGAGGTCACTCCTTCAGGTATTGCGATTGAAGCAAGTGCATAGCAATTTCTGAATGTCGACTCCTCTATGCGCCTAAGTCCTGCCGGAAGCTCTATCGACTCAAGGGCATCGCAGTCGCTGAATGCATAAGCACCGATAGTGGCAACTGTGTTAGGCACAGTGAATGTAGTAAACGCACAACGGCTGAAACCATAATCGGCAATTGCCGTAACCGATGCCGGAATTACGGTGTTTTTGCTACCGGTAAGGAGCGTATTCGATGCTGTGTGCACAAGGGCATTACAGCTCTCTCGCGAATCGTATGTGCCATTCCCGGCATCTACTTCTATCGATGCAAGACTGCCACACTGCGCAAATGCCAAATCGCCTATCGAGGTCACTCCCTTGCCTATTTTAAGCGTTTGCATCATAGTGCACGCCTCAAACGCCTTCAACCCGATTGTGGGCACATTGATGTCGAGAGCTGTGAGGTATCCGCAGCCGGCAAAAGCTCCTTCCTCTATTGTTTCGATAGTGGAGGGAATTTCCAATGTTTCAAATGCACAATTACAGAAGGCATATTTGCCGATTTTCGTACAACTGGCGGGAAAATTAATGTTGCGAAGGTTCGTCGAAGCATTGAATGCACTTGCGGGAATTTCGGGAATACCTTCTCCTAATGTCACTGTCACTAATCCCGTAGAACCAAATGCCAATTGCCCGATTGAGGTCACCGTACCGGGAAGCGACAGCTCGCTCACGCTTTTGCATTTATAGAACGCCATCTCGCCTATCGTTGTCAAGGCTGAGCCTTCCTCAATGGTTATAGTGCTAACTTTCGAGCAATATTGAAATGCCTTGGAGCCAATCTCTTTCACCGATGCGGGCACTTTGAGCGTTGTGAAGCGGTCCCAACTGCTAAATGCCAAATCGGCGATTTTCACCACCGGCAGTCCTTTATACTCCGAAGGAATAGTAACCGTGCCCGATGGTTTGGGCACGCCTTCGTAATAGCCCGATACGATATAGCCCGTTCCTTCATCGTTGAGTGCAAACGACAAGTGGCTCGTGTTAAATGGTTCTGCCAACGCCGGCAGACTCACTGTGAGTAACATTAGTGCCGCAATAATGAAGAGGCATCTTGATGAAATGTTTTTTTGTAACATAAGATTTCTTTGTGAGCCATTCCCCGACGGCAATAATGGCATAGTTTTTAGTGTGAGAAATAGGCGAGCCGAGCCATCGGGATTTCGGCATGCCTTTTATTGTCAATTCGTTTTTGCGAATTTAGCTATTCAGCACGCCTTTTCTCTTGACAAAAACTTACAAAAAACCTACAAAATCGGTCAAAACCGCCTCCGCGGCATCTTTTTTACACTTTTCAGCACTTCATTTCTCGCAATAGCGCGATGGTGAACAGCCGTAGGTGCGCTTAAATGCACGCGAGAAGGTTTCGGCATCGCCGAATCCGCATGCCGATGCTACATCGCCCACCGACATTCGCCGATTGTCGGTTAGAAGCTTTGCGGCACGACTCATCTGAATTGCCGAAATGAAAATTTTCGGCGATTTACCGGTCGATTCACTCACTCGCCTGCGGAATGTCTGCTCGCTTATATTCATCTTTGCGGCTATCTGCGCCACACCATATTCGCCGCAGGAAAGTCCGCGCTCCACCTCTGCTACCACGCAAGTGATGAAATCATCGCAGGTCGGCTTCACTTCGCCTGGGTCCACCACATTTACATCTTTTGGTTTTGCCTCTGCTCTTCGCTCTTCTTCGAGCGATTCTATGCGCTCAATCAGTGCCTGTATCTGCTTTCGATGGCGTCGAGACACAAGGCGCACCATCGACATCGGCACCACAACAACCATAATTGCCAATATTATCCACAATATGGTATTATTGCGATGACGGCGCTGCAAGTCATCGTTCTCACTGCGCAGACGCTCGTTGTCAAATTCGGCAGTGTAGCGGGCAAGGGTTTCGGCGGTAGCCTGTGAATAGAGTGAGTCCTTCAGCATGTTGAAGCGTTCAAGCTCTACTTTTGCACTATCGCGATTTGAATCCCAATAACTTTCATACAGCCCTTTGTGAGAGTGGACAAGATTGTACAGGTCGCCCATTCTGCCGAAAATACTTGCCGCCTCGCTGAAGCAAGCTATAGCCTCTTCACTTCGCTGCTGCTTCAGCAATAGCTGTCCGAGCTGGTTCAAGTCGATTGCGAGTGAATGTACGTTACCAACTTCCCTGAGTGCCGCAATTGCGCTGCGATATGTGCTCTCGGCATCGGCGGTGCGGTCAAGCCCGGCCAATGCCGCCGCCCGTTGCGACAAGCGCACCGGCAGTCGCCTCGCATTGCCTGTCAACGAATCGAGCGAATAGGCGCGGTTGGCATAATCAAGCGATTTCCCGAAATCACCGGTCTTGTAATACACCTCCGATGCCATGCCCAGCAGTATTGCCTTACGCGAAGCATTATCGGCTTTCTCGGCATATTCCAAACCTTGCAGAATGTACTTCTCGGCTTGTTCCGGCGAGCCTGCCGCCATATATGTGCCGGCAAGGGTGTTCAGGCTCGATGAAATGCGGTCGACATCGCCCGTTTTCATGTCGATTGCAAGGCATTGCTTGGCATAAGTAGCAGCTTTCGTGAAATCGCTGAGTCGGACACTAATAATAGCCAGAAGATTCAAGCAATCGGCTTTGGCTGTGCCATTGTAGCTGAAAAGGGGTAATGCTTTCCGAGCATAATCGCCTGCCCGCTCATATTGCTGACGCTCATAGTACCACTCGGCTGCCCAGTACCACACTTGCTGTCGCAGTGAATCTGCTGGCGTATCTGCCCCGAAGCTGAATGGCTCTTCAAGCAATTCATCTTTCTCAAGAATTTTCATAAATCGATTTGCCGATGCCACATCTGCTGCCGAACTGCTGAATTTTTCTATAAGTTTCTCTGTGGCGGCATCATCAGGGCGTTCAACTGCCGCCGCTGCAAATGGCATAACTACCGACATTATTGTGGCTAAGCACATAGCCGACAATTTTATTTTTGATAGTCGGATACACGCATTTTCGATAAATTTCTTCATAATATCTCTAATGGTATTTTTTGTTTATGTTCGCAGCAACCTGCTCATTTCCACCCTGTGATTTTGCGAATAAAGGGTATCAGTTCATTCGCCATCTTCACATGCTGAGCTTTCGAGGGGTGATAATTGGCTCCGTAGCCGAGATTACCGGTCTGCGTAGAGAAATCAAAGCGGTAAATATCCTTTATACCTCTTGCCGAAAGTGCAGCATACACATCGTTAACCGCCGCCACATGCACCTTGCTTGCCTCTCCGGTGAGCATCGGACCGGTGAGCATCACTATCTTGGACTTGGGGTGCAAACGTCGTAGCTTGGTCACAAATTTCTCATAATTGGCTTTATAGAGCTGCACATCGTAATTCGGTGTGCTGAAATCATTTGTGCCAAGACCGATACAAATCACATCGGCATCATACGACGCATGATTCCACTGCTGTGAATCATCGTAGAGCGATGTGTAATCATACCACCGGGGCATAATGTCGGTATCACCCTCGCGCTTCCCATTATAGTTCCTATACATTCCTATGCCCGAGCGTGCCACCACACAGTGCTGCGCATTGAGCGTGCGCGATGTTATTACGGCATAAGTGTAATAGTGATTTTCGGTGGCATCGGAGTATTTGGCATTCCCATCGGGAGCCTCCGTGCCGTAACCGCATGTTATGGAATTGCCTATAAATTCCATTTTGCGCTTTGGCAATTCGGGCGCCGAGAGCACATTGGCTCCTTCGGCAAGCAGAAAGCCGCGAAACTCGGGGCGAAAATGATAGCCCTCGTATGCAAGCATTACCGTGACGCTGTGGCGGTCGCCTTTCAAGTCCGAAGCTATGTTGATAATCGAATCTCCGACACCGAAATATATCTTGCGCATCGGCATATTATCCACTCCCACCATGAAGTATCCGCTCTCGGGCTTGGCTTTCATGGAAATCTCACTTCCACTGAAATTTGCACGAATCATAGTGCCGGGATACACCATGAGCGGTGATTTGGGATTTGTGAAATTCACTCGTCCGGTGTACACGATATGTCTGCTGTCGGCAGGCACAAATGTCGATGCTGCTGCTGTCGCCACCGCCATTAATGCTGTGGCAAGCATAATAGTCTTCACTCTCATTGCTTCTTTAGCGGGTTTTAAACGATGATATATATTTTGTATATATTTTTTACTTAATTTTTTAATAATGGAAACTGCTACCTCCAAGGAACTCGCGTAGCAGGCTCGTACTCGGAATGTCACGCTCGCTCAGCGGCAGGAAGTAGCTGAGCAGGGCACGCAAACGAAACGCCTCGGCATACTCCGGAGTGCTGTGGGGCACGCTGCGCAACAATGGCTCGGCGTAATTCTTCATCACCGCCAGCTCAAAGAGTAGCGACGAATTAAACGTGGCATCGGCATTCTCCTGATAAGGGAAAATCCACTTGTCCTCGCCACGTCGCACACTCTGCCAGCGAGCTATGGTCTGCTGTGCACTCACTCCTCTATATTTATGGTCGCGGATTATGCGACGCAACAAGCGGTTATCGGTGGTTGGCACCCAGTTGTGGTCGTCGATAGAAAGAGTGGTGAGTGCCGACACATACACCCTATACTTCTGGTTCTCGGGAATACTCTTTGTCAGCTCCGGATTCAAGCCATGAATACCCTCAATGAGCAGTATATTATTCTCGCCGAGCTTCAACTTATTTCCCTTATAAACGCGCCGCCCCGATTGAAAATCGTAGGTGGGCATATCCACCTCTTCTCCGGCTATGAGCCTGTTAAGGTCGGTATTGAACTGCTTGAGGTCGAGAGCATAGAGCGATTCATAGTCGTATTCGCCATCGGCATCTTTCGGCGTATCCTCGCGGTTCACGAAATAATCGTCGAGCGATATCTTCTTAGGCACAAGGAAATTCGTGAGCAGCTGTATGCTAAGACGCATGGCTGATGTGGTCTTTCCGCTCGACGACGGTCCGGCTATTAGCACCACTCTCGCCCCTCCCTCACGGTAACGCTCGGTTATCTGCTCGGCTATGCGCGCAAACCGCTGGTTGTGCACCGCCTCTGCCACATTAATGAGCATCGATGCCTTGTTGCCGGCTATGGCATTGTTCAGGTCGCCCACGTTGGTCAACCCGATTATGCGATTCAACTTCACATAATCGGTGAATGCTTGAAACATCTTTTCCTGCTTCACAGGTTCTTTGTGTTGCGATATATCTTTGGGATTCACACTGAGCAACAACGCTCCGTCTTTGAATGGAATGAGATTAAACCGATTTATATATCCCGTGGAGGGCGCAAGATTTCCATAATAACTGTCGGGAGTACCATCGATGGTGTAGTACACCGAGTAAAGCTCTTGCGATGATTTCAGCAGCTCCACTTTGTCGTTCAATCCGGCTTCACCAAACATCTTCATCACATCGGTTGTGAGCTGCTCATGGCGCTTGAATGCCACATCGGCATCTACTATGGCTTCCATACGCTCCTTGATGCGTGCCACGGTTTCAGCACCGAAATCCATCGTTTTTCCCTCAGCATCTATCAACTGCGTGTAATAACCGCCCGAAACCGAATGTTCTATGCGCAGACGCTTGCCGGGATACAAGTCGCACACCGCCTTATACATTATCATGCACAGCGAGCGCACATACACTCGCTCCCCCGAGGGCGAGCTGCAATCGAGAAATTCCACTTGCTTGGGCGAAAACACCGGATAGCCCATATCCTCGGTCTTATTGTTCACTTTGGCACAAATAGGTCGAAGCCCTATTCTATCGCTAAGCCGCTCATAAATCTCGCTAAGCGTTTCTCCTCCGGCTACTGCCACATATTCTCCTGTGTTTTTGCAGAAAATTTCTATGCTTTTCACCATAATTCTTTCTCCTGATTTGTTAATTAAGTTGCTATCTAAGTATTAAATTATCTCTTTTCACATTCGTGTGTCAACATGCATAATGTGCTGCACAAACATCATGTCGCGTATCTCCGAGCGATAAACCTCCATATCGTCGTAGGCGGGATTCTCTGAGCGAAGTATCACCATGTCGGGGTTTTGATGCCGTCTCACATATTTCACCATGCAATAATCGTCTAATACCACAACGTAAATCTGCCCCCAAAAGATTTGACGCATATTGGTAAGCTCCCTCACTGCAAGAAAATCGCCGCTGCGTATCACCGGCTGCATGCTGTCGCCGCTAACACTCACTATGCGACACCCTTCGGGTATCGACGGCAGACTCACATAACCTATGATATTCTCATTGGCAAACATGCGGGCTCGGGGCAATGCTCCTGCCGTAACGTCAATATCGTAGACCGGCGTGCCTCTATGGTCGCGAGCCGGCTGATTGGTAATATTTCCATCGAAATTCAGAGCATTCACCGCCAGCGGCTCTTTGGCGTATGGCAAATCATTGCCGGTGACAAGCCACTCCTTCGACAACCCAAGGTTCACTACCACGCGGTTGAGCAGCGAATCGTTCACTGCCAACTTCCCATTAAGATACTTCGATAAATTTGAAGAATCCACACCCACACGCTGCGCAAATTCGCTCTGCGTGAGTCCCATTTCCCGAATTATGTATTTCAATCGGTCGATAATTCCGCTGTTGTCCATAGTCCTGATTTTTATGATTGCCCCCTGCTTTGTTTGAGCGTTTTTCTTGGTGCTGTTATAAATTATGCCGCAATTTACCGCATTTTTGGCAATCTACCAACTATTCTTACCATTTTTACCTGTTTTTCCCTTTTTCTTGAATGTGGATTTCTTGAATTTCCCTCCCATTATTTTTATGTTTTTACCTACTATTCGTTTTTTTGAACTAATTTTGCACTTGTTAATTATCAATTTTCCTAATTGCTATAATATTATTGCAAAATATAATAAGAGTGTGACATGGCAAAAAATCGTGATTCAAATTTTGAGCTGCTACGAGTGATTTCTATGTTTATGGTGCTAGGGTTACATGCCAATTTTATTGCCTTGGGCGAGCCTTCCGCCGAATACATCGGGGCTAACCCTATAGGAGCTTTCCTACGCTATTCCAACGAGGCGTTATGCATTGTTGCGGTCAACGTATTTGTACTTATCTCAGGGTGGTTCGGTATTCGACCCACAATGCGCAAGCTGACGACACTCCTTTTTCAATGCCTATTCTTTTCTTTGTCGCTGATTGCTGTGGTAGCATTCACCGACACTTCTTTGCGATTCAGCATGGTAATGAAGTGCATTGAGATGCGAGACTATTGGTTCATAATTTCCTATATCGCACTGTTTATCATTTCTCCGGTGCTCAACGCTTTCACCGATAGTGCTTCACGAACCACTTTCAAAAGGGTGATTATAGCTCTTCTATTGATGCAAAGCATCTACGGCTGGTGCTTCAATGATTTGGCAGGCTACAATCGCGGTTACTCCATAATAAGTTTTATCGAGCTTTACCTCATAGCGCGTTATGTGCGCACCTATAGTTCCAAGATTTTCTGCCGCTCATTCGGCGGCAACTTCGCCATATATGTCACACTGTCGCTCTTGATAGGCTCCATATCTTTCGGCGTGAAAGCTATAAGCGGCATTGAAGCCGAAAATCAATTCTACTACTGCTCACCTCTCGTGGTGGCTGCCTCGCTTTATATGCTCATAGCATTCAGCAAGCTGAGCTTTCATTGTCGATTTGTGAATTTCGCCGCTTCATCGGCTCTTGCCGCATATCTGCTGCATCAGCACTTGTTCGTTTTCCCTCTTTTCCTCAGCTTTTCGGCTCAGCTCTACCACAAATATGAGCTACCGCTCTATGCCGTCGCGATTGTGACATTCCTGAGTGGAGTGTACCTTGCAGGCATGGCTCTCGACCAATTACGTAAATGGATTTTCGCTTTTTTATCTCGCCAATACATTAAAATCAACGAGAATAAGGCTATTTGATTTTTTATTATTATTTTTGTGGCTGATATGTGCATCGCCTGATTTTGCTCACGATGCTTTAATGAACTTTTATAGATTTTTTCTTGATGAAAAAGGCATTTTTTTCACTGATATTGTCGACTCTCGCTCCTATGGGATTGATTGCCGCCGAGGTAGTATGCTCTGAGGGCGAATTGGCAAAAACAGTTACCGATTATTCTATCACCGAACTTAAAGTGAGTGGTGCACTCGATGTGCGCGACTTCAGCTTCATTGCCGAAAACCTTATGTCGCTTTCCTCTCTCGACATAGAGAACACTGCCATTAAAGCATATACATGCAGTGGCAACGAAACTTTTTTCGGCTCTCGCAGCTCTTTCGATGCCGCCGAAATACCCGATTTTGCTTTCCTCGGAATGAATCTTTCTGCCGTGAAGCTCCCCGCTTCCTTGAAAGCCATAGGAAATGCAGCTTTCGCCGGTTGCTACAGCCTGAAAGATGTGGAAATTCCTGCAAGCGTGAGCAAAATCGGCGATAATGCTTTCAGCTCTTCGGGCTTGCAAAGTGTTTCGATTTCTTCGGGCGAAATTGGCGACATGGCTTTCGCCGACTGCGAGTATCTCGAAACTATCAACCTTGATAAGGGCGTCACTGCTATCGGCGACAAGGCTTTCGCCGGTTGCTACAGCCTACGTGCCGCCAATTTGGCTGAAAATTCGGCTATCGAATCAATTGGCAACGAAGCATTCGTACACACCGCTTTGCAGAATTTTGATTTCTCTCGTTGTCCTAAAATCACCAAAATAGGTCGCTGGGCTTTTGCCTACACCCGCATCTCTTCAGCTTCTCTCCCGGCTTCTTTAGAGACGGTTCCCGAAGGGGTTTTCTTCGGCAATGACTATGTGACTGAAATTTCTATCCCACAATCGGCTCGGGAAATCGGCAACTTTGCTTACTATGGCAACCCTATGCCCCACGGAGGGCTTACTATCCCTGCCGATGTGACGTATATTGGTGACAATGCTTTCGAGCACTCACGTTTGGCTTACGTTGTTGCCGAGCCGACTACTCCGCCTGAAATGGGAAATGATGTGTTCCGCGGTGTGAACAGCGAGGGCAACCGAAAGCCGCTTCTCACTAACGCTGAGTCAATCGACGCCTATAAAAACGCCGCTCAATGGTCGGAATTTATCATTAAGGATATTTCATCGACAGAAACCGTCAATGCCGAAAACTCAGTGAAAGTATTCTTCAGCGGCTCGATTCTCTATGTGTGCGCCTCCGTTGATATCCGCTCGGTGGTTATCTCCGACTCTGCCGGACGCACTTGTTGCAACGCTTCTGTGGCAGGCAACTCTGCTACTGCCGAAACTCGCTCGATGACCGACAAAATCTACATAGTGCGCGTGACGTTGACTGACGGCGAAATCCGCACTTTCAAATTGCTTAGATAACTGATTTTCACTATTATATGGGAAAAAACAAGCTGAAAAAGTTTGCCGAAATGGCTGAATTGCCCAACGTATTTCAATTTCCGTTTTCGGTGATTCACAATGAGGAATGTCCGCTCAAAGGACATTGGAACAGCAATTTCTTCAACAACGACAACCCCATTGTGCTCGAACTCGGCTGCGGAAAAGGTGAATACGCTGTGGGTCTCGCACGTAAATTCCCCTCGAAAAACTACATCGGTGTGGACATCAAAGGCGCTCGAATGTGGACCGGAGCCAAGCAGGCGCACACCGAAGGCCTCGCCAATGTGGCTTTTCTTAGGACTAACATCGAACTTATTCCTCACTTCTTCGCTCCGGGCGAAGTGAGTGAAATATGGATAACTTTCCCCGACCCGCAAATGCGGAAAGTGCGCAAACGCCTCACCTCAACACGTTTCATGGAATTATACCGAATGATTCTGAAACCCGACGGACTTGTGCACCTCAAAACCGACAGCCCGTTCCTCTACACATACACCGATGCTATGGTGAAAGTGAATAATCTGCCTGTGGTGGTGAACACCGACAACCTTTATCACTCGGGAATCACCGACGATATTCTCGAAATCAAGACGTTCTATGAACAACAGTGGCTCGACCGCGGACTGACGATTAAATATCTGCAATTCCACCTCGATGCCTCTACTCCACTCGCCGAACCCGACATTGAAATCGAAGAAGACACCTACCGCAGCTTCTCGCGTGGATACATTCAGTGCCCGCAACTGCTCGGCGACGACAATGGCTGACCGTTGACCTATCGAATCATGAGAATGCCCTGCGGCTCTATTTTTTATTTTTTATTCTCACTTACTCGTTAAAATTCACACTATGGAACTAAGACTATATCCCAACCTCATTCTCGACGCTCTTCGAAACGTGCGATACCCGGGTACCGGTGTCGACATCGTCACCGGCGGAATGGTCGACGACGACATTCGCATCGACGGAATGAAGGTGTCGTTCTCTATCGTTTTCGACAAGCCTACCGACCCTTTTGCCAAATCGGTGATAAAAGCTGCCGAAACTGCTATCAGCACATATATCAGCCCCGAGGTTGATATCAAGGGCAATATCACTATGAAATCGCGCACATCTCTGCCTCCAAAACCCGAAAACCCACTCCCCGGAGTGAAAAACATTATTGGCGTTTCCTCCGGTAAAGGCGGTGTGGGCAAGTCCACAATAGCCAGCAATCTGGCTGTTTCTCTTGCGCAACTCGGCTACAAAGTAGGTCTGCTCGATGCCGATATTTTCGGCCCTTCTGTGCCTAAAATGTTCGGCGTGGAAGATGAACAGCTCTATATGACTACCATCGACAACCGCAACCTAATTCTACCCATCGAGAAATTTGGAGTGAAACTCCTTTCAATAGGGTTTCTCGTCGACAAGGAGAAAGCCGTGCTGTGGCGTGGCGGTATGGCAAGCAACGCCCTGAAACAGCTCATCACCGAAGCTCACTGGGGCGAACTCGACTATTTTATCATCGATATGCCTCCCGGTACAAGTGATATCCACCTCACTCTCGTGCAGACGCTCGCCATAACCGGAGCTATCGTTGTTACCACTCCGCAGGAAGTGGCTCTCGCCGATGCCCGCAAGGGAATCAGCATGTTCCGTAGCGACAAAGTGAACGTGCCTATCCTCGGACTGGTGGAAAACATGGCGTGGTTCACCCCTGCCGAATTGCCGGAAAACAAATACTACATCTTCGGCAAGGAAGGCTGCAAGAAACTGGCTGAAAAGATGAACGTGCCGTTGCTCGGACAGATACCTATCGTGCAGAGTATTTGCCGCGGTGGCGACGACGGTGTGCCGGTAACGCTCCAAAACAGCGTGTCGGGTGCTTCATTCCTCTCCCTTGCCCGAAGTGTGGTAGCGGCAGTCGACGAGCGTAACTCCACTCTACCTGCCACTGAGAAAGTGGATATGCACTGATGCTGCCCGGAGCACTCTGCCATTTGTGCTCTTTCGAGGAATAAAACCACATATCACAAATGCTATGTAAAAAAAGTGTTGCATGTAACGTTTTTTTGACATAGCATTTGCTTTTTAGCTGTATATTAGCTACTTTTGCAAGTACAAAAAACGTTACATGCAACAACTTTTTGACTTTGAGCTATGATTATCCCTCGCAATTACTACTTGAACCGCCTGATTTCTGCCCGCAACAACAAACTTATAAAGATTGTGTCGGGCATACGCAGATGTGGAAAATCGTTCTTACTCTCGGTTCTCTTCAAAAATCACCTTAACTCGGAGGGTGTTGACGACAATCACATTATTGAAGTAGCACTCGATGACCGCAAGAATATTGCCCTACTCAATCCCGACGCTCTCCTCAATTATATAAAAAATAAAATCATCGATAACAACACCTACTATATTTTGCTCGATGAGATTCAAATGGTGGAGGATTTCACAGGTGTACTCAACAGCCTTCTTCACATCAATAACGCCGATGTTTACGTCACCGGAAGCAACTCTCGATTTCTCTCTAAAGATATTGTCACCGAATTCCGCGGCAGAGGATTTGAGATAAAAATGTATCCTTTGACTTTCGCCGAATTCTATCAAGCTCGTGGTGGCGACAAAAGCGACTGTTGGCGCGATTATTACACATTCGGAGGATTGCCTCAAGTAATCACAATAGATGACTTCGCACAAAAAAGCAACTACCTGGAACAGCTCGCTTACACCGTGTTTATTAGCGATGTGGTAGAGCGTAACAATGTTAAGAAACGCCCTGAACTCGAGGAGCTGCTTAGAATCCTTTCCTCAACTATTGGCGCTCCTTGCAATCCCTCAAAACTGTCAAATACATTCCATAGTGTCAAGAACGAGGTAATATCACCGCGTACAATAAACAATTACATATCTTATTTGTGCGACGCATTTCTAATCAATAAGGCAATACGCTACGATATTAAAGGAAAAAAATACATCAACTCTCTCGCCAAATATTATTTCACCGATATGGGATTGCGTAATGCCTTGCTCGGATTCCGCCAAATTGAGGAAACACACCTTATGGAGAATGTAATTTATAATGAATTGATTGCACGCGGATTTAAAGTCGATGTAGGAAACATTGAGGCAATAATACGCGATAAAAACGGTAACGTGCGTCGAGCACTCTATGAGGTCGATTTTGTAGCTAACCGAGGTAGCGTACGCTATTATATTCAATCGGCTCTTGCCATTCCCGGAGAGCCTAAAATGCAGCAAGAAACAGCTTCTTTTCATCGAATTAACGACTCGTTCAAGAAAATAATAATTGTAGGTAGCAATATAATGCCATATCACAACGACGACGGATACCTTATAATCGGATTATATGATTTCCTACTCAGCCCAAACTCATTGGATATGATTTGACATAGTATTACCTCAAGACACATCAGCCAAAGTACAAAAAACGTTACATGCAACAACTTTTTGACTTTGAGCTATGATTATCCCTCGCAATTACTACTTGAACCGCCTGATTTCTGCCCGCAACAACAATGCGACTTTTAAGTAGTGTAATTATTCTTAAATTAAATTAAATAATCATAATTTACACCGTAATCTATGGGCTTATTATAAAAAAAGTTGCTAATATGCCGAATATTTGATATATTTGCAGTGAGTTTAAGGAAACTGAATTCGGAGGGGGCAGGGTTGCTCCCTCGTTTTTTTACCAATAGGTAATTTTATGCGCCACACAAGGTCATAACCGACCGAGGCGTAAAGTTCTTATTGAGAATATTATTTTTTTTGACAATTATATGATAGACAAACAGGAGATAATCGACGTGGTGAACGGAGCTTTGGCAGGCACCGATGCCTTTCTTGTCGACGTGACAGTATCGGGCGACAACCGCATAGTGGTGGAAATCGACAGCGCCTCAAGCATCGCCATTGACGACTGCGCCCGCATCAACGATATCATCGAGAATCACTTCGACCGCGATGTGGAGGATTACGAACTCGAAGTTGGCTCTGCCGGACTCACCTCTCCTTTCCGCGTGAAAGCTCAATACGACAAAAACGTAGGCAACCCCGTGGAAGTGCTCACTAACGACGGACGAAAGCTGAAAGGCACTCTGAAATCGGCAAGCAACGAAAACTTCACCATCACCGTAGAGAAAAAGGTGAAGCCCGAAGGTGCCAAGCGTCCGGTGCTTATGGAAGAAGACATTACATTCAATTATAGCGAAATAAAATACACTAAATATTTATTTGAGTTTAAATAAAGTTATGGCAAAGAAAGAGGAACCAATTGATATGGTGGACCGTTTTTCGGAATTCAAAGAGCTGAAAAACATCGATAAAACTACTATGATAAGCGTGCTGGAGGAATCGTTTCGCAGCGTCATCGCCAAGATGTTCGGAAGCGACGAAAACTTCGACGTAATCATGAACCCCGACAAGGGCGATTGCGAGATTTATCAGAATCTTGAAATCGTGCCCGATGGTGAAGTTGTCAATCCTAACACGCAAATCAGCATCACCGATGCTAAAAACGACCCCGATGACCCCGACCCCGATTGTGAGGTGGGCGAAGACCACACCAAGAAGATTGATTTCGCAAAATTCGGTCGTCGAGCTATTCTAAACTTGCGCCAAACTCTTGCAAGCAAGATTCTCGACCTTCAGAAAGATGCCATATACTCTAAATTCAAAGAGATGGAAGGCGAACTCGTCACCGGCGAGGTTTATCAGCTTTGGAAAAGAGAAATTCTGCTTCTCGACGACGACAAGAATGAGCTGCTCCTCCCTAAAGACCAGCAAATTCCGTCCGACTTCTATCGCAAGGGCGAAACGGTGCGTGCCGTCATCTACAATGTCGACAATAAGAACAACAACCCCAAAATCACCGTGTCGCGTACCAGCGAGAACTTCTTGCGCCGCCTCTTCGAGCTTGAAGTACCCGAAATTCACGACGGACTGATTTTGATTCGTGCCGTCGCTCGCATTCCGGGCGAACGCGCTAAAATCGCCGTCGAAAGCTACGACGACCGCATCGACCCCGTAGGAGCTTGCGTGGGAGTGAAAGGCGCCCGCATTCACGGAATCGTACGCGAACTTCGCAACGAGAATATCGACGTTATCAATTACACTTCAAATCCTCAGCTTTTCATTCAGCGAGCACTTAGCCCGGCTAAGATTTCTTCTATTCGCCTCGACGAAGAGAACAAGCATGCCGAAGTTTTCTTGCGCCCCGAAGAGGTTTCGCTCGCTATCGGTAAAGGCGGTTTGAACATTCGCCTCGCCTCAATGCTCACAGGCTATGAAATCGACGTTTATCGCGACCTCGACGACAACGAAGAGGATATTTACCTCGATGAGTTCAAGGACGAAATCGACTCTTGGGTTATCGAAGCTCTGAAGGATATGGGCTGTGCCACTGCTAAAGCCGTGCTCAACACCCCGCGCGAAGAGCTTATTGAGAAAGCCGACCTCGAGGAAGACACCGTCGACAACGTGATTAAAGTTCTCAAAGCCGAATTTGAAGACTAATTTCTTAATTGGGCTTTTCTTTTCCTCTATTCTCCAATAAATTACAGGTGAGTTCCGGCAACGGATACATACCAATTAAACTTACAACAAAGTAATATATGCCAGTAAAGATTAGTAAAGTAGCAAAAGACTTAAACGTAGGGACACAAACGCTTATCGACTTTCTCAGCAAAAAGAAGATTACTGTCGACTCCAACCCTAACGCCCGCATTAGCGACGAGCAATACCAAATGCTCCTCAACGAATTTAAAACCGACAAGGCTCAACGCATCAAATCGGACAATTTCATCAGCGAGCGCAGGCAAGAGAAGGCTAAGCCCGTATCCCAACCCACTGCTACCGAACACCCTAAAGAGCAACCTAAGATAGAAGAAATTAAAACTACCGTCGAACAGGTTCAAGCTCCTAAGATAATTGGTAAAATCGACTTGAACAAGCCTGTAAAGCCTGCTCCTAAAGCCGAGCAACCCAAAAGTGAAGTTACGGAAAAGAAAGAACAGCCCAAGCCGAAGCCTAAGGAAACTCAGGCTCCTAAGCAACCTGTAGCTACAGCAACTCCTGCTACTTCTCCCGAAAAGAAAGACGAACCCAAGCCGACTCCGGCAGAACCGGCTATTACGCCCGAAAAGAAGGACGACAATGAGATTTTCACGCTCCACACCCCCACGCTGAAAACGTCGCTCAACGTGGTAGGTAAAATCGACCTTTCTGCCATTAACCAGCAGACGCGTCCAAAAAAGAAATCGAAGGAGGAGACGCGCAAAGAACGTCTCGACAAGGACAAAGCTCGCCAA
>CAMEKH010000021.1 GCA_945921235.1 uncultured Prevotellaceae bacterium | reverse complement strand
AAATTGTTTCTTCATGCACTTTTACTAATTTTGCACTTGCTGTTGGACTCTACAACTTGTTTGCTTAAATTGCCGAAATTTGATGCTTTTCAGTGAATATTTGCTAATATGGGATTTTTTTTGTACCTTTGCAGTTCAAAAATCTACATTTTGACGCTGATAATATGGTAAATAGCGAAACGAAGCTCGATTTATTGTTTGAAACGAGTTGGGAGGTATGCAATAAAGTAGGCGGAATATATGCCGTTTTGTCTACGAAAGCAAAAACCTTGCAGAAGTTATATAAAGATAAGGTTGTTTTTATAGGTCCGGATATATGGAGTGCGGAAACCCCGTCACCTTATTTCAAGGAGAGTAAAACATTGCTGAAAAGTTGGTTATCGAAAGCTGTGTTCCCGAATGGAATGAAAGTGAGGGTAGGTCGTTGGGACATACCCGGTAGGCCGATAGTCGTATTAGTGGATTATAAATCATTGTTTTCATATAAAGACCAATTGTACACTGAGATGTGGAATCGTTTCAGTGTTGATTCACTACATGCTTATGGCGACTATGATGAAAGTTGTATGTTTGCTTATGCTTCGGCATTAGTGATAGAGAGTATCTGTCGGCATGAAGGAGTTAAAGGAAAGAATGTGGTGGCTCATTTCGATGAGTGGACCACCGGCATGGGATTGCTTTATGTGAAAGCACATGTTCCCGAGGTGGCTACGGTGTTCACCACTCATGCCACAAGCATAGGTCGCAGTATTTGCGGTAATGGGAAGCCTTTATATGATTATCTTGCAGGATATAATGGTGACCAAATGGCGGCTGAACTGAATATGCAGTCGAAGCACTCGCTTGAGAAAGCTGCAGCATGGAATGCCGATAGTTTCACTACGGTGAGTGAAGTTACAGCTCGCGAGTGTGAGCAATTGCTATGCAGGCGCCCGATTGTCACGCCAAACGGATTTGAGCAAAACTTCGTGCCAACGAAGAAAGATTATGCCGACAAGCGTAATGAAGCTCGAGCAAAAATGCTCGATGTGGCGGGTGCATTAATTGGCGAAAAGTTAAGTGACGATACAATTTTGATAGCTACATCGGGAAGGAATGAATTTCGCAACAAAGGACTTGATGCATTTATTGATGCAGTAAACATACTTCGCACCAAGTGGACCGACCGCAAGTGCAAGGTTGTGAGCTTCGTTATGGTTCCGGCATGGGTTGATGAGCCTCGAAAGGAGCTGATAGCTGAGATGAAGAAGAAGCGCCGTAGCGGATTGGAAAATGCCAATATCACGCACACGCTTCATAATTACTCTCAAGATAGTGTGTACTGCAAGATGAATTATCTTGGCATGCATAATGTGAAGAATGAAAACGTATATATAATATATGTGCCATCGTATCTGAATGGTGATGACGGTATATTCAATATGAGCTACTATGAGTTGTTACCGGGATTAGATTGCACAGTGTTTGCTTCCTACTACGAGCCTTGGGGATATACTCCGCTTGAAAGTGTGGCATTTGGCGTTCCGACAATAACAACCGACCTTGCCGGCTTCGGGCAGTGGATTCTTGCCGAGAGAGAAAATGCCTTTGAGAAGAGCGGTGTGAAAGTACTTCATAGGAACGACTCGAATTATAGTGAATTAGTAGCGCAGATAGCCGGCGATGTGTATGGGCTGTTTGCCGATAAAAACACTGATAACTTGGCAGTGCGCAATGCAGCAATGGCTACATCAAAATTAGCTTCGTGGGATAATTTCATAGTGAAATATCTTGAGGCATACAATGTGGCATTGTCTAATATGAGGAATTGCGGGCGATAAAAAAAGACATATTGCTTAAAGACTAAATAACAAAAGAAAGAATTTAAGAAATAAAATAAACTTTATTATTTATTGTGTATGAAACTACAGGTAAGTAACACAAATTCACCTATGTGGAGGGATTTAACCGTGAAATCGGAACTCCCTGCAGGATTGAAAATGCTTGAAGAGCTGTCGAAAAACCTTTGGTGGGTATGGAACAGCGAAGGAAAGAAACTTTTCCATGACTTAGATGCTGACTTATGGCGTGCTACAGGAGAGAATCCTGTGTTGTTGTTGCAGAAAATGGGCTATAACCAGTATGAGAAGATTTTGAATGACAAGGAAATGATGGCACGCATCAATGACGTCTATTCAAAATACAAGGAGTATATGGCTGTGCCTATGCGCACAGATGTGCCGTCGGTGGCATATTTCAGCATGGAATATGGATTGTGCAGTGCTTTGAAAATCTATTCCGGAGGTCTTGGAATTCTTGCCGGTGACTACATCAAGGAGGCTTCCGACTCAAGAATCAACATGACAGCCGTAGGATTCCTGTATCGTTATGGCTATTTCACACAGACATTGTCGATTGATGGTCAGCAGCTTGCAAACTATGAGCCGCAGAACTTCAATCAGTTGCCCATAGAGCCCGTTCTTGAGGCTGACGGACAGCATGCAATGGTTGAGGTGCCTTATCCAGGACGTATAATCTACGCTAAAATATGGAAAGTTAATGTGGGTCGCATGAATCTGTATTTGCTTGATACAGATATTGACCTTAACTCTGAATTTGACCGCCCAATCACTCATCAGCTTTATGGCGGCGACTGGGAAAACCGCATCAAGCAGGAGTACCTGCTCGGTATCGGTGGTGTGTTGATGCTCAAGAAACTTGGTATCAAAACCGACTTGTATCATTGCAACGAAGGTCATGCAGCATTGCTCAATCTTCAGCGTCTGGTATATTATGTGCAGGAAGAAGGTCTTGACTTTAATGCTGCACTTGAGGTGGTTAGAGCATCATCGCTTTACACTGTCCACACTCCGGTTCCGGCAGGCCACGACTATTTCGATGAAGGCTTGTTTGGCAAATATATGGGTGAATTCCCTGCAAAATTGGGCATAGAGTGGAACGACCTTATGAATATGGGACGCGAGAATCCCGGAACACAAGAGAAATTCTCTATGAGCGTGTTCGCACTCAATACATGCCAAGAGGCAAACGGTGTGAGCTGGTTGCATGGCGAAGTTTCGAAGAAGATGTTCCAAGGTGTGTGGAAAGGCTATAGCTGGGAAGAATCGCATGTTTCTTATGTGACCAATGGTGTGCACATGCCTACGTGGGCAGCTTCGGAGTGGAAGTCGTTCTATGCTGACCTCTTTGGACCGGAATATCGTGAGCATCAATCAGATGAGAAAACATGGGCTCCGATTCTCAAGGCAAAAGATGAGGATATTTGGAATATGCGCATGACGCTTAAGAATAAGTTCATCAATTTTGTGAAGAAGGATTTCCGCGAAACATGGCTGAAGAATCAAGGCGACCCGTCGCGCATTATCTCAATCATGGAAAAAATCAATCCTAACGCACTCCTTATCGGTTTTGCACGTCGATTTGCTACTTATAAGCGTGCTCACTTGCTGTTCACCGACCTCGACCGCTTGTCGAAGATTGTGAACAATGAGAAATTCCCTGTTCAATTCATTTTTGCCGGAAAGGCTCACCCCGCCGACGGAGCAGGTCAAGGACTTATTAAGCGTATTATTGAGATTTCGCGTATGCCGGAGTTCCTCGGAAAGATAATATTCCTTGAGAACTATGATATGACAGTTGCAAAGCGACTTGTGACCGGTGTCGACATTTGGTTGAATACCCCGACACGTCCTCTTGAGGCTTCGGGAACATCGGGCGAAAAAGCCGAAATGAATGGCGTGCTTAATTTCTCGGTTCTCGATGGCTGGTGGTACGAAGGTTATCGCCAAGATGCCGGTTGGGCTTTGACCGACAAGCGCACTTTCACCGACCAATCGCAGCAGGATAAACTTGATGCCGCTACAATCTACTCAATGCTTGAGAATGAGATTGTTCCGCTATACTTTGCAAAGAATTCCAAGGGTTACTCTCCTGAGTGGATTCAGTATATTAAGAACTCTATTGCTCACATTGCGCCAAACTTTACAATGACGCGAATGATTAACGACTACATCAACCGCTTCTACAGCAAGGAAGGTAAGCGTTCAGCCGAGCTTAGAGCTAAAGGTTATGCCAAGGCTAAGGAGATTGCACGCTGGAAAGAGAATGTGGCTTCGAAGTGGGACGGCATACAGGTGCTCGACCTTAATGTGTCGGATTCACTCAATGCAAATAATGCTGTCAATGGTGCGAAATATGAAACAACTGTCAAGCTCAATACCAATGGACTTGTCAACGACCTTGGAGTGGAGCTTGTGGTGTTCCGCAATGAGGGTAACGAGCGTAAGTTGAAAGCTGTTTATCCGCTTGATGTGGTTGCAACCGAGGGTGATGTAGTGACCTACAACCTTAAGAGCAATCTCACCGATGCAGGAGTGTTCAACTATGCATTCCGCGTTTATCCTAAGAATGCGGCACTTCCTCACCGTCAGGATTTCGCTTACGTTAAGTGGATTTAATGTTAGAAGTGATTTGTAGAACTTTGTGATTACGATTCACAAAGATTGACTGAAATAAAAAAGCTGCTCATCGATAAGGTGGGTAGCTTTTTTTGATATCGACAGGTCGTGCCCCGAGAGTGGCACATAATGTGAGCATTTGTAAGTAGCAAAAAAGCACCCCAAAGGGTGCTGTCTTTTGCGTAGGTAATGACCTCCCTGAGCATCATAACCTAATGGAAATTGTGGAGGTGGAGGGGTTTGAACCCTCGTCCAAACGCGGAATCAATGGGCTTTCTACATGCTTAGTCGTGACTTGATTTTCGGAATCGGGCAGGCACACAACCACCAACCCAAAACTTATCCTCTAAATTTCAACCTGCCACCGAGGAACAGGCAAGTCTATTTCCGAATTTCTTAGCATCACCATATCGAAACGTCTCGGAACGGGGCAATCGGGTGATGTCTTGTCCTCACGCACTGTGGTGAGGATTAAGCTGATTTACTATACTTCAATCAAGCAGCAAGAGCGTAATTATTTTCGCCAGTTAAATTTTTGATGTCTGATATTATAGAGCATAGCCATCATCGCTCTGCATGCTTACACACCGCTTCTACACGCTGTCAAAGCCATTCACCCCCAAGGTCGTGAATTAGATAACAAAGATAATGCTTGAAGGTGGTATTAAGTGTTAAAGAAGTGTTAATTATTCAGGCGTCGTTTGCAAAAGTTCGGATTTAGGCGTTATAAAGGCTATTAAATAGCCATGTGGAAAGAGTGTTTTGAACAAGAGGTTGAAGAAAAATGAGCATGATATGTTGCAGTAATGTGTTTTTTAAGTATTTTTGTGAAATGATGAGAAAACGTAAAATAAGTGATTATGAGAAATAAATTTATAGCTGTTGCGGTTGCAATTTTTATGAGTTTTTCAGCTTCAGCTGATTGTTATCAGATAGAATTTTGCAAATCGTCGGCAGTGGGAGTGAAAGTTACAAAAGCGGATTTCGTGAACACTATTGTCAGTGCCGGGGTGGAATATATTTCGGGTGTTGGAAGTGCTTCTTATTGCTATACGGCACAGAATGCACTACAACTTGGATATAATTATGATGCCGGAAATTTTAGTATTACTTTGACTGATGCCGGGCAGGTGATTCCCACGAGTGTGGAGATTGTAGCCAAGCGTTTTAATTCAGAGGGCGACAACATAAAATTGCAATATTCCACGAGCGACGTAATTAATAGCACATCATCGGTGCTGGGTATGCAGTCGCTACCTGCCGATTACGAAACTTTGCTTTTCAATGTAGTTGATGGCTTGTTTATGAGTAAGGTAAAGGCTTTCCGCATTTCATCGACGGCAAAGGCCTATATAAAATCAATAAAAGTGAATTTTTCGCATGAAGGTGGTAAGATTGATGCTAAGAGTGAGGCTGAGGCAGTGAGTGCGGTATCTTATGGCTCGGGAATATCGCTAAAGGCTGTCGGTAGATGTGCTGATGTTGCAATATTTGATGCATCGGGGAGTGAGATGTATCGATTGAAATTGGACGATGATACCAAATATATAGAATTGCCGGCAGGATTCTATGTGGTGTCTTCAGGTGGTTACAGACAGAAAATAATAGTGCGATAGTTAAATACTCGCACACTTAAAGCTGCTAAAAATAGCGAATTAAGGAAATAATAAGCCCCGCATTTTTTTGCGGGGCTTGTAGCTTTAATTATTTGATAAGGTATTGTGAACTGATAGAACGGTTTTCGTGAACACGTCGAATAGTATCGGCGAATAATCCGGCAATGCTCAGAATCGTAACCTTTTTGCAATCTTTGTTTAGCGGTATGCTATTAGAGAAAATCATCTCGGTGAGTGCACTTTCGTCAATGCGTTGTGAAGCCGGGTCGCTCATAATAGCGTGAGAAGCTAAAGCGCGGACGGAGCGTGCTCCGTTTTCCATCATTAGGTTTGCAGCTTTGCAAATAGTTCCCGCAGTATCTACCATATCGTCGACGAGAATAACATCTTTATCCTGCACATCGCCGATTATAGTCATATTCTCCACTACATTGGCTTTTGCACGCTGCTTGTGGCAGAGTACGAGAGGAGTGTTGAGATATTTTGCATAGGAATTAGCACGCTTTGCGCCACCAACGTCGGGCGATGCGATTACTATATCTTTCAGCTTGAGTGACTGGATATAGGGGATAAAGCAAGAAGAAGCGTAGAGGTGGTCGACGGGGACATTGAAGAATCCTTGAATCTGGTCGGCGTGAAGGTCCATAGTAATTAATCGGTCTATACCTGCCACACTTAACAAATCGGCAACCAATTTTGCTGCAATAGAAACGCGCGGTTTGTCTTTGCGGTCTTGACGCGCCCAGCCGAAATAAGGAATTACGGCGATAATAGATTTCGCCGAGGCACGCTTGGCGGCATCAATCATCAGCAACAATTCCATAAGGTTATCGCAATTGGGAAATGTTGATTGGATTAAATAAACTTCACATCCGCGGATAGACTCCTCGAATGATACTTCAAATTCACCATCGGCAAAATGCTGAATGTTCATTTTGCCGAGTTCTACACCAAGGTCTTGGCAGATTTGTTCTGCTAAATAATGGGATTTGGTTCCTGAGAAAATCTTAAATGGAGGTAATGAGTCACACATAATATTTTATATGTAAATTGGCTTTAAAATTTCTGCAAAGTTACAAAAATCTATTGTATTATCTATCGGTTGTGAATAAAAAATCAAATACTCTTCACAACTTTCTTTTTCGAGGCTAAACGACGCAGCGGCTTAATCTTCCATATTACAGCGTTGTTGGCTGCTATTTCAGTGTGGAAAGGAGTGTTGATAGCAAAGTCGGCTATTCTCGATTCATTCGATAACAATTCGGTAGCTTGTACTTCACATTGTTTCAATCCAAGGCATTCGAAAGCGTGAGCCGGGATATTGATGTCAATAGTGCAAGGAGCAGAATCGAAATTAACAGCAATCAAGAGAGCTTCTCCTTTGTAACTGCGCAAATATGTGAATTGGCGGTGAGGATTGAGGTTGCCATAGTTCACATACATCAAGTCGAAGAAGTCACCTTCGGCAATAGCTCGCTCAGTGTTACACATATTCAAGATTTTGCTATAAGAAGAGCGAAGATTCAGCTCGAAGCGTGAAAGATGCTCATCGTCACACTTGCCGTGGTTGTACCAGCGACGTACGGAAGGAATGCTCCAATAGTCGAATATTGTGGTGCGTCCATCGCGTCCGCTGAACCCCTCGGCATCGATAGCTCTTTCGCCAAGTTCTTGACCTTGATAAATCATCATCGGTCCGCGAGCAATAGTAGCGCTTACAACGAGAGAAGGGATTACGAGTGAAGCATCGCCGGCATATTGCCAAGAAGCGAAGCGCTGTTCATCGTGGTTTTCGAGGAAATTAAGCATGTGGTTTGCAATGCCATCGACCGTCTGCCAGCAATTTGTAATGCTTGCTGCCGATACATTGTTGCACTGAATACCACGAAGTGTATCGTAGAGATTCACCTTGTCGTAGAGGTAATCGAAATGCCCATTGTAGATATAATCGCGATAGAGATTTACGTCGTAGATTTCGGCTATAAACGTGATGTTTGGGTATTTCTCCTTAACGAGGGGTACTGCCCATTTCCAGAATTGTACAGGCACCATGTGAGCCATATCGCATCTGAATCCGTCGATTCCTTTCGAGCACCAGAATCTCAATATGTTGAGCATCTTGAACCAAGTGTCGGGGATAGGAGAGAAATGGCACGACATGTTGCCATAGTCTACGCCATAGTTGAGCTTAATAGTTTCATACCAGTCGTTTTTGTCGGGGAATGCCGTAAAACAGTCGTTTCCGGTAGCGCGAGCCGGGAATTCACGATAAGCATCGTCGGCTTCACCCAAATACACATCATGAGGTGTAAATTGCTGGCGTGGGATATAATAGAAATTATTGTTAGGTGAGAAATGCAGCGTTTTGTCATCGCTTTCACCCAAATCCTCTATTCCGGCAGGCTTGGCGTCGGAATGGTATTGTCGAGCCACATGATTCGGGACGAAGTCGATAAGTACCTTCATTCCGGCATTGTGTGTGCGCTTTACGAGAGCTTCAAATTCAGCCATTCGATTGGGAATGTCGACGGCTATATCGGGGTCGATGTCGTAATAGTCTTTTATAGCGTATGGAGAGCCGGCGTTGCCTTTCACTATATAAGGGTTATCGCGCTTAATGCCAAAGGAGGAATAATCGGTGGAGGTGGCATGCTCGATTACTCCAGTGTACCATATATGAGTTACACCGAGTTCCTTAATTTTTGATAGGAGAAAATCATTGATATCGTTCATTTTACCTGCGCCATTTTGGGCTATGGTGCCATAGGGTACACATGAATTGCAAGTGTTGGTGAACAATCGCGGGAATAGTTGGTAAATGACAGGCTTAATCGTTTTTTTATCGGTTGTTGTCATTGCTTATTTTGAGATTTATATAAATTTTTATTTTTAAGAATAGTTATAGCTTGTTCATAGCCTTTTTCGGCAATCTCCCACATAGCTTTGATGCCGAATACTTTGTGGTTGGCGATAGAATCCATTTGAATCAGTATGTCGCACATTGCCATGTCGGCTTCCATATTGTTTCGTGACATAAGTTTATAGCTGCGGTGGGCTATCTCGAGTATGCTCGGCTTGAATTTCTCTCCGTGAATGAAAGGACTGACGTTGACTCCAATCAGCACATCGCATTTGTCGCGAATCACCCACGCCGGCAAGTTGTGTAGTACACCGCCATCGACATAGTGTGAGCCATTAATTATCATAGGCGTGAACACAATGGGAATGCTACACGATGCAGCTACGCGCTCGGCAATTGCGCCACTTGAGAAAACTGCGGCAGAGCAGTGGTCGATATCGGTAGCGCAAATATATGTGGGAAGTTTAAGATTCTCTATATTTTCTATAGGAATGGCTTTACGCAGGAATTTTATGAATTTATTTAGCTTAAAGAAACCATCTTTTGGAACGCTCAACTCAGCAAGGTCGTTAAACGTCTTGTCGGCAAATACTTTCATCATTTCGTCGGTAGATAGCCCTGCTGCATACATACACGCTACAACGCTACCTGCGCTGACACCGGCAATCACCGAAGGTCTTATGCCACATTCATCTAGAGCTTTTAGCACTCCAATATGGGCAAAACCTCGAGCGCCGCCACCACTCAGTGCTATGCCGAATGTGCGCTTGTCGTTACCCATATTTGAGTTAATATCCATTAATGTAGATTCAAATTTATTGCAAAATTAAGCAAAATACTCCAAAAATTATGATTAGTTAAGATGAAAAGTTCAATCAAATTCTAAAACCGCGCAAGAATTCTTCGGTAGTCATTCGGCGCTTTCCGGCAATCTGAATAGATGTTATTTCAATCCACCGGTTGTCGCCGCAAAGCACTTTTAATCGCTTGCCGTCGGTACTTAGAGCCCCCGCCTGAGAATTGCCTATAATCCTGCATAGAGGTGCATCATCAGGTATTTCGGTGGCGTAAATCTTGGCGTGATGCATCTTGCCTGAAGCATCGGGGATTTCTGTCCATGCCGCCGGGTATGGGGAAAGGCCTCTAATGAGGTTATAGACATTGAGTGCGGGTTGTGACCAGTTAATGTGGCAAGTTTCGGTGAAAATTTTAGGGGCGGGTGTTGCTTCAATGCCTTTGTTGCACAGCTCATCTTGGGGAATAGGCTTTATGCTGTCGTTAAGGATAGCATCGACGGTTTCGATTACCATATCTGCACCCATAGTCATTAATTTGTCGTGAACGATGCCCACATTATCGGTTTCGGCAATAGGAATGCGTCGTTGCTGAATAATGTCGCCTGTGTCTATTTCCTGCTTAAGGAAGAAAGTTGTTACGCCCGTTTCGGTGTCGCCATTAATGACAGCCCAATTAATGGGAGCTGCGCCACGATACTTGGGAAGCAGCGATGCATGCAGATTGAATGTGCCGAGCGGAGGCATCGCCCACACTATTTCGGGCATCATTCGGAATGCGATAACGATTTGTAAATCGGCATTTAATTTGCGAAGTTGCTCCACAAAAGTAGAGTCTTTCAGCTTCTCAGGTTGAAAAAGTGGCAAATTATGTTCCAATGCATAAAGTTTCACTGCCGATTGCACAACTTTGTTGCCTCGACCACCGATTTTATCGGGCATAGTTACTACACCTACTATGTTATATCCGCCGGTGACCAATCGGTCAAGACTTTCTACGGCAAAATCGGGGGTTCCGAAGAATACTATTCTTAAATCTTTTTTATCTCTTGTCATGTGATGAATGTTTGCTTGTATTATTTTAGGGAAAAAAGGGTTCTATTCTCAAAATGTGTTAATTTGTGGTTTAATCGTCGGTGTAGTGCTTCAATACACGTCGGTAGGAGTTAAAAATCTTAGACTTCGAAACGAATCCCACATACTTGCCATTCTCTACTACAGGAAGATTCCATGCATTGGTGTCATCGAAGAGTTTCATAACCTTATCCATTGATTCTCCGACTTCAATTTTAGCAGGAACCATAGCCATAAATTTGCTTACGTGCATTTTTCGATATAAATCGGGGCGGAACATTATGTTGCGAATGTCGTCGAGAAGCACAATTCCAAGTAGCATGCCTTTGCTGTCGGTCACGGGGAAAAGATTGCGATTAGAGCGAGAAATCACGTTGACCATCTCTTTTAAAGTCATATCGGGGTGGACCTCAATAAAATCTGTTTCAATCACACTATCCATTTTCAGCAAAGTAAGCACGGTTTTGTCTTTTTCATGCGTAAGCAATTCGCCACGTTGAGCCAAACGCATAGTGTAGATGCTATAGGGCAGGAACAGGCGTATAGTTCCGTAGGAAATTGTAGATACTATAAGAAGTGGAAGGAAAAGTTCATAACCGCCGGTCATTTCAGCAGTAAGGAATATTGCCATAAGTGGTGCGTGCATAACTGCCGACATCACTCCTGCCATTCCCATTAATGCAAAATTTTTGGTAGAAAGTTCGCCGTCGCACAAACCGAGAGTGTTGATAAGAATGGCAAAAAAGAATCCTGCCATGCAGCCTACATACAGCGATGGAGCAAAGGTTCCTCCCACACCACCGCTTCCATTTGTGGCACTTGTGGCGAAAACTTTAGTGAGGATAATCAGACCGATGAAAATTATTACCATCCACACATCGTGACGATAATCGTAGAATAGACTGCCATCGAAAATTTGCGAGAATTGACCATTGAGCAGCAGATTTATCGGTCCATAACCTTCACCATAGAGAGGAGGGAAAAGAAATATCAAAGAACTGAGAATTACTGCTCCAAAAGCGAATTTCAGCCAAGGATTTTTCAATTTGCCGAAAGTGCGCTCCATCATGTTCATCACTTTTGTGAAATAGAGGGAAACGAAGCCGCAGAAAATGCCGAGGAGAATTACATGGGGAATACGTCCTGTGAAGAACGGCTCACTTTGGGAGAAGAAAAATTCCACATCGTAGCCTGTGAAAATATAGGCAACGGTTGCTCCGGTAATCGAAGCTATCATAAGAGGCATTACCGAAACCGCCGTTAAATCGAGCATCAAGACTTCTATGGTAAAAAGCATTCCTGCAATCGGTGCCTTAAAGATGCCTGCAATACCTGCAGCAGCGCCACAACCTACGAGAAGCATAAGAATGCGAGGTGATAAACGGAATGCTCCACCGAGATTCGAGCCAATAGCTGCGCCGGTGAATACTATCGGACCCTCGGCACCGACTGAACCTCCGAACCCTATTGTAACAGAGCTTGCTACGAGTGATGTCCACATATTGTGAACTTTAAGTCGGCTTTTCTTTTGGGATATGGCATATAACACGCGAGTTACACCATGTGAAATATTGTCGCGAACTATGTAGCGCACAAACAGACTGACAATAAGGATTCCTATTATCGGAAAAATCAAATAAGAGTAGTTGCCACTGGTAATTGATACGTTGGCAGTGAGTAGTGAGGCAATGACTGAAATAATCAGCTTCAAGAGCAGAGCTGCAAATCCCGACACCAATCCCACAACGAAAGCAAGGAGGAGCACAAAGTTATGCTCTTTAATATGCTTTTCGCGCCACATTAGCATTTTCATATACCAACCACGAATTTGTGGACTTTCAGTTATATCTTTTTGCATATAAATGTATAAAACAATCTTTTCTTAAAACATAATGATTGGCTATATCCCGCGCCCGGTAAACACGGTTTCAATGGTGTAGACCATTATTTTAATGTCGTTTAAAAGCGACATATTTTCGAGATATATCAAATCATATTTCATGCGTTCTATCATTTCATCGACATTTTTGGCATATCCGAATTTCACCATTCCCATTGATGTTATGCCCGGTCGAACTTGGTGGAGCAATGCATAAGATGGGGCTTGCTTGATAATGAGGTCGACGTAATATTGTCTTTCGGGGCGCGGTCCTACAATCGACATATCGCCTTTCAGCACATTCCAGAATTGAGGAAGCTCATCGATACGGTATTTTCGCATAAATTTCCCGAAAGGCGTTATACGGTTGTCGCTGTCGCCGCTTGATAATTGCGGGACGCCATCGGCTTCGGCATTGCTATACATTGTGCGGAATTTGTATATGCAGAAAGGCTTGTTGCGCAATCCTATTCGTTCTTGTGAATAAATTATGCCCCCTTTTGACTCCATTTTTATACGTATGGCAATGAATGCGAATAGCGGAAGCAACCCTACAAGGGCTAATAGAGATAGAATGCAATCGGAAACACGTTTTATGTTTTTTGCGCTATATCCCATGTTGCTTCCTGAAATGTCTACAAGCGGTTCTCCATGGAAATCGGAAAGCCGCACACGCGACACAAGTATATTGTAGATATCGGGCTTGATTTTTATCGGTAGATTGAGAGGGAAGAGCGTGTTCACTGTGTTGAGAAGCACTTTTGTGTTGTGCTTTGAAGGAATAATAATTAATTCTTTTATGTTCTTCTCCGAGCATACTTGCTTTATGTCAGCCATTTCAAAAACAGGCTTTCTGATGCTCGCAGATATTTGCTCACCGGGAATCGCAATCACACCTATGATATTATATCCTATGTTGCGGTTTTTATCAGGCTGACGCTCTATAAATTCCACAGCTTTGCTACCGGCCCCAATTACTAATGTATTGAATCTCCAGTTTCCTTTGCGAATGTTGCTTGCAGCTTTATTGGTTATAATGCAACGAATGGAATAGACTGATAAGAAGCTGATTACCATGAATAATATAATCAGCTCATAGCTGTAAGAGCGTTCGCTTACCAAGTCGTTGATAATTGCAATAAAAAATACTATTAATGCCGAAATGAAAGCTGAAGCCAATGTGGTGACGAGTTCTTGTAATCTTGATTTGCGAAATACTTCGGTGTAGTACCCAGAAAGGTAATACACTATCATCATAGATATAGGGAAAAGCAATTGCCCGAGAATCACATTGTGAGAAGTGAGGAATTGCTCAAGATTGGCAAATGGGTGAAATACAGTGCGATTGCTACCGAAATAATATCGAGCGCAATTATAAAGGAACAGAGCGATATTCGACGACAGAAAGTCGCCCGCAACATATTTAAGCCTTTGTGTCTGTGCGCTAATCACCGATTTCTTGTTTTGATAGTTTATTTTCTTAAAATTTTGAATGTGCCATTTGAAGCAATCTGTATTATGCTCGATGCTTTGTGAGCCGATGTGTCATTTTGCCTGTATTTAACCACATAATCCACTCCGCTTATAATTTCATTATCGATTTGTGCGAAAGTGGCTGCTGCCGGCTTGCCGCTTATGTTGGCTGATGTGGATACTATGGGTTTCCCAAACCTGCGGCAAAGTTGCTGCGAGAAATGCTCGCAAGTGATGCGTATGCCAATGCTTGAATTATCGCCAAGGAGGTTGGGAGCGATATTATAAGCTCCGTCGTAGATTATGGTGAGAGGTGCTACTGCAACCTCAATAAGCTGATAGGCAATTTCGGGAACATCTCTCACATAGCGGTCGAGGCGCATCTCGTTGTCGAGTAGCACAAGCATAGCTTTATTGTCGGCGCGTTGCTTGAGGTCGTAGATGCGTTTCACGGCAGTGGCGTTGGTTGCATCGCAACCAATTCCCCAAATGGTGTCGGTGGGGTAGAGTATTAATCCGCCTTTACGCAGCACCTCAATACATTCTTTAATATCTTCTTCCATCGATAAAAATCATTCTATTGATAACAAAGATACAACATCTTTTCTATTTCACGAAATTTTTTTGAAATTGCGTGAAAATTTAAATGGCACAGCGTTGTACCAAATGATGTGCTGTGCCATGAAATAATAATTATTTACGCTTTGGAGCGTCTACAGACGTTCGAGAACAGTGGCTACAAGGTCTTGAACGGCTGTTTTGTAGTTGGGAGTTGCAGCTTTCGACATTCTGTTAGCTATTATGGCACACACAGTCATGGCTTTGTGCCCCATTAGCTTGGCGAGTCCCTGCAAAGCGGCACTTTCCATCTCATAGTTGGTGATAGGACGATTGTTGTGCCTGAAAGCACTGATACGGTTGTTCAGTTCGGGTTCGGCAAGAGGCAGTCTTAATTCTCTGCCCTGAGGTCCGTAGAAACCTACTGCTGAGATAGTGAAACCGTGAATCATATCGTCCCTGCCGATTCGAGCCACAAGCTCTTCATCGGCATCTACAATATATGGCTTAGCCCACAGTTGGTTCCAATTGACATATTCACAAAGTTCTTTTTCGAATTGGAGGTCGCTCACGGAGTTTCTTCCGGCATAGAAGTTCAGCACGCCGTCGAATCCTATTGCCTTTGTGGCAATTACCGGAGAGCCTACGGCTAAATCGGGCTGTAATGCACCTGAAGTGCCTATTCTGACTATTGAGAGCTGCCTGAAATTATCTTTGAGCGTGCGAGTTTTTAAATCTATGTTGGCAAGGGCATCAAGCTCATTAATCACAATGTCAATATTGTCGCTGCCAATGCCATGCGACAGGCACATTATAGGTTTTCCTTTATATGTTCCGCCTATCGTGTGGAATTCACGGCTTGAAACTTCAAAATCTTTGGTGTCGAAGAACGAAGCTACCATGTTTACTCTATTGGGGTCGCCAACCACAATAATGTTGTCGGTGAGATGCTCCGGGAGAAGGTGCAGGTGGAAAATGCTGCCATCGGGATTGACAATCATTTCTGATTCGGGGAAAAATTTTTTCATCATAGCTATAAGATTTAATCTGCAATAAAAATGCAAATATAGCGAAAGTTTTCGAAAAAGGATTGTGCAAATGAGCTACAAAAGCATTAATTTATGAATTTTAATTATTTAGGAATAGTAATAGCGATGTAGTGAGGTTGTGGCGAAGTGGTGGTGATAAGTTTTTACCGATATTTTAGGTGAAATAGCTTTAAAAGTGGATTAAGTTTGTGTATTCGGGCTAATTTTACTATCTTTGTATGATTAAATGAAGTAGTGTAATTTAGGAAAAAAGCTGAATTATGCATATTCAGAGAACATAACAGAAAAATATGGCAGAAGATCGTATTATAAAGATTAACATTGAAAATGAGATGAAATCATCGTATATCGATTATTCGATGTCGGTGATAGTGTCTCGCGCTTTACCTGACGTGCGCGATGGGTTCAAGCCTGTGCATCGCAGGGTGTTGTTCGGAATGAATAAACTTGGAGTAGGGTCATCATCGCCCACACTGAAGTCAGCTCGTATAGTGGGAGAGGTTATGGGAAAATATCACCCACATGGCGATTCGTCGGTGTATCTTACAATGGTGAGAATGGCACAGGATTGGTCGCTGAGATATCCGCTTGTGTATGGGCAGGGAAATTTCGGCTCAATCGATGGTGATAGTCCTGCGGCTATGCGTTACACTGAGGCCCGATTGAAAGAGATGGGTGAAGAGATGATGCGCGACATTGATGAAGATGCAGTGACAATGGTTCCGAACTTCGATGCAAGACTTGTGGAGCCGGAGGTGCTGCCAACGCGTTTTCCGAATCTGCTTGTGATTGGAGCTTCGGGTATTGCCGTGGGAATGGCAACGAATATGGCGCCGCATAATCTCACTGAATCAATCAATGCATGTCTTGCCTTGCTCGAGAATCCGGATATGGAGATTCCGGAGCTTATGGAGTATATAAAGGCCCCAGATTTCCCCACAGGAGGTATAATCTATGGATATGATGGAGTGAAGAAAGCCTTCGAGACCGGGCAAGGAAGAATCGTGGTTCGAGCCAAGGCGGAAATAGAAACCGATGAAGGAAATGATAAGATTATCGTGTCGGAAATTCCCTATAATGTCAATAAGCGAATTCTAATAGAGAGTATAGCTCAATTGGTAGAGGAAAAGAAGATTGATGGTATATCTAATATCAATGATGAGAGCGATCGTCAAGGAATGCGCATTGTGATTGACATCAAGCGCGATGCTAATGCCAATGTGGTGCTGAATAAGCTCTTCAAGATGACTCAGCTGCAATCATCGTTCAGCGTGAATAATGTAGCGCTTGTCAACGGACGTCCGCAGACGCTCAATTTGAAGCAGATATTGAAGTATTTCCTTGAGCACCGTGATGACGTAGTGATACGTCGCACCAAGTTTGAACTCCGCAAGGCTGAGGCGCGTGCTCACATTGTAGAGGGATTGATTGTGGCATCGGATAATATCGATGAGGTGATTCATATAATCAAGAGTAGCGAAAACCCGAATGTGGCTAAGCAACGCTTGTGTGAGCGCTTCGGGCTTGATGATATTCAGGCGAATGCGATTGTGGAGATGCGTTTGCGCCAATTGACAAATCTTGAGCAAGGAAAGTTGCGTGATGAGTATGCCGAATTGGAGAAGACAATTCATCACCTTAAAGAAATATTGACCGATGAAAACGTTCGTCGCAAAGTTATTGAAGATGAGCTGATTGAGGTTCGCGACAAATATGGTGATGAGCGTCGTACGGAGATTGTATATGCTTCGGAGGACTTTAATGCCGAGGATTTCTATGCTGATGAACAGATGATTATCACTATTTCTCATATGGGCTACATAAAGCGCACTCCGCTAAGTGAGTTCCGTGCTCAAAATCGTGGAGGAGTAGGCATAAAAGGGAGTGATACGCGTGATGCCGACTTTATAGAGTATATATATCCGGCTTCGATGCATAATTATATATTGTTCTTCACGCAGAAGGGGCGTTGCTATTGGCTGAAAGTGTATGAGATACCTGAAGGAACAAGAGTGTCGAAGGGAAGAGCCATACAGAATATGCTGAATATTGACTCCGATGACAAGATTAATGCATTTATTAAGGTGAAGAATCTCACCGACCCTGAATTCAACAGTTCGCACAATCTTGTATTCTGTACGAAGAAGGGCATAATAAAGAAAACTTGCTTGGAAGCTTATTCGCGTCCGCGTGTGAATGGAGTGAATGCCATAACTATTCGTGAGGACGACCAAGTGATACAGGTGCGTCTTACTGATGGAGAATCGGAGATTCTTATGGCTAATAAATCGGGACGTGCAATACGCTTTGATGAAACCAAAGTGCGAGAAATGGGACGTACGGCAACCGGAGTACGCGGCATGATGCTTGATGACGACAACGATGAAGTAGTGGGCATGATTTGCATGAAGAAAGGAACTGAAGAAACTGTTCTTGTGGTCTCGGAGAAGGGATTCGGCAAGCGTTCTGACCTTGAGGAGTATCGTGTTACCAATCGTGGCGGAAAGGGCGTGAAGACGCTGAATGTTACTGAAAAGACCGGAAATCTTGTGGCAATAAAGAATGTGACCGACGATAATGACTTGGTTATTATCAATAAGTCGGGAATCACGATAAGGCTGCATGTGGCAGATATGCGTGTAATGGGAAGAGCCACTCAAGGTGTTAAGCTGATAAATCTCGACAAGCGCAATGATGAAATAGCATCGGTGTGCAAAGTGGAGCGTGAGGTGGAAGAAGAGCCTGTGAGTGAAGATGTAGTGGATACTAATGATGCTGAAAATTCAGCTGTTGATAACAATGCTGAATCTACATCTATCGGTGGTGATAATATAGAATAAATATTAATTAAATAATTTTGTGAACATGAAAAAATTGATTTTAACTTTGATGTGCTCTACAATGGCTCTTGCCGGTTTTGCACAGAATGATGCCAAGACTCTTTTTGAGTCGGGAAAAGCTAAAATGAGTAAGTTCGACAGCGAGCAGGTGAAACTCCAGATGCGTCAGCCATTCGACTCAACCTTGATGTGCGAAAGTCTTATGGGGGGGTATGCCGATTTCATGAAAGCGCTTCCTATGGACACCATCTTTGAAACAGAGAAGGACGGAACACCGAAAATCGACAAAAAGACCGGTAAGCAGAAATATAAGACAAAATTCTCGAAAGAAATTGTAGGACTTATCAGCGGTCACCACAATGATTTTGCTCTTATAGGTCAATTCTATAATGAAAAAAAGGATTACTTGAATGCTGCAAAGGCATGGGAACTTTATGCTTCATTGCCAAATGCTGAATTTCTTGGTTCGTCGAAGCCTGCGCTTGCCGATTCTACGGCCGGACAGTTCTACTACTATGTGGGTGTGATGTATTATCAAGTAAAGGACAACAAGAAGGCTCTTGATGCTTTCAAGAATGCTGTGAAGAAAGGTTATGATTCGAAAGAGGCTATGGAGATGCTTAAATATGAGTACGGATTAGTGCTTAATGAGTATCTTGAGAAGAAAGACTTCGACAAGTGCGAGGCTTTCCTCAATCAGGCTATTGCAGATAATCCTAAAGAGGCATTATATGTGATGTTCAAGGGTATTGTGCTTGAAACGAAAACTGACGATATAGAGCAGGCTATAGCTCTATATAAGCAAGCTGCTGAAATGGACCCGACGCTTGCTCAGGCGCAATATCATGTGGGACGCTACTACAATAATAAGGCGGTTAACTTGATGAACGCAGAGGAGAACAAGAATTTGAACGATGCTGAACTTGCAAAGATTATCAATCCTTATTGCGCACAAGCTAAGCCTTATCTTGAGAAAGCAGTGCAACTCGATGATACCAATAAGGAGGCTGAGCGCTTGCTCAACTGGGTTAACGACCGTCTAAGCAAATAATTATCGGGAAATAATCACGTAAATAATATCTAAGGGGAGGGTAGCGCATAGGTTATCCTCCTTTTTTATGTTATGTAACATTTTTTTAATTGCGCTTTAGATAAAAATTGAGTAATTTCGCAAATTGAATGTGCGGCTATGCACACGTCCTTAACTTGTTTAATTAAAAAAACATATAATTGAATGATGATGAATACTCGGTTGAACATAATGAAAGTGTTGATTATATTGCTGATAGCGGTTGTTGACGTAGTGGCTGTATCGGCGCAAAAGCGGCGTGTGGAAGAAGTGAAGCAGGATATGAATTCATTGTCGCTTTCAATCGACAATTACACTAATGCACTTAATAAAATAAAACCTGCACTTGCCGATGCCGAGTCGAAAGATGAAGCCGAGACGTGGTTTGTGGCAGGAAAAATAGCATATGGTAAATACGATAAATATCGTGTGCTGAAATCTATAGGGAAAGGTGTAGATGATAAGGCTATGGGCGATGCTCTGTTGCTTGGCTATGAGTATATGCAGACGGCGTTGCGACTCGACTCCGTGCCCGAAAGGGACAAGAAAGGTGAGGTGAAAATTAATAAAAGCACCGGTCTGCCTAAGATAAAGACGAAATATTCTAAAGACATTCATAAAATTATCTTGAGCCACTACAATGATTATAAATTGGTGGGGCGCATTTTCTATGTAAGTTCGCAAGATTTTCACAAGGCTTTCAAGGCATGGGACGTGTACACGTCAATGCCCGATAATGAGAATTATAGCAGTCTGCGGGCTATGGTTACCGATAGTGTGATAGGCGAGTATCGCTTCTACCAAGGCATAGTGGCTAAGATGGACGAAAAGTATAATGATGCGCTTAATTCCTTTTTCAAAGCTCTTGATAAAGGTTACACTAAAAAAGATGTATTTGACTATGCCATAAGTTGTGCAGAGCATGAGAAAAACGACAGTGTGCTTGTGAAGGTGGTCAAAGAGGCGTATATGCGTTATGGCAAAGATGATTCGCGCTACATAGGAATTTTGATTAATTATGCTATCAACAACAAGAAATATGATATTGCCACGGTTATTATCGACAAGGCTATTGCTGATAATCCCAATAATGCCCAATATTATGATTTGAAAGGGGTGTTGCTTGAGAACCAAAACGGAAGAATCGATGAGTCATATCAATATTTCAAGAGAGCGGTGGAGCTTGATGAATCATTCATAAAGGCTAATTTCGACATGGGGCGTTATTATTATAATATGGCTCTTAAAGAGACTGATGCAGCGAAGGCTAAGGAGTTGCTTGCCAAAGCTATGCCCTTCATGGAGAAAGTGCTTGCCGCCGAGCCGCAGAATCGGGCTGCGAAAGATGCCCTGAAAGCAATATATTATAACCTTAATAATTCTGAGAAATTGCAAAGCCTTGGCGAATAGTTAAATTTTAGGATTTACAACGCGGTCGCCTAAGTATTTGGCAAGTTCGGCACGTAGGTTATAAAGTTCCTGAAGATGTTTCAGTGCATTCTGCACGCCGTCTTTATCCATTTTGGGCATTTCGCGCTGAATTTCTTTTATTTGGCATAGAATAAGTGCTGATTTCCAGTTGTAGATAGCTTCGGGAATCAGTTTTGTGAGCCTTTGCGACTCCGAGGGTAGCGTGTTGTGCTTAATGTGAATTTTGCTCAATTGATATTTTTCGCTGACGAGGTCGAGCGAAGTGGTTCTTATGGTGTCGTCGGAAGACGAACAAAGTTGCTTTTCGATGAAATTGGCTTTGAATTCGTGTGTTAGATTGGCTTTGTGAGTTTCAATGCGCTCATTAAGCTCTTTTTCGCGACTTTCAATCTCGGCTATATCGATGTGCAATTTCTGTATTTCGGCAATGCCGGTGGCGTGCATCTCGGCTGCCTCTTGCTCCATTTTTGTGGTGAAATCCTCCAACGAACGGGCAAAAACGTCGATAAGATTCATCGATTCATTGAAAATGCGGGCAAAGACTCTGTTGCTGAACTGAATATTATCGATGTTAAGTTCATTTGCCACATAGTCGAGGAGCGACATTGTGTAGGTGTTGCCCGATTCGTCGAAACCTTCGCAGAAATCGACCATGCCATATTTAATCACATATTTTATCACTTCACGTTCCTGCCTGTAGAGAATACGCTCGTTGCCCGAATTGGAATTTTCAGTACTCGTTGCCTCCTGTCCGGTTATTGCTGAGGTGATATTAATATCTGTTTGTGCGGGCTCGCCGTTATCGTTGTCGGACTGTTGTCTACTTTGTTTCTTCTCGAATTCCTTCTTTTTGTTGAGGTCGATAACCTTGTTTATCTCGTTGAGGAGAATCTGCTCGTTGATGTCAAGGCGATTGCTACATTCTTTGGTGTAGACTGAGCGTGTGATAGGGAAGGGGATTACGGCAATCGATTTCACTACGTCTTTAATCACGGCAGCCTTTTTGATGGGGTCATTTTCTGCACCATCAAGGAGAATACGCATCTTGAATTGAATGAAATCGGTTTCGTTGGCATCGATATAGGCTTGAATCTCGTTTGTGCTATGTGAGCGAGCAAAGCTGTCGGGGTCGTGACCGTCGGGCAGAAGCAACACTTTTATGTTCAATCCCTCGGCAAGGAGTAAGTCGATGCTACGAAGCGATGCCTTTATTCCTGCTGCATCGCCGTCGTAGAGCACCGTAACATTGTCGGTAAATCGGTGAATAAGCCTTATCTGCCCTTCAGTGAGTGATGTGCCCGATGAAGCCACGGCATTGTCGAATCCCGATTGGTGCATAGAAATTACATCGGCGTATCCTTCAACCAAAAAGCATTTGTTGTGCTTGACTATCGATTGCTTGGCTTGGTAAAGACCATATAGCTCGTTGCTCTTCTTGTAGATTACCGATTCGGGCGAGTTGATGTATTTTGCAGGCTCGTTTTTTAGTGTTCTGCCACCAAAAGCAATGATTTTGCCTGCCACGTTCATCACCGGAAACATTGCTCTGCCTTTGAATCGGTCGAAACCTCCGCCTCGTTTATCATCGACGCACAATCCGGTTTCAATTAGGAACTTAGGGTTGTAACCTTGACGAGTGAGGGTGCTATAGAGGTCCGTACGGTTGTCGAGCGAGTAGCCAAGGCGGAATTTCTTTATAGTAGCCATGCTGAATCCACGTTCAGCAAAATAAGTGAGTCCAATCTCTTTGCCGTCGGCGGTGTTCATTAGATTGTCTTCGAAGTGCTTATTAGCGGCTTCGTTGATTATCAACATGCTTTCCCGTTCTGATTGTTCTTCTCGTTCCTTATCGGTCAATTCGCGTTCGTGAACTTCAATGTGGTATTTATTGGCAAGATATTTCAGTGCTTCGGTGTAGGACATCTGTTCATGCTCCATAATGAAGTTCACCGGGCTACCACCTTTGCCACAACTGAAGCAATGGCATATACCCTTGGCTTTCGAAACGCTGAACGATGGTGTCTTTTCGTTATGAAAAGGGCATAATCCCACATAATTAGCGCCGCGGCGTTTTAGGCTGACGAAATCCGATACCACCTCCACAATGTCGGCGGCATCGAGTATCTGTGCAACTGTGGCTTTATCAATCATTGTATTCACGAAATTTCAAATGCAAAATTACGCAAAATATGTGATATTTCACTCCAATTGATAAAAAAACAGCGTAGTGGTAATTTCCCACACATTCTTCGTGCCGTGTGGCAAGATTCAAGGAGAATATAGGGCAGAGGGTGTAGTGATTTTCAATGGTGCTCGGTGTGCGAGTGCACCTCAGCGGGGAGCGTTTATCTCTCCACTGAGGCGCACACTTGCTATTTGTTTGTATGAAAAAATCGCAGAGCCGTCCATTAGTGCCGCAGGCGGTTAGCGGACGGCGATGCGGCGGGCTTTGCCGCCTACGCTTGCCACATAGATGCCTGCCGGCAGCGGTATTGTGGTGCGACCTTCAGCCACTCCGGCTGCTGCCACACTGCCGTCGGTGCGGAAAATGGCATAGCTCTCGCCACCGTCACCTCCATCGACAATTGCAGCACCTACCGTGCCCTGCACTCTGCCACACCCCGCGCCGTCGGCAATCACCGCCTCGCGCCCTGCAAGTGCCGGGTCACTTGGATTGAAAAATGCAGTTTTATAAACTATATCACCGCCTACTTTCTTCTCATAAGTAATATATTCGCTCCACATACATGCACATGGTTCATGCAATGGCAGCGAAAATATTGTTTGTCCGTCAAAATCATCAATCACTCCAAGTCCCTCAAGAAACAGCCTGTTACGACTGGTTTCATTACTTATCAAACGCCTTTTTTGTCCATCAATTTCTATTTCTTCAGTCTTTTCTGCATTTGCATAAATACTCTCGTAATCGTAGGCAAGATATTCCGAACAATCATAATCGGATACGGGTTTGACGTAGACTTTCCCATTTTCTTCTCGCATAAGCGACACTACCTCATCTGTGGCAGGATTAAGCTCTTTGCCCGAATATTGGTAGCATTTCTTATAGGTTTTTCCCTCTACTATCGAATCGCCTTTAAACTGATTACGGAAAAAGATATAAGAAACATTGCCATTATCAGCATATCCGTATTGTCTGCAATTTCCCCATTCCACGCCTTCTCGCACAATAGGTAAATATTCTTTAGAACTTACTGAGAACATAAACACCTCAATAAGTGATAATAATAGTATAAATCTTTTCATAACTCTACCATTTTATTGTTAATAATTAATTTTCCTCCATGTTCCACATTTATATTCTCCCACAAATTTACTCTCTTTGCCGTTATTTGCAAACTTCCTCCACTTTTTATTTTAAGCCCTTTAACATTTACTTCATTTTTACTATTAATTTCCACATTTACTTCTGAATCTATAATAACTCCATTATCTATCACTACATTACCATCTACATCAAAATTGTAATGAGCTCCACTAACAAATATTACATCACCTGAAGCCCTTTCATCGTCT
>CAMEKH010000020.1 GCA_945921235.1 uncultured Prevotellaceae bacterium | reverse complement strand
TTACCGAAAATTTTTGAACGATACAACTTTCGATAGCAGATGCTTTATGCTCCTGCAATAAATTCATCGATTCATTAACAAATCAATATCTTTTAAGTCTTCTTTGGCAGTATCATTCCCGAATAGAATCTTAGCACTTCACTGCGCTTTGGCTTATGCTCTTTTCTGGGGTGCCATCGGCTTTCAGCGGCATCTGCTGCCAATGACACTACATCACCCGTAGCATTAATACTGTCGATAGCCGACATCAGCCTACGTTGCTTTGTTTCCTGCTCAGCTTCAAACAGTCCCATTCCGCTCTTTTCGGCATTCCGTATCCCACATAGCGTAACGCCTGCTTTTTTGTAATAAAATCCTTCCTTGAATATATTATCTAAAGCAATCAATGCATTATTAACAATCTCCATAGTGCTGCAAGTGGGATATTGCAACTTCATTTCACAGCAATTTGAATAAAACGGCAACGATGGCACATTAATATCACCTCTCACTGCCACATACACCGAACCTGCTACCGAATTTTGGCTACGTAACAATTTACAGCAATTCGAAGCAAATGCCACAATGGCATCAGACAGTTGCACACGGTCGGACACAAGCCGCCCAAACGACCGCGAAGTAGTAATACTTTGTTTTTTATCATCAATCGGGCTAATCTCCGCCACACTTTCCCCAAGCAGTTCCAATCGAGTACGCTCTACATTGATATTAAACACCGATTTTATAAATGACGATGGCAATCGTGTGAAATCATAAGCCGAATACACACCACTACGATGCAATTTTTCTGAAATCCGGCGCCCGATACCCCAAACGTCATCTACCGCTATCAATCGTAATTCACGCTCAATCGTAGCTCTATCGAGCAATGTATGTACCATTTTCCGGGTTCGCTTCTTTGCTATGTGCGATGCAATTTTAGCAAGTGTCTTGGTTGATGCTATCCCCACACTCACAGGAATGCCCGTCGACCGTCTTATTTTTTCGGCGAGTGCAGCACATTCACATTCAGCATCCATGGCGTCTGCACAATTAATTTTAAAAAAAGCCTCATCAACCGAATAGACTTGAAGCGAATCGACCTCTTTCCCGAGAATCGACATAATGCGATGTGATATATCACTATATAGCACATGATTACTTGATATAGCAATTACATTTTCAGCACCAGGTATATCCTTGATTTTAAAAGCAGGGCATCCCATTGGTATTCCCAATGCTTTTGCTTCATTACTACGCGAAATTGCACACCCGTCATTGTTTGATAAAACTACAACCGGTTTCCCCTCTAATTCAGGATTAAACAATCGCTCACAAGAGACAAAAAAATTATTACAATCGACCAATCCGTAATACATCTTCAGAGTGCCCGCGTTAGCATATTCTTAATAATATGAGTCACAATACCCCACACCTGAAAATTACAGCCTTCAGGCACCTCTATAGGGCGATAAGCCTTATTTCCCGGAACCAGATACAACTTTCCACACTCAAGCGACAGGCACTTCACCGTAAATTCGCCGTCGATAAAGCACACTGCCACACAACCATCGACAGGGGGCAATGACTTGTCTATAATAAGCAAATCGCCATCGTAAATCCCATATTCCACCATAGAATCCCCCATAACTTTAGCGCAAAATGTCGACGATGGATTTGATATAAGTTCTCTATTCAAGTCAATTGCATCACTTGCCATGCCTTGCGACGGACTTGGAAAACCGGCAGGAATCCTATCGGCCATATATGCCAACGGAGAATCCTCCTCATCACACAAACATTCCTTTATATCGAGTTCATTCATATCGTTGCAAATTTACATATTATTTCTCAACAATCATTCTTTTTCAAACTTTACTATTGCAAATATACCCATCTATTAGGGCAATAATAATTCTCAAATTTCTTAAACACGAGTAAAATTTTGAAATTACGGTAATTTATAGTAATTTTGTGCGGTTTTTTGGAATAGAAGCCTTATTAAGCAGTCAATTAATATAAATTTTAACATATATTCTTACAATAATGAATGTAACAATGGAGAAAGTCGACAATGTGAATGGTATAATCACAGTGTCGCTTGCAGAGAATGACTATCAAGACAAAGTAAAGAAAGAGTTGAAGCTAATAGGACAGCGTTATCCGGAAAAAGGATTCCGTCCGGGTCATGTTCCTACTGCGCTTCTTCAAAAGAAATACGGAAAAGAAGCTCTCGTTGAAGTCGTTAACCGCGAGGTTTACGATGCTTTAATGAAGCACATACAAGATAACAAATTGAATATCCTTGGCGAGCCGCTTCTCGCCAATGCCAATGAAATCGATTTCAACGCTGACAAGGATTTTACATTCAAGTTTGAAATAGGTTTTGGTCCTGAGTTCAACATAGCAATTGACAAAAACATCACAATACCTTACTATAATATTAAGGTTGATGATGAAATGGTGAAGAAACAAGACGAGGCACTCTGCAAGCGTTTCGGCAAGCAAGTACCCGGCGAAGAAGTTGATGCCACAGCTTTAGTGAAAGGCTCATTGGTAGAACTCAACGAAGATGGCTCGGCAAAAGAAGACGGAATAAGCGTAGAGTCAACAGTAGTTTCTCCTCAATATTTCCGCAATGAGGAGCAAAAAGTACTCTTTATGGGCAAAAAAGTAGGCGATGAAGTGGTATTCAACCCATCAGCAACTTGCGATGGCAACACGTCGGAATTGGCCTCAATGCTTAATGTCGATAAAGACAAAGCCAATGTAGCTTCCGACTTCAAGATGACAATAAAAGAAATCATCGTAGTAAAGAATGCTGAGCACAACCAAGAATTCTTCGATGGCGTATTCGGCAAAGACGTAGTAACCACCGAAGAGGGTTATGTGGAGAAAATCAAAGAAATGATTGCCGCACAACTCAAAAACGATAGTAACTACCGCTTTACAATCGACACCGAGAACGTGCTTCGCGAAAAAGCCGGTAGCATAGAGCTCCCTGAAGAATTCCTTAAGAAATGGTTACTTAAGCAAGATAAAGAAGGCAAGCGCTCGCCCGAGACAATAGATGACGATTTCGCTAAAATGCGTTCAGACCTCGAATGGCAACTTATCAAAGAGCATGCAGTAAAAGAACTCGGTGTGAAAGTTGAAGACGCCGACCTTCTTGCTGTAGCAAGCATGGTCGCTCAGCAGCAATTCGCACAATATGGTATGATGAATATGCCTGAAGATGTAGTGAAAAAATATGCCAAAGAGATTCTTGACAACGAAGACTATCGCCAGCGTATTATCGAACGTGCAGTAGAAGATAAGATGTACAATGGCATTAAAGAGGCTGTAAACGTTGAAGAAAAAGATGTTACATCGGCTGAATTCAATGCTCTGTTTGCAAGCAAATAAGCACTAAAATCAATAATTATAAAAAAGTGCAGTAGCGATTATTGTTGCTACTGCACTTTTTTTCATATATAACTATAATATTTAATAGATTATTTGTAGAATTATTCGTAACTTTGAAAATAAATAGAAAATATCAGAGATTAAACTTATGAATAACAACGATTTTAGAAAATTTGCAGTCAATCATCTTGGTATGAACGGATTGGCATTGGACCAATATGCAAATTCCATCACAAGTAGTTTCATTTCTCCCACAATTATTGAAGAACGCCAGCTCAATGTAGCTCAAATGGACGTATTCTCTCGCCTTATGATGGACCGAATCATTTTCCTCGGAACACAAATAGATGACTACACGGCGAATGTAATACAAGCCCAATTGCTTTTTCTCGACTCGTCCGACCCCGGCAAAGATATATCAATATACCTTAATTCACCCGGAGGCTCAGTCTATGCCGGATTAGGTATATATGATACAATGCAATATATTTCGAGCGATGTGTCCACTATCTGCACGGGAATGGCGGCATCTATGGCAGCTGTGCTTCTTGTGGCAGGAGAGAAAGGCAAGCGCTTCGCCCTAAAGCATTCACGCGTGATGATTCACCAGCCAATGGGCGGTGCACAAGGACAAGCCTCCGACATAGAAATCACTGCGCGCGAAATACAAAAGTTAAAGACCGAACTCTATACAATCATAGCCGAGCATTCCGGTCAACCTTACGACAAGGTCTATAACGATTCCGACCGCGATTACTGGATGACATCGGCTGAAGCGGCTGAATATGGAATGATTGATAAGGTTTTGGAAAAGACCAAATAACGTACACTCATACTAAATGGCTAAGAAAAACGACAATATGCACTGTAGCTTCTGCGGAAGAAGCGCAAAAGAGGTGGAATTGCTGATGCCCGGTATGGACGGTTGCATCTGTAACGATTGTGCCGAGCAGGCACACTTGCTTGCTAATGAATATTTAGCAAAACACACATCTTCATCGACAGAGAGTTTAGCTCTTGATGAGATTCCAAAGCCTCACGACATAAAGGCTTATCTCGATGAATATGTGATAGGACAGGATAATGCAAAAAGATATCTATCGGTAGCCGTCTACAACCACTACAAGCGATTGACCCAAACTTCCGATGACATTGATATTGAAAAATCAAACATAATAATGGTGGGTCCTACCGGTACGGGAAAAACACTGATTGCAAAGACCATAGCACGCCTACTCAAAGTCCCGTTCACCATAGTAGATGCCACCGTGCTCACTGAAGCCGGATATGTGGGTGAAGATATAGAAAGCCTGCTCACTCGCCTGCTACAAGTGTGTGATTACGATGTGAAACAAGCCGAAAGAGGCATAGTTTTCATTGATGAAATCGACAAAATAGCAAGAAAAGGTGACAACCCGTCAATAACACGCGATGTTAGTGGCGAAGGAGTACAACAAGGGTTGCTCAAATTACTTGAAGGTTCAATTGTCAACGTTCCGCCACAAGGTGGGCGTAAGCACCCGGAGCAAAAGATGATTCCCGTCAATACAAAGAATATTTTATTTATATGTGGCGGCGCATTCGAAGGTATAGAGCGTAAAATAGCACTACGTCTCAACACTCACATGGTAGGTTATGGGACTGACAGCAAACAGAAACGCATAGAACGCGAAAAGTTGCTTCATTATGTGGCACCTCAAGATTTGAAATCTTTTGGACTGATTCCTGAAATTATCGGCAGACTTCCAATATTGACAAACCTTGAGCCACTCGACCGTGATGCATTGCGCAGAATACTTACCGAACCCAAGAATGCTATTGTGCGCCAGTACACCAAGCTATTGAAAATGGACGGAGTGGACCTTGAGTTTTCGCCCGAAACACTCGACTATATTGTAGATAAAGCAATAGAATTCAAGTTGGGAGCCAGAGGTCTTCGCACTATAGTAGAAACGATAATGATTGACGCAATGTATGACATACCGTCGTCGGACACCACACATTTCGTAGTAACAAAAGAGTATGCCATGCAACAACTTAAAAAAGCAAATTTCGACATACTCCAGCAAGCTATCCAAAAATAGTAGCAAAAAAAGTTGTATAATTTATCATAGAATTGTATATTTGTTATTGTATTTTTTGAGAATAAAAGTTCTATTTTATTATGGCAAATAAGCAACTATTATCAGCGGAACTGAAGAAACATTTTGGATTCGACACTTTTAAAGGCAACCAAGAAGCTATAATGGAAAATCTTCTTGACGAGAACGACACATTTGTCTTGATGCCGACAGGTGGAGGAAAGTCTTTATGCTACCAGTTACCATCGCTGATAATGGAAGGAACTGCGATTGTTATATCTCCGCTCATTGCTCTAATGAAGAACCAAGTCGACGCTATGCGCAATTTTAGCGAAGATGATGGAATAGCTCATTTCCTCAACTCATCGCTCAATAAGCAAGCAATTGACCGCGTAAAAAAGGACATAATAGAGGGCAAGACAAAGCTCCTATATGTAGCACCGGAATCGTTGACAAAAGAAGACAATATAGAATTTCTCAAAACAATAAAAATATCATTCTATGCTGTCGATGAAGCTCATTGCATATCGGAATGGGGGCATGATTTTCGTCCCGAATACCGCAGAATACGCCCTATAATCAATGAAATAGGGTCACGTCCTGTTATAGCACTGACGGCTACAGCCACACCTAAAGTGCAGCACGATATACAAAAAAATCTCGGTATGATAAACGCTACGGTGTTCAAATCGTCGTTTAACCGACCGAACTTGTATTATGAGGTACGCCCCAAGACGAAGAATATAGATAAAGACATAATTAAGTTCATAAAATCACAAGAGGGCAAATCGGGTATAATATATTGTCTTAGCAGGAAGAAAGTTGAAGAACTTGCTGAAACGCTGAAAGTCAATAATATAAAAGCACTTCCTTACCATGCAGGAATGGATAGCGCAACGAGGACAGCCAATCAAGATGCATTCTTGCTTGAAACAGTCGACGTTATAGTGGCAACCATAGCATTTGGTATGGGTATTGATAAGCCCGATGTTCGCTATGTGATTCATTATGATATACCCAAAAGCCTTGAAGGATATTATCAGGAAACAGGCAGAGCAGGAAGAGATGGAGGTGAAGGCAAATGCATCACGTTCTACACCAATAAAGACCTCCAAAAATTAGAGAAATTCATGCAAGGAAAGCCAATCGCCGAGCAAGAAATCGGCAAGCAGCTTCTTCTTGAGACAGCATCATACGCCGAATCATCGGTGTGTCGTCGTAAGACTCTTTTACATTATTTCGGTGAAGAATATACCGAAGACAATTGCGGTAATTGCGACAATTGCTTGAATCCTAAAAAACAGATAGAAGCAAAAGATGAATTATGTGCCGTAATTGAAACGATTATCGCAGTTAAAGAGAAGTTTAAAGCCGACCATATAATAGATGTTCTTATTGGCAAAACGACCAATGAAACCAAATCCTACAAGCACGATAAACTTGAAGTGTTTGGTTGCCAGTCGGGCGTAGACGAAAAATTGCTAAATGCCGTAATAAGGCAAGCAATCATTGCCGGATATATAACTCGCGACATAGAAAACTATGGATTGCTCAAACTGAGCGATGCAGGGCGTAACTTCTTAGAGAATCCCTCTTCATTTAAAGTGGTGGAAGATAATGATTTCTCTGATAATGACGAAGATGTAGTTGTAAAAGGAGGTGCGACTTGTGCTGTAGACCCTGAGCTTTATGCAATACTAAAGGATTTACGCAAAAAAATAGCACATAAGTTAGAACTTCCTCCATACGTCATCTTCCAAGACCCATCTCTTGAGGCCATGGCAACAACATATCCCATAAATCTTGAGGAATTACAAAACATTCCGGGCGTTGGAGCAGGAAAAGCCAAACGCTATGGCGAAGAATTTGTCAAGATTATTAAGCGGCATGTCGATGAAAATGAAATTGAACGGCCTGAAGACCTACGCTTCAGGAGTGTAGCCAATAAGAGTAAATTGAAAATTTCTATCATTCAAGGTATCGACAGGAAAATAGCCTTAGATGAGCTTGCAAATTCAAAATGCATGGAATTTAATGAAATACTTGATGAAATAGAGGCAATAGTGTACTCTGGGACAAAAATCAACATTGATTATTTCTTGAACGAAATAATGGATGAAGACCATCAAGAAGATATATTTGAGTATTTCAAAGAAAGTGAAAGTGATGACCTTGAATTGGCAATTCAAGAACTTGGAAGCGACTATACTGAAGAAGAAATTCGACTTGTGCGAATAAAATTCTTGTCGGAAATGGGCAATTAGTCCAAGGGATAGCCAAACTCAGCATAATGGACGTAACTAATAGCTTAATAAAATTTATAGCTTCGTTATCACAAAAAAAGAATCGCGAAGCAAATCATTGTTTTGTGGCCGAAGGCACTAAATGTGTACGCGATACGTGGGAACACTTCAATTGTCGCACACTAATCGCAACAAAGCATTGGTATGAACAATTCGGGCATTCCGGACATCTTGATAAAATAGTGTTTGCTAATCGGCAACAAATGCAGAGAATGTCACAATTCTCCACCGCTGCTGAGGTAATTGCCGTATATGATATTCCTGAATACGAGATATCAACCGCAGAAATTGAATCAAACATAAATATAGTTCTCGACAACATCCAGGACCCGGGAAATCTCGGCACAATAATACGATTAGCCGATTGGTTCGGTATAAAAAACATCTTCTGCACTACAAATACGGTTGATGTCTACAATCACAAAGTAGTTCAAGCCACTATGGGAGCCATATCACATGTTAAAGTGCATTATTGCGATATAGAATCACTTTTGAAACGATTCAACTATTTGCCGGTTTATGGCACATTCTTGAATGGCGAAAATATTTATAATACTTCAATAGAGAACCGAGGCTTCGTAATCTTCGGGAATGAAGGTAATGGAATTTCCGATAAATTAGCAGCACTCGTTGACCACAGGCTCCACATTCCGGCTTACGCTATGAGTGAAGAAGCTCCCGAATCACTAAATGTGGGCATAGCTTCTGCTATAGTAATAAGTGAGTTCCGCCGAAGAATTAAATTATAATAAATATGGCAACAAAAACAAAAAATGTGTTTTTTTGCAGTAATTGTGGAGCTGAATCACCAAAATGGGTTGGGAAATGCCCCTCTTGTGGCGAATGGAACACTTTTGTAGAAGAAACCGTAGCTACAAAACCTGCAAAAAGCGTAGGGTTCCACTCTGAGAAAAAGATGTCCAGACCCATAAAAATATCGGAAGTTGCAACCGACTCCGAGCAACGCATAAAACTACCAAGCAAAGAGCTAAATCGCGTGCTTGGAGGTGGACTTGTAGCCGGCTCAATAATATTGATTGGGGGCGAACCGGGAATAGGGAAGTCAACACTTGTGCTACAGAACGTGTTGCGGATAAGAAGCCGCAAAGTGCTCTATGTGTCGGGCGAGGAGAGTATTCAGCAACTTAAAATGCGAGCCGACAGAATATGTGACGGCAACATTCAATGTGAATGCTACATTATATGCGAAACCGTCCTCGAAAATATATTCAATGGAATAAAAGAGAGCAACCCCGATTTGGTTATTATAGATTCAATTCAGACTATAGCGACCGATACTCTTGAATCATCGGCAGGTAGCGTGGCTCAAGTTCGTGAATGCGCTGCCCAACTTCTAAAATTTGCAAAAGAGACCCTCACGCCGGTAATATTGATAGGGCATATTAATAAAGAAGGGTCAATTGCCGGTCCGAAAGTCCTTGAACACATAGTTGATGCCGTAATTCAATTTGAAGGTGACCGCCACTATATGTACCGAATACTTCGCTCTATAAAGAACAGATTCGGCAGTACATCTGAAATTGGAATATATGAAATGAAACAAAACGGCTTGCGTGAAGTAAGCAACCCCTCTGAAATGCTTCTTTCACAAAGCATTGAGGACTTATCAGGCATAGCTATAGGCGTAACACTCGAAGGAATCCGTCCATTCCTCATTGAGACACAAGCCTTGGTAAGTACGGCAGCCTATGGTACGGCCCAACGCTCCGTAACCGGATTTGACTATAAAAGAATGAATATGCTACTTGCCGTGCTTGAAAAGAGAGTTGGATTTAAATTGGCTCAAAAAGACGTTTTTCTTAACATAGCAGGTGGATTGAAAGTCAATGACCCCGCACTCGACCTTGCCGTAATTTGTGCAATAATATCATCGAATGTAGATATCCCTGTAAAGAAGCGCGTGTGCGTCACCGGCGAAGTAGGTTTGTCAGGCGAAATTCGCCAAGTAACAAGAATTGAACACCGAATTAGCGAGGCCGATAAATTAGGATTTGAATATATAATTATTCCTTCAAATAATCTTAAAGGAGTAAAAACCGATGGCTTGAAAATTGAAATTATCGAAGCAGGAAAAGTGGAAGATGCTTTCCGATTCTTATTTGGATAAGCAAGATAGTTAATAAATACTAAAAGTAGATTTGAGTTTAAACCATTCTGCATTTCATAAGTCAAAATAACAGAAACGGATAATAAACTACCGATTCTTATATTTTGAGCTTCAAACGATAACCTAACTTTTTCAAATTACACACACTTGTTTTCAACGACTACGTCACTACTGTGAAGTCCAAACGTAAAGGAATAAAGGAGGCTAATTGCCTCCTTTATCTCGCTTAAATAAACATAAACGGCTTTCGCAAAAGTGGATTTTTCACTAACTTTGCATCACAAAAAAAATTTACAGAAATATGCCAGTACGTGTTCCGGTTTCACTACCTGCAGTAGAGAGTCTACGAAACGAAAATATCTTTGTAATTGATGACCAAAGAGCTTCATCTCAAGATATCCGACCGCTGAAAATTGCAGTCTTAAACTTGATGCCATTAAAAATAATGACAGAAACCGACTTGCTTAGGCTTTTATCAAACACTCCGCTACAGATTGAGCTTGACCTCATTGAACCCGACGGACATGTGTGTAAAAACACACCGAGAGAACATATTGAGGCTTTTTACAAAAAATTCGCCGACATCAAGCAGAATAATTACGATGGATTTATTGTAACAGGTGCTCCGGTAGAAAAAGTAAACTTTGAAGATGTGGATTATTGGGACGAGCTTAAAGAAATCTTTTCTTGGGCAAAAACTCACGTCACATCAACACTCTATATATGTTGGGCGGCTTTAGCGGGACTATATTTCCGATATGGTATCCCGAAATATATTCTTAAGGAAAAGATATCGGGAGTGTTCAAGCACACGGTCAGCGACTATAAGAATCCAATATTCAGAGGCTTCGACGATATTTTCTATGTTCCTCACAGCCGCTATAGCGAAGTGCACAGAGAAGACATAGAGCCGCACAAAGAATTAAAAATAATTGCCGAGAGTGACGAAAGCGGAATCTATATGATAATGGGGCGTAATGGTCGTGAATTCTACATTACCGGTCATTCAGAATATTCACCTATGACTCTCGATTATGAATATCACCGCGATTTGGAAAAGGGTATTAATCCTCATATTCCTACTAACTACTATGAGGACGATAATCCCCAAAAAAAGCCAATAGTGAGATGGCGCTCTCACGCCAATCTGCTATTCACCAATTGGCTGAATTATTTTGTCTATCAAGAGACTCCTTACGATATTCGTAACATAAAATAAAACATAACACTGTGGCTACATCAACCCGACACATTGAGCTATTGGCTCCGGCTCGCAACAAGGAAATTGCAATAGAGGCTATCACACACGGTGCTGATGCCGTGTATATGGGTGCACACTCTTTTGGCGCACGAGTTGCCGCAGGCAATTCACTTGATGATATGGCGCAAGTAGTAGCCTTTGCACATCAGTTCAATGCAAAGGTTTATGCCACGGTGAACACCATAATTTACGATGACGAACTGCGCAATGTAGAGAAATTAATAAAAAACCTCTACAGAATAGGCATCGATGCTTTAATTGTGCAAGATATGGGAATTCTTCGGCTCGATATACCTCCCATTGAGTTGCACGCCAGCACTCAGTGTGATATTCGTACTCCCGAAAAAGCACGCTTCCTTGAATCGCTTGGCTTTTCACAACTTGTTTTGGCAAGAGAACTGTCTCTAAAGGAAATTGCATCGATATGCGATTCGGTAAATGTGCCTTTGGAGAGTTTTATTCATGGAGCATTATGCGTAAGTTATAGTGGCCGATGCCAAGCAAGTGAAATACTTAAAGGGAGAAGTGCCAATAGGGGAGAATGTGCCCAAATTTGCCGATTACCATTTGACTTGATTGACGACAAAGGTAATATATTGCTTCACAATAAGCATCTTCTATCTCTACGCGACTTAAATCAAAGTGGACGTATAGAGGAAATGCTATCGGCAGGAGTTTCTTCATTCAAGATTGAAGGCAGGCTGAAAGATATGTCGTATGTGAAGAACGTTGTGGCATTCTATAGGAATTCATTAGATAAAATAATCAATGAAAGCAATGGAAAATACACACGCTCATCAATAGGCCATACAGAATATTCTTTTACTCCCGATTTGAGCAAAAGTTTTAATCGCTCGTTCACTCATTATTTTATTGATAGCCATAATCAAGGGAAAGGAGAAAAAATAGCGTCTATTGATACGCCGAAATCTCGCGGAGAAAGAATAGGGACCGTAGAAAAGGCTCAGGGTAAAACTCTTAAAATCATATCCCGTGTAAAACTTAATAATGGTGATGGCTTAAGCTATTTCACCAAAAACAATGAATATTGCGGATTCCGCATCAACACAGCTACTACTAATAATATTATTAATACTCTAAATCCGCTAAATATCGCTCCGGGTACAACTTTGTTTCGTACATACGACAAAGCATTTGAAGACCAAATGGCAAAAGACTCAGGCAGACGCTTCATACTGATTGATATTGAACTCAAATACGCCAATGGAATATTAAGTCTACATATCACTGATGAATATGGCATTTCAATTGCCGTGTCGCACTATTTAGGTGACATTGAGGCAGCAAAATCGCCTCAAGCCGAGAAGCAACGCTCTATAATAAGTAAATTAGGAAACACTATTTTCCGTATATCAAGCATAAAGGCTCTCAATGAATGTTTTATTCCTGTATCGGTAATTGCTCAATTACGTCGTGATGCAATTGAATCTTTGACAAGAGCCTATAAGATAAGACATCGGTTCAATTATAGAAAAGCTGAGGATTTGTCGTCAACGTACTTCGCTACCACATTAACCGATTCCGACAACGTGGCAAATTCATTAGCAGAAAAGGTTTACACCGACCATGGAATCGAATCTATTGAACCGGCTATAGAGATATCACAACGCACAATAGGCAATCACATAGCTATGTACACCCGATATTGCATAAGGCGTGAACTTGGAGCTTGCAGAAAGACTTCAAATGCCAATCGCCTTCCTGAGAAAATTTTTCTCCGCCATGCGAATAGCACAACGATGAGAATAGAATGCGATTGCAAGAATTGCGAGATGAGACTTTATGTGGAAAACCAATTCTAAATGACAATGGAAAAATCATCAGCATCTTTCCATACCGGGAATTTATCTCTAAAAGCAATTAACTTATCATAATCGAGCGATGCCAAAAGTGTATGCTCATCTTCACTCCACTTGCCGGTTTCAAATCCTTTATAATCATAAATCTTCGACAAATGCGATGCGTAATCAATGCCTTGCGCATCATTTCCACATCTATTGACACCACACACATAGCATTCATTTTCAATGGCTCTCGCAGCCAATAGCGTGTGCCATGCCGATGAACGCACCTTTGGCCAATTTGCCACTACCAAGAGTAAATCATAGGATTGTCGGGCAGTACTCCTGCACCACACAGGAAATCTCAAGTCATAACACACCACAATCTTTATATTCCAACCTCTATATCTCACCACAGGCGATTCCACATCGCCACTGCCATAAACATCGCGTTCGCCTCCCATTCTAAAGAGATGTCGCTTATCATAAAATGACTCATCACCATTAGGCTCAATTAAAAATGCTCTATTATATAGTCGTCCTGCCGTTCGGGCAAGATAACTGCCGGCAATTGCCACTCTATATTGAGCCGCCATAGCCCTGAGAGCCGATATCGTAGCCCCTGTATTCCTCTCAGCAAGAGCCTCAGCCATATCTTTATCGACAATAAACCCGGTAGAGAACATCTCGGGCAGTATCACCAAATCAATACTTTGAGGCATAGTAGCAAGTTGCCGTGATACTTGCTGAAGGTTCTCATGGATGTTGCCCCATACTATATCATACTCTATCGCGGCAATATTGAGATTATTATTCATAGTAGCAGATTAAATATCATTTGAAAACTTTTCAGGATAACGACCGGTCTTCCCATCATAAAATCTCTTAATATACGCCATATCTTTTTCAACATCGCCCGATGGGTAGAATGTTTCAGCCAATGACATTTCCTTTTTTGCAAAATCTATATATGCAAGTATTATAGGAATATTTGCACCTTGGGCGATAAACAAAAAACCCTTACGCCAATTTTTATTAAGGCTTCGAGTGCCCTCAGGGGTTACCGCAAGATTCATCTTTTTAGCGTTATTGAATTTATCTATTATTACATTCGTTAAGTCCGAACCCTTAATCCGCGGGACAGGAATACCTCCAATAGCTTTAAATAAGACTCCCAAAGGGAAGAAAAACCATGTTTCTTTCATTAAGAAATGTGTCTTTCTTCCTGTGGCGGCATATCCTATCTTACCAATAATAAAATCCCAATTACTTGTGTGCGGAGCAACACAAATTACCGATTTTTTGTAATATGGCACTTTGACTGAAATTTTCCAGCCAATCAATCTTAAAATGAATTTAGCGAAAGTTTTCAAGCCATCAATCCTACATTTATTTACAAAAGGATATGGGCACACATAGGTATGTGCCCACATCTCACTTAATAATTTTTTATTTCTTCATTGCAGCCTTGTTTGCATCGCGCACTTCCTGCGGAATCAAGGCATTCATTCTTGATACTACCTCGTTAAGCGAAGCCATAAATTCTTTTTTTATCCCTTCGTAGCACTTCTTGAAATATATTTCACGAGCTTTACGATATTCACGGGCATTACCACTAAAGCTCTTCATATTTCTATCGAACGACACGGAAACTCTATCGATTGTGCGAACTTGAAGCATAGCAACGTCGCAGATGATATCGTCCATTTTATCACCATCAATTCCATCGATAAAATTTTTGGTATAAATGCATTGACCTGCGATTTCTCCACACACGCATCTTACCATCTTCTTAAAATTCCTTTTATTTGCCATAATATTCTATTTTATTTCAAAGTAACATATTTAAATCATTGAAATTTGCTACTAAGATAGCTATTATTTACGAAAAATGAAACATCGCTACAAATTGTAACACAAATGAAACACAAAAACGCCGAAATAACATCGTGAAAGACAATATAATATAAAATTTACACATTTAAATTATTTTTATAATCCAAAAGTTGCTTTGTTCTAAAATTAATTTATATATTTGCAAAAATCTTATTTTAAATATGAAAAATATGACTACTGAATCCTTTTTCAAAAATCTAATGGGCATAAGGCCTAAGCTAATGAGTTTTGCATATAGGCTCACAGCAAATTACGACGATGCAAATGACCTCCTTCAAGACACTACATTGAAGATTTTATGCAATGAAAAGAAATTCGTTGAAGAGAACAACTTCAAAGGGTGGGCTATGACAATTATGAAAAACATTTTCATAAATAACTACCGAAAAGAATCAAAAATCATTGTTATCAACGACTCTACCGACAACAATGGATTCATTGATGCAACAAAATACAAAATGGCAAATGACACACCCGAGAGTTTAATGTCGCAAAAAGAGATTATAAGAATGGTAAGCCAACTTCCTGAGAATATACGTGCCACATTCACGCTATATCTTAAAGGTTATGCTTATCAAGAGATTGCTGAACTTCAAAATGTGCCTATTGGCACCGTAAAAAGCCGGATTTTCATAGCGAAGAAAAGGCTCCAGAAGAATTTAGCCGATTTCAGGTAGTCTTATCCTCTTTGGTGTCCTCATATCTTCCATAAGAAGACTTATCATCTTTATTGCGCTTTTCCCTCATCGCTTCGCGGCGTTTCAAGGAGAAGTGCAATAAAATTATTACTATCAGAGTAGCACCAATCACTCCAAAATAATAAAAATATTCGCCATTAATAAAATATGAACGCCCTACATAAGCCATAAAAGCAACATATAGAGTCAAAGCCAATGGCAAATAAGTGGAACGCTTAAACTTGCGGTTGAATGTCTTCATCACAATAATATTTTGATTCAGTTGCGTAAAATCCTTTACTCTCAAGATGATTATAAATCTTAAGACAAGCCCATGCATCAATGGCTGCATATTCTTGCTGCGCCGCAGTAAGCTCAGCAGCTTCCCAATTTGTCAACCTCTGAACCTTTGATATACGTCGGTCGAAAATTATTGCGTAAATTTTTTGAAGACTCGCATCACCAATGCCATATTGAGGAGCAAGAGCCTGCAAATCGATAAAGCCATGAGGAATAGTATCGGTTAATTTATGCAACATTCCGAAATCATCTCTAAGCGAAATACCAATTTTTATAATATTATCATTCTCAAGAAACTCTTTAAGAATTTCCGGAATACCAACTCTATTTAGCCTGAAAAGGAAACATTCATTCATCGTGGAAATTTGCATCAACGACACTTTGTAGAATACCCCTCGCTTAAACGATGGTCGCGTTTCGGTATCAAACCCCAAGCGCTCACATTTGTTTAGATATGCAAGAGCCGATTTCACTTTAGCCATTGAGTCAACAATATATATTTTACCAGGAAATGTTACTTTCTCAAGCGTTGATATCTGTTCTTTTGTTATCGTTGCCTTGCCCATTACAAGTTGATTCTCTTTTTTTAATTATGCAAAGGTACATAAAATAATAATACGTAAGCTACTTTTTCTTACGAAGCTTCGTAGCCGTCTTTCTATGTTTCTCAGCCATATCTTCAAGACCGATTTCAGAGTAAACGCCACTAAGCGACTCATGCACAGCAGGATTATCGGCATTTAACTTCAAGGATTTTTTCAGTGATATCAATGCTCCCGGATAATCATTAATGCGCAATTTTAGCAAGCCGAGTTGATAAAATGCTTCGGAATTGCATGGGTCAACTTCCACAGCCTTTTTCAATAGCTCGATTGCACATTCCGGTTCATCAAGTCGGCCAAGCAATTTTGCTTTACCAACCAACGCTGCCACACAATCTACATTCAACCGCAACGCCTTATCGTAATTAGCTAAAGCCGACTTTATATTGATTGGCTCCAATTGCACATCTTCGGTTAGGTCATCGCCCAATTTTGCAAACTCATTTGCCAAATTACGCATCACTTCCATTTGCGAATCAATAACACCATTCAATCGGTCAATTTCTCGTCGCAACGTATTAATTACATTTAATTTTCTGCGCATAAATCGCTTGAGAAGTGGGTCATTTAGGATATTATGTAGGTTGTTTGCTTCAGCAAACAAGTCAATAGCCGCACCGAATTCATTATTATCAAATGCCCGTGATGCATCGCCAAAACCACGAAAGGCATTAGCCCTATTCAATGCATCACTAATCAGTTCATTGCTATTGAATGACTTGCTGAACTCCACAACCGAACTATTGACAATTATATCGCGCATTCTGATGGGTTGTCTTAAAACAATTCCATTCAAAGATGTGCAACGCGATAATGCCACATAAGTCTGTCCGCTCGAGAATGCTCCTCCCGATAAGTCGATGATAATATTATTAAAAGTCAATCCCTGACTCTTATGTATAGTCAATGCCCATGCCAATTTCACAGGGAATTGAGTAAATGTACCTAACACAGTTTCTTTTATACGTTTCTCCTTTTCATCAAATTCATATTGCATATTTTCCCATTGCTCAGGCTGTAAAGAATATCTTTTGCCCGATTCAAGTTCCACTTCGATATAATCATCACCAATCTCCGATACTTTACCTATTGTGCCATTAATCCACCGCTGGTTTCGGTCATTTCTGATAAAAATAACTTGCGCCCCAACTTTAAGCGTAAGTTCCTGAGCTGTAGGCAAATTTTGCATTGGGAAAGAGCCTTCAATCACACCTTCAAAAGTATGTTCTTCGGCATCGATTTCAGCAAGGTGCGATTCATTGATAGTATCTACCGTGTCACGCCGGGTAGCAAGAGTCATCACAAAATCATCGGTTGCCGATGCTACATCGGGCACATATCGAGTATTTATAACCTGAATATCGTGCTCTTGAATTCTGTTTACACGAATTTTATCAAGCAGTGATATGAAATTAGCATCAGTCTGTCGGTAGATTTTACGCAATTCAATAGGTACGATATTCAATTCACTGAAAGCCCTTGCATTGAAGAAAAAGAAATCAGAGTAATAACGACGAAGGATTTCACGCATATCGACAGTCACCACCGGTTCAAGTTGGAAAATATCACCCACAAGTAGTAGTTGCTTACCGCCAAAAGGCTCACGCATATTATTTGAATAAACGCGGAGAACTTTATCCATAAAATCAATCATATCAGCACGAACCATCGATATCTCATCAATGATAATCATATCAAGTTCCTTGATAATATTCACCTTTTCTTTAGGATATTTCAGCGTCTTTCGTATTCTTCGAGTAACATAATCAGGGTCGTCGGGCAATAGCGGCTTCAATGGCATTTTAAAAAAAGAATGCATTGTCATGCCTCCCACATTCACTGCGGCTATTCCGGTAGGAGCAAGCACAATGTATTTCTTTTTGGTAACTTCACATATAAATTTAAGGAATGTACTTTTCCCCGTGCCCGCCTTTCCTGTGAGGAAAACCGACTGATGTGTATCTGAAATCAATCGAAGAGCCGTCTGGAACTCTCTATTATCGGTGTCGATATCGGCAGTAATATTTGTCATTGAAAAGTCGCAATTTTTCTACAAAAGTAATAATTTTTAAGTTATCACAATATCGAAATGCGGCATTGTCTTTAATATGGGTATTATCCATGTTAAAAAAGCGTAATTTTTATTATCGATTTAAGCAATTATGCAATTTAACGCATGGTAAAATGTTATAATTAAATAGGGGAGAGTTCCATGAAAATTCTTTTCTCGCACCTAACATGGCTAATAATATCGAAAATAATAAAGCGAACTAATTAACAACATTTATTACATGAGATTAACAGCATTTTTAATAACTGCAATGATTTCTTCAATGGGTGTCATGGGTGCACGCCAAGAAACTCTATTGAAAGACTCATGGCAATTTTGCAAAGGAGATAAAGCAACAGCCGGCACGTGGCAGAATGTATCAATACCGCACGATTGGGCAATTTTCGGACCATTCGACCGCAACAACGACCTGCAAAAAGTGGCTGTAGAGCAAAATGGAGAAAAAGTGGCAACATGGAAGACGGGGCGCACAGGAGGCTTGCCATTTATCGGTAAAGGCTCTTATAAAACGACTTTTATGGTTACCGACACCACGGACCGTTCACTGACGCTCATATTCGATGGAGCTATGAGCAACGCTCACGTTTTGGTAAATGGAAAAGAGGTAGGATATTGGCCCTACGGATACAATTCCTTCTATGTCGACATTAATTCTGCTGTCCGTCCCGGAGAAAACACACTTGAAGTAGACCTTGAGAATTTCAAGCAAGCATCTCGCTGGTATCCCGGAGCCGGACTCTACCGCAATGTACACCTTATAAACACTCACCGTGTGCATGTGCCGGTGTGGGGGACATTCATAACCACTCCCGAGGTTTCCTCTAAATTTGCCTCAATTAAATTAGACATTGAAATTAAAGGCGCAAAGAAACTTGAGCAATGGCCAAATGGAGAGAAAATAATTGTTACTACCGTGATAAAAAGTCCTAATGGTAAAGAAGTAGCTCGCAAAGAGAATGAATACATTGCACGCGGACAAATCTTCTCTCAAAATTTCATAGTGAATAACCCCGAGCTATGGAGTCCCGACTCCCCGGCACTCTATGTAGCTACTACCACGCTGAGTCTAAATGGGAAAGTCGTCGACAGCTATGATACACGTTTCGGCATTCGTTCAATAAAATATGTGCCTGAGAAAGGTTTCTTCCTTAATGGAAAGTACACAAAATTCAAAGGCGTTTGCAACCACCACGACCTCGGACCTCTCGGTGCAGCCGTGAATCGTTCAGCACTAAGGCATCAAATTGAACTGCTAAAAGAGATGGGAGCAAATGCGATTCGCACATCACACAATATGCCGGCTCCGGAGCTTGTAGAATTGTGCGATGAACTCGGAATAATGCTAATGATAGAGCCTTTCGACGACTGGAGTTTCCGCCCGAAATCGCCTAATGGCTATGGACGTTTTTTCAACGAATGGGCCGAACGCGACATGGAGAATATGGTGAAACATTATCGCAATTCTCCGGCAGTAGTTATGTGGTCGATAGGCAATGAAGTGACAGGTCAATGGAGTCATGTGGGTATGGACGAGCTTGTGATGCTTCAAGACGTAATTCACCGACTTGACCCCACACGCCCTGCAACTTGCGGTTGCGACCAAATAAAGTCTGTTCTCGACAATGGCTTTGCAGCTGCGCTCGATATTCCCGGATTCAACTACAAACCTCAATTCTACGATGAGTGCCACCAGCGTCTCCCACAAGGACTTATCCTTGGCTCGGAAACGGCATCAACAGTATCAAGCCGCGGTGTATATCATTTCCCCGTAGTTTGGGGCGAGCACCACACAGTTACACACCCCGACCACCAGAGCAACAGCTACGATAATGAGGCTTGCTCTTGGAGCAACACCCCCGACTACGATTTCGCTCGCGATGATGATAACGAATGGGTGATAGGTCAATTCGTGTGGACCGGATTCGACTATCTCGGTGAGCCATCGCCCTACGACACAGATGCATGGCCCAACCACAGCTCTGTGTTTGGAATTATCGACCTTGCTTCATTGCCCAAAGACCGTTACTATCTATATCGCTCGGTATGGAATAAAAAATCGCCAACGCTACACATTCTTCCGCACTGGAATTGGAAAGGTCGCGAAGGAGAGATAACGCCGGTTTTTGTCTATACAAGTTATCCTAAGGCTGAGCTATTCATCAATGGAAAGAGTTGCGGTATGCGCGAGAAAAACGATTCCACACTTATGAACCGCTACAGGCTAATGTGGAATGAAATAAAATATGAGCCGGGTGAAGTGAAAGTAGTAGCCTACGACTCCAATGGATATGCGGCAATGGAAAAGACGATAAAAACTACCGGTAAGCCTCATCATCTTGTTGCAAGCGTAAACCACAACACTTTGAAAGCCGATGGCGAAGATTTGGCTTACATCACAGTGCAAGTTGCCGACAAGGATGGAAATATCGTACCCACCGACAACCGATTGGTAAAATTCAAAGTGACAGGCGCAGGCAAATTCCGCGCCACCGCCAATGGCGACCCTACATGCCTTTATTCATTCCAAGGAGAGGAAATGCCTCTATTCAGCGGTGCACTCACTGCAATTGTTCAAGCTGCGAATGAGAGTGGGACCATAGAATTTACGGCTACAGCCAAAGGCGTAAAGCCCTGTAAATTATTAATTAACGTGAAATGACGAATTTTTTCCAAATATTGGCATAATTTTATTGCTAAATAAATCAATTTTTTTAGTAATTTCGTGCTGTCACTTTTACTCTAATGTGGAAAAATTTATGATTATTTAATCTTCAATAAAACTAATAAAATGAAAGAAAAAATCAAAGAACTGCTGAAAGAACTTTTCGGCGATGGCGGAACCCTTTACGCATCATCAGGTCGTATCAACCTTATTGGTGAGCATACCGACTATAACGGCGGATTCGTGTTCCCGGGAGCTATTGACAAGTGTATTCAAGCCAAAATCAAGGAAAACGGAACCGACACTGTGCGCGTTTACTCTATTGACATTGATTCTTACGTAGAATTCGGACTTCGAGAAGAAGATGCTCCAAGTGAGCAATGGGCACGTTATATATTTGGTGTTTGCCGCGAAATCATCAAGCGTGGCGGTGTAGTAAAAGGATTTGATGCAATTTTTGCAGGCAATATTCCATTAGGAGCCGGACTTTCATCATCGGCTGCTCTTGAATCTTGCTTCGCCTTTGCATTGAACGATATGTTCAACGACAACAAGATTGACAAATTCGAATTGGCACGCATCGGACAATCTACCGAGCACAATTATTGCGGCGTAAACTGCGGTATTATGGACCAATTCGCATCAGTTTTCGGCATGAAAGACTGCTTGATGCGCCTCGACTGCCGCTCAATGGAATTTGAATATTTCCCGTTCAAAGCCGATGGATATAAACTTGTCTTGGTCGACTCTGTAGTAAAGCACGAACTTGTTGACTCGCCTTACAATAAGCGTCGCGAATCGTGTGAACGCGTGGCAAAAGTTCTCGGAATTGAAACTTTGCGCGATGCCGAAATGGACGACTTGAACAGAATAAAAGACCAAATCTCTGAGGAGGACTATATGCGTGCCGAATATGTAATCGGTGAGAAGGAGCGCGTGCTTGCAGTGTGTGCAGCTCTTGAAAAAGGAGACTATGAGACAGTGGGACGCAAGATGTATGAAACTCATGCCGGAATGTCGAAGCTCTATGAGGTGAGCTGCGAAGAACTCGATTACTTGAATGATATCGCCAAAGAATGTGGCGTGACAGGTTCTCGAATAATGGGTGGTGGATTTGGCGGTTGCACAATCAACCTTGTGAAAAATGAGCTCTACGATTCATTCATCGCCACAGCAAAAGAGAAATTTGCTGCCAAATATGGTCATGAGCCTAAGATTTATGATGTGATTATTTCCGACGGAGCACGCAAAATTGAGAAATAAGATGAACATCACAAAACGTATAGCACAATCGCCAAAAGGCGACATTGCTCTATACAAAATGACAAATACCAACGGTGCAAGCGTCGAGATTTCAGCTCTCGGCGCAGGCATCGTTTCTGCTATTGTTCCTAACTCTAATGGAGATTTGGCTGATGTGGTGCTCGGTTACACCAATCCTGCCGACTATTTCTACGATGGTCCCTGTGCAGGCAAGATTCCCGGTCGATATGCCAACCGCATTGCAAAGGGTGTATTCTCTATCAATGGCAAGAGTTATCAGCTGGCTATCAACAATGGTCCGAATGCTCTTCATGGAGGACCGGAGGGCTTTCAAAACAAGATTTGGGACAGCAAGATTGTAGATGATTCCATAGTTCTAACGCTGAACAGCCCCGATGGCGACGAGAACTATCCGGGAAATATGAAAGTGACAGTGACCTACTATTGGAGTGAAAACAATGAGCTTCGCATCGACCTTACTGCCGAAAGCGATGCCGACACTATTGTCAACCTCACAAATCACGCATATTTTAATCTTGCCGGCGAGAATGCAGGAGATGTGCTCAATCACACATTGTGGCTCGGTAGCAGCAAATATGTGCCGACTGACGACACACTGATTCCTACAGGAGATGTCGATGACGTGGCAGGTACTCCTATGGATTTCACCACTGCCAAAACTCTTGGAGAAGACATTAAGGCCGATTTCCCGGCTCTTATCTATGGCAAAGGATACGATAATTGCTGGCTTGTAGACAATTGGGATAAATCAGTGAAAAAAATCGCTGAATTATGCAATGTTGAAGCCGGTCGACGCCTTGAAGTGTACACTGACCAACCGGCCGTTCAGGTGTACACAGGCAATTGGCTTGCCGGTTCTCCAATCAGCAAAAGCGGACGCAGCTACAACGACTACGATGGTGTGGCTATTGAGTGCCAAGGAGTTCCAGATGCTCCCAACAAGCCTCAATTCCCAACGCAAATACTCAAAGCCGGCGACATATACAAGCGTACAATCGTGTTTGCATTCAAAACATTGTAAGCTGAGAACTAATTAATTTTTAAACAAACACAGAACAGTTTTTTTAATACAAAGGAGAATTAAAATGAAACCTACATTATTCCTTTTGGCAGCCGGAATGGGTAGCCGCTATGGAGGTCTGAAACAACTCGACACGCTCGGACCTCAAGGACAGAGCATCATGGATTATAGCATCTATGATGCCATAAAGGCAGGATTCGGCAAAATCGTATGGGTAATCCGCCGCGATTTCGAGCAGCAATTCCGCGAACAGATTCTTGCAAAATATGAAGGTCACGTTCCATGCGAGCTATGTTTCCAATCGCTCGATGCACTCCCAGAGGGATTCACGGTGCCCGAAGGTCGTGTTAAGCCATGGGGTACAAACCATGCAGTGCTAATGGGCAAGGACATTATTAAAGAGCCTTTTGCAGTGCTCAATTGCGATGATTTCTACGACCGTGACGCTTTTATGGTGCTTGGCAAGTTCCTATCGGAGCTTCCCGAAGGTAGCACCGGCCGTTATGCCATGGCGGGCTTCAGCGTGAGCAACACTCTCTCGGAGAGCGGCACGGTGAGCCGAGGCATCTGCGAGAACGACGAGAAGACCCACATGCTTACCGGCGTGGTAGAGCGCACCAAGATTGAGCGCCACGATGGAGTGGTTCAATATCTCGATGAGAACAATGAGTGGGTATCAATTCCCGATAACACACCATGCTCGATGAACTTCTGGGGCTTCACTCCCGACTATTTCGAGCACAGCGAGGAATACTTCAAGAAGTTCCTTTCCGACCCAAAGAACCAGGCTAACCTGAAAAGCGAGTTCTTCATTCCGCTGATGGTAGATGAGCTTATCAAGAGTGGCAAAGCCACTTGCGAGGTACTACCTACTACATCAAAATGGTTTGGCGTAACATATCCCGAAGACCGTCCGGGAGTAGTAGCAAAACTTGCCAAGCTCCACGCCGAGGGACAATATCCCGACCAGATGTTCTAATCGCCACGATATACATCTTTAAAATACTTTCAGCCGGATTCTCTCGCTGAGAATCCGGCTGATTTTTTTAGTCCATTTCATTCCATTTTATGAATAGTGTTGAGAATTTTGGAAAAACACACTACATTTGCAAGAAATAGCAGCAGTCGGAGCAAAAAAACTTATCAATTCACTACAATATTGCTGAGAAATACATAAT
>CAMEKH010000019.1 GCA_945921235.1 uncultured Prevotellaceae bacterium | reverse complement strand
CATCTGTATTCAGCACAAATCGCCGAATATCAGGACCCTCGGTATCCACATCTACCGTTTCATCGAAGCCGTAGATAAAGAATTGCTCATTGTTTCCATTGGCTTCAATTCCCGAGTCGCTATTGGCATAGAAGCTCACCATAGCTGTGCTGTAATTGTCGAACGACTCAGGCGAATCAATTTCAGAAGGGATTATCAGCTTCACGGAAAATTCGCCGTTGCGCACCGAGTCTTTAGCCACTGCGAGCTTGTTCGACCGCTCTTGATACACAAATTTTGCTATCGGCTCTTCTTCGTTTATCGCCTTGTTACCTTTGGTTTCCACCGACTTTTCGGCATCATAAAGCGTGGGCATTATCGTTCCGTTGAAATCGGTAGCCTTATTGCCTTTGTTGTCGTAGATAGCACCTTTCAGCGTCAACGTCTGCCGGGCTTTAAAATCGGGCATATTATCATCGCTTACAGCAACACCGTTGATTTCCTCCAGTTTCACATTGTAGCTCGGATAGGCAAGTCGCATAGCAGGGTCGCCAATAAGGCTATAGCGCAACTTATTAGCATCGGAATAGCTCATCACGCGTCCGGAATCATCGTAGCTCATCGATTCATTCTTCGACATGCGATACACATCGCCCAAGCGTTTATACATGTTATTCTCATCGCGCTTGAAGAGATTCCGTGCAAGACTATTGGTGAAATATTCATTGCTCGATATGAACGTAGGACGAATGGTGGAAATAAGAGCGATGGCTCCTCCGCGGTTGTTAAGGAAAAGTATTTCACCTCCCGAAACCACATCGGCATCGTGGCGCGTAAACTCGCAAGTAGCGGTGTAGAATAGCGGATAATGCCTTAGATACATAGAGTTGATGTCGGAATTATTGAGAAGTCCGTCGTGTGTCCAGCTCACAGTGTTGGCATGACCGATGTAATGCATCACGAGTGCGCCATCGTTAAGGAGTTGGAACATCTTTTTACGAGCCTGAGGATAGACATTTCCGGTGCCGTCCGACGTCTGCGTATAGGCATCGAGGAAAATGCGGTTATACACGAAATCCTTGCCTCCGTTGTCTTTCATCAGCTCCTGCGCACTATCGGACTGACGCATGTGGATTCCGCCGTCGCCATCATCAGCCACCATAATCAGGTTATTTTTCCACGGACCATAATCTTTGCCGGTAACATACGAGTAGAGCTTGTCGACAACCTCCTTTGCCTCCGATGCACTTTTCACGGGCATTCGCCCTACTCCTATGCATGCAGGAGCATAGCGCGTATCAGCAAGATTGCTCTCGGAAGCTCCGTCGGAGAGAGCAGCCAGAATGTCGTCGGTTCCGAACGAAGTATTGTCGTAGTCGCCGACACTCGTTTCCCAAAACAGCAGACGCGGATAGGAAGCACTCTTTGCCGACGATGATATCATGCGGTTATCATAGGAAGCGCGCCCGAAAAGCAGCAGATGCTGCAATCTATGCCCAGTTTCATCTGTCCCGCGGTCGTAGAACATCTTTGCAAGTTTGCGATAAGCCATCACATCGGGCGTTCCCGATGAAAATTCGTTGTAAATCGCCTCGGGTTGCAATAGTAACACACGCATTGTGTCATACTGCTCATGAAGCGTGGCGATGCGTGCAGCCTGAGCCGAATATTCAGCCGGGCTGATGATTATAAGGTCGGGAGTAGAATTGCCATGCAGATTCTGGTTAGCCACGTCGCACACCTTGACCGGAGCAGGCAAGCTGCCGCCATCGTATGCCCGATACTCTCTTGCACCGCTCCCTGCGGGAGTGAATTTCAGTGTTCCCGCCACATTATCGGCTGCTACCACGGCAGGATTGGAGGTGTCGGTGACGTCGAAAATCACAGTCGATGCCGAGGCTCCCGAGAGGCTCATAACCGCCGATGCGCTTCCGGCCGGGCAACGAAAAGCAAAATCCGAGCCGCTCATCTTCAAGTCGCGCTCGTAATTGATGGTTATATAATCCAGTCGTGCCATGCTTAGCACCGTTCCCGAGTTCTTGAAAGTTATAGTAAAAAGCACCGAAGTGCCGTCAACGTTGCAACGCTTCACCGTGTTGGCAAGTTTGCAGTGCGTATAGCCGTCGGAGCTTGACATTGCCGCCACTTTATCATTTGCCGACGTTTCGAGCGTAGTTCCATTACACTTGAAGGTGAGCGATGATGATGTGGTGCCTATCGCTTTGGCGGCAAAAGCAGTGAGAATGTTCACGGGGCTACCCTCGGTATGCCCGGGAATATTGAAGCTAAAGGTCTGTGTGGAATTGTATTTAAAATCTTCACCAAGAAGCAAATTACCCGTCTGTCCCGGTGAAAAAAGCTCCTCCTCATGAAACAGCCGCTCGGTGAACGTGGTGAGTTCTTCACCTTGCTGCGCAATAGGTGTCGATGTGGTTGCCATAGTGGCGGGTTCTATATCCTCGCGGTCGGTAACGAGATAATATCCTGCCGTGGAATATGGGTGCTGAACTTGCACAAACTGTATGTCGCCGTTCTTTGAAGCGCTCCATGTGATAGGACCCTGAGCATAAAACACAATGCGCCCGCCACTGCGATATGTCGGCACTTGCGGCAAATCGTCGATTTGATTTTCATTGAGCAATGTGCTTATCGGCGCGCCTCCGTAGCCGAACACCTTCAGCTTGCTCACGTCAGGAAATCCCCAACTCGATGCCTCTGACTGCGAAATAGAATACAATCCTGAAGATGGCACATTGATTTTCACCCACCTACCCGATGCGAGCTTCGACTCCGAAGCATAAAAATCGGCATTGAGGGCATAGGCTTCCTGCACAGAATTGCATAGGAAGAACAAGAAAAAGACAATTCCGTAAAATATATTTTTTAACCGTATATTGCTAAACATCATTATCCAAACACTTATATCGATAATTAATTAACGCACAACGCATCATTTTATTATGTAACCACGGCAATTATTCGTGATTGTATGTTCCCGCAAATTCTACACAGCAGGCACCTGACAAAACGAAGGCTAAAGCGCTTCACTTGCTTTGGCGACTTGTTCCGGAGAATAAAAAATGTAAAAAAACGACATATTCTTGGGGGCTTCACGAATTTATTAGTATTTTTGCAACTTAAAACAATACAAAACATTTTTTGAGGTGGATACTAAATATATTTTCGTGACAGGCGGAGTGGTGTCGTCCTTGGGAAAAGGAATCATTTCGTCGTCCTTAGCGCGATTATTGCTTTCGCGTGGTTTTAAAGTTACTATTCAAAAGTTTGACCCTTACATTAATATTGACCCGGGTACTCTTAACCCCTACGAACACGGAGAATGTTATGTGACCGACGACGGGCACGAAGCCGACCTCGACCTCGGGCACTATGAGCGTTTCACAAACATTCACACCTCGCGTGCCAACAATATCACTACCGGACGAATCTACCAAAGCGTAATCGACAAAGAACGCCGCGGCGACTATCTCGGCAAGACGGTGCAGATTATTCCGCATATCACCGATGAGATAAAGCGCAACGTGAAATTGCTCGGCAACACCGGAAAATACGACTTTGTGATTACCGAAATCGGGGGCACTGTGGGCGACATCGAGTCGCTGCCGTTCCTCGAAGCAGTGCGTCAGCTTCGCTGGGAATTAGGGCAAAACTGCTTGTGCGTTCACCTCACTTATGTGCCTTTCATTAAAGCTGCCAAAGAGCTGAAGACAAAGCCTACACAACACTCGGTGAAGCAGTTGCAGGAAGTGGGAATACAGCCCGATATTCTTGTGCTACGCACTGAAAAAGAGATTCCGGCTTCAATTCTTCGCAAAGTTGCCCTCTTCTGCAATGTATCGGTCGATGCCGTGATTCAATCAATCGACGTTCCTACTATCTACGAAGTGCCTCTCACCATGCACAGCCAGCATCTCGATGAAATTGTGCTGAAAAAGACCAACACTCCATATTCGGGCGAACCCGACATGGCAAAGTGGAACAAATTCCTCGAAAAGTTGCATAGTGCTACCGATGTAGTGAAAATAGGTCTTGTGGGAAAATATGTGGAACTTCAAGACGCTTATAAATCAATCAATGAATCGCTATTCCAAGCCGCTACCTACCACGACCATAAGCTCGATTTACGCTACATCAGCTCTGAAAAGCTGAATGACGCCAATGTGGAGGAGCAACTCAAAGATATGAACGGAGTGATTATTGCTCCGGGATTCGGGCAGCGAGGCATCGAAGGCAAATTCGTGGCGCTGAAATGGTGCCGCGAGCACGATGTGCCTACTTTCGGAATTTGCCTCGGTATGCAATGTATGGTGATTGAATTTGCTCGTAATGTACTCGGACTCACCGAGGCCAACAGCACGGAAATGGACACCAAGACTCCCTACAATGTCATCGACCTCATGGAGGAGCAGAAGAGCATATCCAATATGGGTGGAACAATGCGTCTTGGTGCTTATAAGTGTAAACTCGTGGCAGGCTCTACTCCGGCTAAAGCGTATGGCAACACGGAAATAGAGGAACGCCACCGTCATCGCTTTGAGTTCAACAACGAATACCGCGAGCAATTTGAGCGCGCCGGAATGAAGTGCGTGGGCGAAAACCCCGAAACGCACCTCGTGGAAGTGGTGGAATTGCCCGACAAGAAATGGTTTGTCGGAACACAATATCACCCCGAATACAGTAGCACCGTGCTCAACCCGAACCCTCTTTTCATGGACTTTATCCGTGCTGCTATTGAGAACAAGAAATAACAGCGCAACATAGTAAAAAAAAGCAACTTTGATTATTAACTAAGAAACAACTCTTTTAACGAATGGACAAAAACACGATTACCGGAATGTTGCTTATGGGAGCGGTGATTTTCGGTTTCATGTGGCTCAACCAGCCCTCAAAGGAGGAAATAGAGCGTCAGCGCGAAGCTGCCCGCATAGAGGCTGATGCCGCCAAAGCTACTCAAGCCGAAGCATTGGCTACGGCATCTGTCGACAGCCTCTCCGATGCCGATGTTGCTGCTTTGAAGCTGACGATACGCACCTATGGCACATTATCGGGCGACACTGTGGGCGAAAAAACCTATTGCTTGAAGAATTCCATTGCCTCTCTTTATCTTAAAGGTGAAACCCTCGACGGAACCCTCACTATAGCCGGTGGAGGCACTGTGAATGTAGAGGAAGCCCTTAAAAAGACTACCGACAATGTGGTGCTGCACAATCGTGCAGTGGCGGCTCTGAAATCGGCTGCCTCCGAATTTGTGCGCAATGGCAATTTTGCCCGCCACATGGCAGGAAAAGACACCGTGGTGTCGCTCCAAAACGATTTGCTTAAAATCGACATCTCTTCGCAAGGAGGCGCAATTGTGAAAGCCACCTTGAAGCAGTATAAGGCTTATAATGCCGACCAAGTGGAACTTTTTAATGCCGAAACCAATAGCTACAGCTTCGTGCTCAACACTAATGCACAGCGTTTCGACACCAAAGACTTCTATTTCACTCCGGTAGCACTCGGCGACTCGGCTGTGCTTATGCAACTCGACCTCGGCGGCAGCAAGTGGGGTATCAAATATACTCTCAAGCCGGGTCACTACGATGTGGCTATGGAGGTGCTCCAAGAAAACATGGACCGCATTATCCCGTCGAATATCACCAATATGGACTTCTCTTGGCGACAGAAAATGAGCCGACACGAGGCGGGAAAGATGTTTGAGGAGCGTAATTCTGCCATTTACTATAAATACACCGGCGGCGATGTGAAATACTTGAGCGAAACAAGCAATGAAGATAAGCAAATGACCGACCGCCTAAAGTGGATTAGCTTCAAGAACCAATTCTTCTCGAGCGTGCTGATTTGCAAAAGCTCGTTCAATGGAGCTACCATGCACAGCGAGGTTATCGAAAAAAGCCACATCGACTATCAGAATTATCTGAAAAACATGGAGGTGCAATCTTCGCTCGACTATAATTCCACAAATGCCAATCCGGCTTCGTTCAACTTCTTCTTCGGCCCAAACCGCTATCATCTGCTTTCGTCATACGACGATATGATTACGTCCGACGAAGACCTTGAACTCACCAAACTGATTCCTCTGGGCTGGCCTATCTTCCGCTGGATTAACACTTGCATCATTATCCCTATTTTCGACTTCCTCGGCGGATTTATCCCCAACTACGGAATAGTAATACTGCTCATGACGCTCATTATAAAGCTCGTCCTTTGGCCTCTGATGCACAAGACTTATATGTCGCAGGCTAAGATGCGTTTCCTTGCCCCCGACATTAAGGCTATCAACGAGAAATATCCGGGCAAAGACAATGCCATGACACGCCAGCAGAAGACGATGGCTCTCTACAGCCTTGCCGGAGCAAGCCCGTTCAGCGGCTGCTTGCCTATGTTGCTGCAAATGCCATTCCTCTTCGCCGTGTTCACATTCTTCCCATCGTGCATCGACCTGCGCGGTGAATCGTTCCTGTGGGTTCACGACCTTTCGGCTCCCGATGCAATATTCTCGTGGAATGCACAGATTCCTTTCATCACCAATTATTTCGGTAACCATGTGAGCCTTTTCTGCTTGCTGATGACAGTGACAAACATAATGTACACACGCATCACCATGCAATCGCAAGCAAGCAACGACTCTATGCCGAGCATGAAGTGGATGATGTATCTCATGCCTATCATGTTCCTTGTGTTCTTCAACAACTATGCTGCCGGACTGAGCTACTACTACTTCCTATCGCTGCTGTTCACCATTCTGCAAAACTTCGGATACCGCCACCTCGTGAGCGAAGAAAAAATGCGCTTGAAGATGGCTGAAAACGCTAAAAAGCCGAAAAAGAAGAGTGGTTTTATGGCTCGTATGGAAGAAATGCAACGCCAGCAGCGTGCTATGCTCGAAGAGCAGAACCGTCGCAAAAACAATGGCAAAGGTCGCCACTAATTGGCGTCACGGCAAGTACGCAGGTCTTTTATCGCTTCGCTGAATTACTTGCCGGCAAATTGCAACATGCCATTTAATAATATTTGAGTGAACTCTTGAGATTAATTTCACAAATTTCAAGAGTTCATTCTTTTTTCCACTCACTACTCAATTATGGCAAGAAATTGCGCCATAGAAACCGACAGATGTAATATTTTCTCGTATATTTTATGCATATTCATTACTTATTCAGCTTCGCCACCCGCTTATAATCGTCTAAAATTCACTAAATAAAGACAAAATCTTTGCTAATGAATAAATAATGAGTATATTTGTAGGCATTATGATAGCTATATTTGATAAAGACAAGCAAATACATTATATCAGTTAACAAGTATATAAAGAATTAACTAAGAAATAAAAATATATGAAAAAATTCTACTGCTTTCTGCTTATGCATGGTATGGCTGTAGCGGCCATTGCCGGTTCTTCAGCCAACAACACTGATTATGCAAAAATCGAAGTGGCTTCAGCGCCAACTGTAGTTGCAAAGGAAACATTACGCAACGGAATGGAGCTACAGGTAGTAAAAACTGCCGATGGCACTCTTCACAAGCGTGTAATAGGAGGTTTCGGACAAGAAGCTCCGAAAATCGAAGTGAAATCAAGACCTGTAGTAGCCGCTGCTGAGGAGGCTCAGTCGACTCCATTCTATGAAAATTTTGAATCGTGGGACGGAACTACCTACGACTGGATTCCCGAGGGGTGGACCGATGTGTCGAAAGTTAATCCTCCTAACACACCCCCTGCCGACCAGGGTATCAACCCCACTTGGCAAGTGGAGTCTCCGAGTTGGGACGTGAGCATCGATGGCAATTACTTTGCCCGCATAGCCAATCACTACTACACCGACAAAGAAACTAACACTATAGTCAACAAGCCGCAAGATGAATGGCTCATAACGCCTGCCATGACGCTCACCGAGCAAAACTGGCTATATTTCTATCTTTGCTATCACCCCGGATGGGTTTTCTTCGACAGCAAAAACTACACCTTCACAAGCCTTAACAACGTTATGGAGGTACATGTGTCGGCCGACGATGGCGCAACGTGGGACAAGCTGTGGAGCTGCCTCGAAGATGCCCAGAAGTATTCCACCAATGAATTGTGGAGCAGCCTCGCTTCAATCACGGGAACTTGGATTCCGGTGCGCCTTTCACTTGAAAAATACAGCGGTAAGACCGTGAAAATAGCATTCCGCTATGTGGGTAATTGTGGTGAATCGATGGTTATTGATGCCGTGGCAGTGCGCCAACCTAAGCCTCAAGCCTACTACACTATGCCTTTCGGCTCTTTCTACAGCGGTTTCGACGTGAACCAATCGCTCCCCGAAAAGAACAACTTGCTCTGCGCTCCTTTCAGCCGCCTTACGTTCTACAACTGCTCGAACATTGAGTGCGAGACCTTCAAATGGACCTATATCAACGACGACGGCGAATCAGCTACCACCGAAGATATGGACCTTGAAGTGCACTACGAACCGGGCATTTACGACGTTCCATCACTTCATGCAACAACGGGTGTAGGCTCTACATCTGAGTTTAAATTAGATTGCGACTTCATAAAAGCCGGCGGCAGCAACACCGTGGAAACCGCCGATGGCAAAATAGAATATGGAGCTTGCAACTACAATAGCAAAAAAGGCATCAGCTACTATACTGCCGGCGGCAGCTTCCTTTTCGGCTCAGGTAGCGACAACTTCTGGACCAGCTATATCGGCATGAGTGGAGTGAAGGTGAAACTCACCGCTTTGTGCAACTACTTCCCCGCTCCCACTCACTCCTATTGCTTCAACAAGGTGTGGGTTAGCGCAATTGCATTCACCGAACCCGATGCCGTATTCACTCTCGAAATAAAGAAGGTGCTCAGCAACGGCTCTATCGACAGCGAACCTCTTGCTATTGCTCATTGCAACGGCTCTCAAATAGTGACCGTGAAGCGCGATGGCGTAACATATGCCACTCTGCCCTTCGATTTGAAGGAATATCTTACCGTCGACACCGGACTGCTCATGACGCTCAAGGGCTTCGACGATGCTTCTACTATTTCGGAATTTGCAGTGCTCAACCAATATGTACCTAATGCCGACGGTTCAAACTATGCCTATGTGGTACTCACAGGCTACAAGGACAATATGACCGACGACCTCATGATTCCAGCTTCGCACATTAAAAGCTCGGCAGGTGCCCTCTGCACTTCGCTCTGCTTCAACATGAATGCCAATTTCACTTGGCTCGAGTGTAACGACCCCTACTTCTATGCTGCCGAGGGCAAGCAATCAAAAGGTTTGAAATTCTACACTCAATTCAAAGCCGAGGATTTCAAAGTGACCGGCGATGGCGTTGGCGATTGGATTTCATATAAATTTGGTGCATACGACGAAGAAACAAGCCGACAACTCCTAACCTTGACCGTGGCTGAAAATACCGGACATAATCGCCAAAGCGATGTAACGGTTTCGGTTCCAGGCTCTACGTGCACAATACAGGTGATGCAAGATGGTCCGTTGGGCGGCGTGGAAGCCGTGACTTGCACCAAATCGGCTCACTTTGCCGGCGATGTCCTCGAGATTCGCGGTGCTGCCGGAACTTCTGTCGCCGTCTACAATGCAATGGGAGTGAAAGTGGCTGAAGAAACAGTGGAGTCCGACAACGCCTCAATTGATGCCTCAGCATTATCGCCCGCAGGACTTTATGTGCTGAAATTCAGTGACGGAACCACAGTGAAAGCTATCAAATAAATACGACACCAACACAAAAACATAGATTTATGAAAAAATATTTTTTCCTGCTTTGCGCATGCGCAGTGTCGATGAGTGTGCTCGCCGACGACACCGTTTATCCCGTTGCAAAGCGTATTGCACCGGCGGCAACAGTCATTGAGCCTACCGATGTTCACTATGCTATCCCCGAAGGGTGCTTCTGGTTTGGCGATATGAACGTGCGCTCGAGCTATTACTACTATATGTGTAGCTCCATTATCGCTCCCGCCCACACCACAATCAATATCAAGAACGATGGTGTAACTGCCGAAAGCTACAAATGGGCTTATTGCGACCCAGAACACTACAGCTATTCAATGTCGGATAACAAACTGCTCAATGCCGACACTCGCGACCTCTCGTTCAAAGTCGACAGCTACAACTTTGTACAAGCTCCCACATTGTCGCAAACCACAGGCGAAACTACTGTAGACTGGAAAATGCCCTCGAACTATTACTCCACTCTTTTCCAATTCGGAGGATTAGCCGGCGATTTCATCTATAAGAATGTGCCCGGCGAGAGCGAAAACGGCTATTTCGGTTTCATGCAGTATAATTTCAACTCTGTGTATGTTAACTTGTTCAGTTCGTCCGATTTGAAATCCTACGTGTTTGGTAAAGGCGACCAAACCACCGAAGCCGGAATTACCGGATTCGCCGCAATGTTCCACCAGCCTGCCGCTCCCTATATTATTCGCGGTGGCGTGAATGTGTTTATGACGGTGAATTGCGATGACGATGCAGAACTTACCGTTACTCTGCGTCGAGCCTCGAAGGTGAGCGACATTGAATATGACCTCGGCGCCGAATTAGGACACATCACATTGACCGGTGCCCAACTTAAAGCTATGATAAAAGAGCCTATTGGCGACGACTATTTAGGTTTCTTCTCATTCAAGGACTTTACTCTTACTAACGAAGATGGTGATGAGGAATCTGTGATGCCACTCACAGTGAACACCCCTATTGCTGTGGTTCTTACGGGTTGGCAATCTTCAAAATTCAGAAAATTTGAGATTTTCACCAACGAGCAGCCTACCGACGAAAATAAGAATCTCGATGTTTTGGCTAATTCACGCATCGAAACTTCAACTTTCTGGACCGGCGGTCCCTACGGCAACAAAGCCAAAGCTCGATTCAAGAATTTCGTAGGTGTGGTAACTCTCGATGCATTCTTCCCCGTTTTGCACGTTGAAGCCGATGAGATTGAAGCTCCTGCCGAGGGTAGCACAAAGACGTTGAAAGTTGACCGCTATCGATATGCCGCTCCCGAGCCATTCAAAGCCGAGTGCGATGCTGACTGGATTTCATGCACTACAGCCAACGACAAGACCGTGAGAGCCTACGGCGGAACACTCGAACTGACCATTGCTCCCAATGAAGGCGAAGCTCGCAGTGCAGTAGTGGTACTCACTGACACCGATGGTTCGCGCACCGAATTATTGGTAAAACAGCAGGCTCCGGCAGGCGTTGATGCAGTTGTTGCCGATAGCGCAAAAGCTGTGCTGCAAGGCAACAACTTGACAATCACCGGTGCAAAAGGAATAGTGAACATCTATGGTGCATCGGGAATGCTCATGAAGACGTTCACTGCCGATTATGAAACCTCAGTATCTGTCGGCGACCTTGCAAGAGGAGTCTATTTCGTGCAGTTTGCCGATGGTTCTGCTCTTCGCTTCGTGAAGTAAGATTTGTGCTGAATTACAGGACAATATCAGCCGTATTGACGGCATTACAAACCTAATTACAACTCCGAGGAACGCTCTATTACGTTGTCTCGGAGTTTTTTATGCATCATAAGCATGAAAAATGTCTGTTTTGTCGAGGAAATTCATTAAATTTGTACGTTCACTGAATAGTAATATCTACCATATATGAGATATTTTGTAATTGCCGGTGAGGCATCGGGCGATATACACGCCGCACAATTGATTAAGTCGCTTCGCAAAAACGACACTGCGGCTGAATTTATATTTTTCGGTGGTGACCTTATGGCTACAGCTGCCGAAACAAAGCCTGTGGTGCACTACCGCGAAATGGCGTTTATGGGATTCATTGAAGTGGCTAAGCACTTGCCGGCAATCCTCGGCTTTATGCGCACAGCCCGCCATTGCATCGACTCTTGGCACCCCGATGCGGTGATTCTCGTTGACTATCCTTCGTTCAATCTTAAAGTGGCACGATATGCAGCTTCCCGAGGCTTAAAGACGTTCTATTTTATATCGCCCAAGGTGTGGGCATGGAAAGAACACAGAGTGAAGCAAATCAAGGCTTATATAACCGAGCTTTACTCCATTCTTCCTTTCGAACCCGATTATTTCAGCCACAAGCACGGCTATCATGTGGAATATGTGGGAAACCCCACCGTGAAGGAGATAGCCGAAGCCAAGCGTGCTTTTTCCACTGAGGAGCAATTCCGCAAAGATAACAGCATCGAAAGCGACTTGCCGATAGTGGCTATTGTGCCCGGCTCGCGCCGCAAAGAGATTGCCGACAACCTGCCGGTGATGATTCGTGCCTGCGAATCGCTCGGGAACGTGCTCCCCGTGATTGCCGGAGCACCAAGTGTGGACTGTTCGCTCTACACCGACGTGCTACAACGAAACGGCTGTAATGCGGCTTGCAAAATCCTTTTTGGAAAATCTTTTGAAATTATCCACCATGCAAGGGCGGCTCTCGTGACATCGGGCACTGCAACTCTCGAAACAGCAGTGATAGGTACTCCGCAAGTGGTGTGCTACCGCATGAACGGTAGCCCTCTGCTCTACAACCTATATAAACGAATGCTGAAAGTACACTACGTTTCGCTTCCAAACCTCATTGTAGATGCTCCTATTGTGAAGGAGCTGCTTCTACACCATTGTAGCGTCGACAACATTATCGCCAATCTGCGCCCGCTTATAGGCGACTCTCGCGAGCGCAAGGATATGCTCAGCGGATACGCCTCGATGATGAAGCGGCTCGGCTCCGACGATTGCACCGCCACGGCGGCAATGCACATTGTGAGCAACCTGAAAAAGCAATAACGGAAACTCCAGAAATCACGACATTTACACTCTAAAACAAACCAACTATCCTTGCAAAAATATGGACAAGAAAAGCGACAAATACAAATTACTCTTTGTGTGCCTCGGCAATATTTGCCGCTCCCCGGCTGCCGAGGGAGTTATGCTTCGATTGATTGACGAGCGCAACCTTGCCGACCGTATCTCGGTGGATTCTGCCGGAACCTACGGCGGACATGCCGGCAGTCTGCCCGACAACCGCATGCGCATACACGCACGCCGCCGCGGCTACGAACTTACGCACCGCAGCCGTAGGATTACGGGCGATGACTTTGTGAATTTCGATTTAATAGTAGGCATGGACGCCGGCAACGTCTACTCTCTGCGTGAAATGGCGGCTTCGCCCGAAGAGGCGAGGAAAATAGTGCCCATGGGGCAATTCATTCGCCAATTTCCGCACTACGACCACGTCCCCGACCCCTACTACGAAGGCTCTGAGGGGTTTGAGCTTGTACTCGACTTGCTCGAAGACGCCTGCGAAGCTCTTCTCGACTATATCTTGAAAAACGACTTTTTTACCAAATAACTAATTGATAACTTTCACTGCCAATGAAACCTATAGCAATGCAACTCGCTACTGCCTCTATGGCTTTGTGTGCCGCCTGTTCGTCGGGCGCAACCACTATGAATGATGTAAATAAGGATAACTTCCTGAATTATCCCGATGGAAACTATGTGTATGCACTGAACGAATCGGTGAACCCTGCCGGATTGTCGCTCAGCGGCTCAATGTATCAATTAATTTTTCCTGCTCCGAAATCGGTGGAAATCAAGGAGGGCACCACAGTGCTCCCCGAGGAGGTCGACATTGTTGCTACCGATGCTTCACTTGCCATTGCCTCCGATTATCTCACTGAAAAGCTCGGTAATGCCGGCATAAAGGCTTCGAAAAACGCAAAATTCAAAATCAATATATGCAAAATCGCCGATGCGACTCACAATAGCGAATACTATGAGCTTACAGTCGACGGCAGCAGCATCAGCATAAAGGGCAACTCGCCTATCGGTGCGCTAAACGGGGTGAAAACTTTAGTTGCCGTGATTGAGCAAAATGGAGCTTGCGCCGGTATAAAGCTCGAAAATGCCTGCGTGAAAGATTTCCCCGACCTGCAATATCGCGGAATGATGCTCGACATATCACGGAATTTCACAGAATATGAAAATGTGAAAAAACTTATCGATTACTTGGCTTCCTACAAGCTCAATGCGTTCCACTTCCACATCACCGACGATGAGGCTTGGCGAATTGAGATTCCGGGACTCCCCGAACTTACCGAAGTGGGCTCGTGTCGCAACAAGACCTACGATGCCAATAACGAACACTTCATGGAAATGCTCTATTCGGGACAGGACTTGAGTGTGGAACTTAAAGACCAATACATCACTCGCGCACAATTCATCGACCTGCTACGATATGCCGCCGCAAAGGGTGTGGAAGTTATTCCCGAAATCGACACTCCGGGACACTCGCGCGCCGCTATCATCTCTATGAAAGCCCGATATGAAAAATATGCTGCCACCGACCGTGCCGAAGCCGAGCGCTACAAGATTTGGGACGATGAGGACACTTCCACATATAAATCGGCTCAAGGCTACACCGACGATGTGATTAACATTGCCATGCCGGGTGTATATAACTTTATGGAGAAGGTTTTCGATGAGATTCTTGCCATGTACAATGAAGCCGGCATAAAATTGCGTGTATTTCACTTCGGCGGCGATGAAGTGGCTCACGGCGCACTCGAAGGCTCTCCAATAGTGAAACGATTTATGGCTGAAAAGGGAATGAAGAGTGTGAAAGAGGTTTCGGAATATTACGTCGACCGCATGTCGGAGTATGTTTCGCGCCACGGCGTTCTTGCCAGTGGCTGGCAGGAAGCCGCACTGAAGCACTCCGACGACTTCAATCGTCGCATTGCGCCACGCTATGGCATTGTGAATGCTTGGAGCACTAACGGACGCAGCGACACCGTGCCCTACGCACTTGCCAACAGCGGATACCCTGTGGTTTTGAGCAATGTGCGCAATTTCGTTCTCGACATGGTGTACACTCCTCACCAAGATGAGAACGGACTGCGCTGGGGCGGCTGGTGCAACGAATTTACATCTTGGAGCGCTCTGCCTTTCAATAGCTACCGCTCGGCTCGCGAAAACGGGAAAGGCGACACTATCAATTTGAAAACTATAGCCGACGGCAAACCGATTCTTGCCGACCGCTCGGCTATAAAAGGCGTGCAGGCACAGCTCTGGGCTGAAACGATTCGTAACTTCGACATGGTGGAAAGCTATGTGTTCCCAAAAATTCTCGGTCTTGTGGAACGTGGCTGGAATGCCTCACCTGAATGGGGCGAAGGAAGCACCGATGTGGCTCTCTACGATGCATGCCGTGCCGTCTACAATCTGCGCATAGGCTTGAAAGAACTGCCACGATTAGTTAGAAAAGGCGTGAACGTGCACATCAATCAACCGGGAATAATCGTGGAAAATGGAATGTTGAAAGCAAATACCTGCTATCCCGGAATGACCGTGCGCTACACCCTCGATGGCTCGGAGCCTACCGCCGATTCTCCGGAATGGACTGCTCCTGTCGATGCCGGTGATGCAAAGCTGATAAAGGCGCGGGCTTATTACCTCGGGCATGAAAGCGTTGCTACCTACCTTTTTCGCTAAGCGAAATTAACTTTGCATGTAGCTATTGCTGATATATTCAGCAATTTTGTCTACTTTTGCACAGCGAAATATTTATTTTGAGCTGAATGAAAAGAATTTGGAAGATAATAATCGCAGTGGCGGTGATAGCGGCTGTGTCGCTGTGGGTGAAAAGTCGCTGGCGGGCGTGGTTTCGCAATGTTCCCGAGGTGGAATATGCCGCGGCTCTTACACCCGACCGAATTACACTCACTCCGGGTGCCGATTTCGGCTCTGAGCGCACTGTGTCGTGGCGTTGCGGCGATGCCGTAGCTACATCTTCGCTCCTGCTCGCCCACCACGGCGACACGCTGAGCGTGGAAGCAGCAGGCACTGCGGTGAAAAGCCGCGGCGGCATCGATGCTTTCTATTGCGCTCACCTTAGCGGATTAAAATCCGGCGAAACCTACAGCTACTGCGTGGTGACTGCCGGAAAGGCATCGCGGTGGTACTCCTTCAGCATGCCCGAGGCTTCGTCAAAGCACAGATTCATCTACTTTGGCGATGTGCAAGACACTATAGGCGGTCAGTCGCACGAATGGTTTGCAAAGCTCTACCGCAATTTTGCCGATGCCGACTTTTGGGCATGCGCCGGCGACCTCATTGAAGCTCCCGTCGACGGCTACTGGAATTACCTATACCAAAGCACCGATTCCATTCTTGCCTCTATGCCCATAGTGAATGCAGCAGGCAACCACGATTACATAAAATCGCTGTATCTGACTATCGACCCGCGTTGGGCAAAGACCTTCGTCTACCCCGACAACGGCGCTCGCACCGCCAAGGGTAAAAGCTATTTCTTCGATACGCCCTCCATGCGATTCATTGTGCTCGACACTAATGGCGTGCAAGACATAATTTCGGCTATGGGCGAAACCTTGTGGCTCGATAAAGTGCTGCAAGATGCCGGCAACAAGTGGAAAATAGTGATGATGCACCACCCCATTTACTCGGTGCGAAAAGGACGTAACAATTATGTGATTCGCAATGCTTTCCGTCCTCTGCTCGAGAAGCACGGCGCACACTTAGTGCTGCAAGGACACGAACACGGATATATGCGCACTCAGGCTGAGAGCGGCAAGCCGGTGTATATTGTCAGCTTTATGTCGCCCAAAGCCTATGTGGCACGACACGCCGACACGGGCATGAAAATTGTGCCCGGCACTCGCACATACCAAGTGATTGACTTCGACGACAGCACTCTGCGCTTCAGCTCATTCGCCCTCGACGATGATTCTCCGATGGATTCCATAACTATAACCCGACAATAATATTATTCACTATAAATTTTCCAAAATATGAAAAAAATTCTTTTATTTTTTGCCGCTTTGGCTCTGCTTATTTCATGCGGTGGCAATAATTGCGAAATTGACTGCACTCTCAACGACTCCACCCTCGATGGCACAACGCTATATTTCCGCAACTACGACAATGGCGACACTATCGACAGTGTGACTGTGAACGGCAACAAATTCGCTTTTAAAGGTCATATAGAGTCACCTTATCTTGCCACAATGAAGATTGGCGACGGACGTATGTTCTTGGTTCTCGAGCCGGGCAAACTCGTGATTGACTTTAAGAACGACACCCTCTACGGCACTCCGCTGAACGACAAATATCAAGCTATTGCCAATGAGCTTAACCGCTTCATCAACGACGAAGATTCTATCGTGGCTGCTTTCAAGACTCATTACGAAAGCAATAAGGACAATGTGCTCGGCACTTATTTCTTCTATTATTACCTACAAATGGCTGACCTCAACGCCAACCAAATAAAAGCTGAAATAGAGAATGCTCCCGAGAATATCAAAGGTAGCAAGCGTATCTCCGATATACTTACGCAAATTGAAAAGGAGGCTAAAACTGCCGAAGGCTCAAAATTCGTTGATTTTGCAGTGAAACAACCCGACGGAAAAGAGGCTAAGCTGAGCGACTATGTGGGCAACGATGCATTGCTTATTGTCGACTTCTGGGCAAGCTGGTGCGGTCCTTGCCGCCATGAGATTGAAACATCGCTGAAGAAAATCTACGAGAAATACAACGGCAAGGGTGTGACAATGCTCAGCGTAGCTGTGTGGGATAAACTCGAAGACACTCAGCGCGTGGCTGCCGACCTAAACATTCAGTGGAACCAGATTGTTGATGCTCAGCAGATTCCTTCAGACATATACGGTTTCAACGGAATTCCGCATATTATGATTATCTCCCCCGACGGCACTATCCTGTCGCGCGGACTTCAAGGCGCAGAACTTGAGCAGAAAGTCGATGAATTGATGTCAGGCAAATAATAGTTGCAGTTTTAACGCAAGCACAAATACAAGCGTCCCCACCATAACATTCATGGCAGGGACGCAATTTTTTCAACAAACAATCATCATTCTTCGCCGGGGAAGGCAGGCTGCTACGGCACATTCAGCACCGATGCCAAAAGTGAAATTCTTGAAAAAAGCATAACGGTAATTGGCTATTCATTATTGCCGACATCGGAGTTTTACATTATCTTTGCAACAAAATAATTTTGGAACTATGAAGAAGAAAATCACAATAGCAATCGACGGATTCTCATCGTCGGGCAAAAGTACAATGGCTAAAAAATTGGCTAAGACAATAGGCTATGCATATATCGACACAGGAGCTATGTATCGTGCCGTGACGCTCTATTGCCTTAACAACGGACTAATCAATGGCGACATCGTAGATGTGGCTGAACTTGAGTGCCGACTTGCTGATATCCGCATAACATTCGGCGTAAATGCCGCTACGGGGGCTTCCGAAACATACCTTAATGGCGAAAACGTGGAGCGTGAAATTCGCGAGATGCGCGTGTCGGGCAAAGTGAGCATTGTGGCAGCAATTCCTGCCGTGCGCCACGCCCTTGTGGCACAGCAACAGCGCATGGGAAGCGAAAAGGGAATAGTGATGGACGGGCGCGACATAGGCACGGTGGTTTTCCCCGATGCTGAAATGAAAATCTACGTTGATGCATCGGCTGAAACCCGCGCTCAGCGTCGCTTCGATGAGCTACGCTCAAAAGGCAACACCGACGTTACATACGAAGACGTGCTGCGCAATGTGCAGGAACGCGACTACATCGACCAAACTCGTGCCGAAAGTCCGCTGCGCAAAGCCGATGATGCCATAGTGCTCGACAACTCCACCATGACGATAGCCGAGCAAGACGCATGGCTGCTCGATGTTTATAATCGCATAGTAAACAAATGACATTCCACACTTGTTTTTATTAATATTTTCTTTATCACACTATGGCAACGGTTGAAATTGATAAGGCATCGGGATTTTGCTTTGGAGTGGTGACGGCTATCCGCAAAGCCGAAGAGGAACTCGACAAATCGGGGCATCTCTACTGCCTCGGCGACATCGTACACAATTCCAATGAAGTGGAACGCCTCAAAGAAAAAGGTCTTGTGACTATCACTCACGATGAGCTGCGCAGCCTGCACAACGTGAAAGTGCTACTTCGTGCCCACGGCGAGCCGCCTGAGACCTATGAGATTGCCCGCCACAACGGCATAGAGATAATCGATGCCACTTGTCCTGTGGTGCTACAACTGCAAAAGCGCATTCATGCCACCTACAACGCCCCTACACCCGACGGAAGCCGTCCGCAAATAGTGATTTACGGCAAAACGGGACATGCCGAGGTGAATGGACTTGTGGGACAGACCAATGGCAATGCAATAGTGGTGGAAGGACCTGATTCGCTCGACAAAATCGATTACGACCGCGATATTTTCCTCTATTCACAAACCACAAAGTCGCTTCAAGGCTTCAAATCGATGGTTGAGGAAATCGGCAAGCGAAAGCATGGTGTGAATTTCGAGAGTTACGACACCATTTGCCGACAAGTGGCAAACCGAATTCCCAAAATTCGGGAGTTTGCCATGTCGCACGAACTGATACTCTTCGTGTGTGGCAGCAAGAGCAGTAATGGAAAGATTCTCTTTGCAGAGTGTCGCGACGCCAATCCCGAATCGTATCTCATCTCTACAGCCGATGAAATCGATGTTCGCTGGCTGAAAGGAAAAGATTCTATAGGAATTTGTGGCGCCACGTCAACACCTATGTGGCTTATGAACCAAGTGAAAGAGGCTGTGGAAAAGAACCTCAACAAATAAGCCGTTTTAACATCGCTAAGATTAAAAGACGCACCAAAAAATGGACTTTTTTACCATAAAAAATAATTTTTAAAACCTTAATCGGAACGCAAACCGACATTTTTACCAAAATTTATCACATTCTTATTACTTTGGAATTGAGGTAAATGAGTAATTTTGCACCCGAAAATGAAATAATGAATAATAACGATTGATATTATACAAAGTAAAAAAAGACCATTATTATGAAAAAAAAATCTTATTTTAGGTTGGGTGGTGCTATGTGCACTATCGCAATTGCCGGGTTAATGACAGCCTGCGGAGGCGGGAGCCAGCAGCAGATGGGAAATATGCCGGCACAAGTGGAAACACAAAAGATTGTTTTAGGCTCGGCAGAACTCGAAGAAAGCTATCCTGCCACTATCAAAGGTAAAAAAGATGTAGATATTCGCCCGCAAATTTCAGGCTTTATCACAAAGGTACACGTCGATGAAGGTCAAGTGGTGCATAAAGGACAAGTGCTGTTCACAATCGACCAAGTGCAACTCGAGGCAGCCGTTCGCTCAGCCGAGGCAGCCGTAGTGTCGGCAAAGAGTCAAGTAGCTACTGCACAACTCACTGCCAACAATAAAAAATCCCTCTATGAGAAAAACATAATCAGTGACTATGAGTATCAAACTGCCGTATTGTCGCTCCAGTCGGCAAAGGCATCGCTGAACCAAGCCAACCAGAATCTTATCAATGCACAAAAGAATCTGTCGTTCTCGGTAGTTACAGCTCCTTGCGACGGCGTGGTAGGCAGCATTCCCAACCGCGAAGGCTCTCTTGCCGGTCCGTCATCGGCACAACCGCTGACAACGGTATCTGACATCTCGGAAGTCTATGCCTATTTCTCACTAACTGAGAAAGATGTTCTTCGCCTCACAGAAAGCGGAGCATGCACTCTTGCTCAAGCCATAGCAAAGATGCCTGAAGTGTCGCTCCAGCTATCCGACGGTAGCCGCTACGCTCTGAAAGGACGCGTTTCGACAGTTTCGGGCGTGCTCGACCAATCGACGGGTAGTGCAACGGTGCGCGCATTGTTCAAGAACACCAACGGAATGCTCCGTAGCGGTTCGACAGGCAATGTGCTCATTCCGCAGCCCTCGAAGGACCTTATCATCATTCCGCAGAAGGCAACCTACGAGATTCAAAACATGAAATATGTGTATGTCGTCGGCGATTCAAGCAAAGCCGTAGCCCGCAACATCAAAGTAGCTTCAGTGAACGACGGACAAACCTACATCGTCACCGAGGGTCTTAACGTGGGCGATGAGATTGTGACCGAAGGCGTGGGAACCGTGGTAAAAGCAGGAACAACAGTTCAGCCCAAATCGGCTGCTGATGCTCATCAAGCTACTACGGCATCGAAGTAAACTATCACAGAAAGTTCAGTAAAAGAAAAGGATATTTTTAATTTTGTAGATAAATGAAATTAGATAATTTTATCAAGCGACCTGTGCTATCTACCGTAATTTCGATTTTTATCGTCGTTGTCGGTATTATAGGTCTTACGTCACTACCGGTGGAACAATATCCTGATATTGCGCCCCCAACAGTGCAGGTTTCAACCACATATACAGGAGCCAACGCACAGACTGTGCTCAACTCGGTGATTGCACCACTCGAGGAATCAATCAATGGTGCCCTCAACATGACATATATGACATCTACCGCAGCCAACAACGGTAGTGCCACAATCAACATCTATTTCAAGCAGGGTTATGACCCCGATATGGCAGCTATCGATGTGCAGAACCGCGTGGCTCAAGCCCAAAACTTGCTGCCCGCCGAAGTAACTCGCGTGGGTGTCACCACACAAAAGCGACAAACGTCAATGCTTATCGGTATTACACTCTCATCGCCCGACGACAGATACCCCACTGATTTCATTGAGAACTACATGTCTATAAATGTAGTACCTGAAATCAAGCGTATCCCGGGTGTGGGTGAAGCCTTGACACTCGGTGCCGATTACTCTATGCGTATTTGGCTCAAGCCTGATAAAATGGCTCAATACGGCTTGCAACCCGCCGATGTTGCAGCGGCACTCGGCGACCAAAACATCGAAGCCGCTCCCGGTAAATTCGGTGAACAGGGTAACCAGAGCTTCGAGTACACACTGAAATACAAAGGACGCCTTGTAACCGCCGAGGAATTCAACGACATTGTTATCCGCGCTAATAACAACGGTCAGGCACTTTACCTGAAAGACGTTGCCGATGTGGAACTTGGACGTCTCACCTACGGATTCTCCAATAAAGTCAACGGACACACCGGTGTGACTTCAATCATATTCCAATCACCGGGTTCGAATGCTACCGAAATCATCGATAAGGTGCTCAACGTTATCAGCGAGAAGGAGAAAGAGCTTCCTGAAGGCTTGAAATTCGATATCCCGCTTAACACCAACGACTTCCTTCAAGCCTCAATCGATGAGGTAATAAAGACTCTTATCGAGGCATTTATCCTCGTGTTCATAGTGGTGTACATCTTCTTGCAAGATATGCGCTCCACACTGATTCCCGTAATCGCCATTCCGGTGGCACTTATAGGTACGTTTGCACTAATCTACGGCATCGGGTTCTCACTCAACCTGCTCACACTGTCGGCTCTCGTACTTGCAATTGCCATTGTGGTAGATGATGCGATAGTGGTGGTAGAAGCCGTCCACGCCAAGCTCGACGAAGGCTATCAATCGTCGCGTCAGGCATCAATCGATGCCATGAGCGAAATTGGCAGTGCAATCATCTCCATCACACTCGTCATGATGCTTGTGTTCATTCCGGTGTCGTTCATGCCGGGAACATCGGGTGTGTTCTACCGCCAGTTTGGATTGACAATGGCAATGGCAATCGGTATCTCGGCAATCAACGCCTTAACGCTCTCACCTGCACTTTGCGCCCTATTCCTCAAGCCGCATAATGTCGATGGAAGCACAAAGAAGATGTCGTTTGTAGAAAAATTCCACAAAGGCTTCAATGCCGGCTATGAGTCGCTACTTGTGAAATACCGCTCAATGGTGAACTTCTTCATCAAGGCTAAGGCTCTCACGGCAGCAATTGTGGTGGCAGCAATAGGTGTTCTCGTGTGGCTAATGTCGACCACGCCCAATAGCCTTGTGCCTAACGAAGACACAGGAACAATCATGGCTGTGGTGTCAATGCCTCCGGGTACATCGCAAGAGCGCACACAAGCGTGCGTAGACAGCCTCGATGCAATTATCGGACAAATTCCTGAAGTGAAACTTCGCACCGTGATTCAAGGCTACAGCTTCATTGCCGGACAAGGAAGCTCCTATGGCTCGGCTATCGTGAAGCTGAAAGACTGGAATGAGCGTAAAGGTGAAGGACAAGACGTTAACACTATTATCAAGAAACTCTATGGCATGACTGCCATGAAAATCAAGGACGGAACTGTAATGTTCTTCGCTCCGCCTATGATTTCGGGTTACTCGGCATCAAATGGTTTTGAGCTTCAGCTTCAAGACAAGACCGGTGGCGACTTGAACAAGTTCTTTGAAATTCAGCAGCAATTCCTCGCAGCACTCAATCAGCGACCTGAAGTGCAGATGGCTTACTCGGCATTCAACCCCACATTCCCGCAATATCTCATCACAGTAGATGAAGCTAAGGCAACAAAAGCCGGTGTGGGTGTGTCGGGAGTGCTCAGTGTGATGCAAGGCTACCTCGGCGGTATGTATGTGTCGAACTTCAACCGCTTCGGAAAGCTCTACCGCGTGATGATGCAGTCCACACCCGAGTCGCGCGTATCGCCTGAGTCGCTCAAAGAAATCAAGGTGCGCACCGCAAGCGGAATGGCGCCAATATCCGACTTCGTGACGCTGAAGCGCGTCTATGGCCCTGACCTAATCAACCGCTTCAACCTCTACACGTCAATCGCCGTGAACGGTACGCCAAACGCACAGTATTCATCAGGACAAGCCATTCAGGCAATTCGCGAAGTTGCAGCTCAAGTGTTGCCGCAAGGCTACGGATATGAGTTCTCCGGACTCACCCGTGAGGAAGCCGAAGAGTCGAGTGCCTCCACGATTATCATCTTTGCACTTTGCTTGCTCTTCGTATTCTTGATTCTGAGCGCACAATATGAGAGCTACATACTGCCGCTTTCGGTTATCCTCTCCATTCCGTTCGGATTGATGGGCACATTCGTCTTTGCCAAGATATTCGGAATCGACAATAACATCTACCTGAAGATTGCGCTAATCATGCTTATCGGACTTCTTGCTAAGAACGCCATTCTTATCGTGGAGTTCGCCCTTGAGCGTCGACGCACGGGAATGTCGATTGTGGGAGCCGCAGTGGCAGGAGCCGCAGCACGTCTGCGCCCGATTCTCATGACTTCGTTGGCAATGATTATCGGTCTGTTGCCGCTAATGTTTGCCCATGGTGTAGGAGCCAATGGTAACCAAGCACTCGGCACCGGCTCTATCGGCGGTATGTTAATTGGTATGATACTTCAAGTATTGCTCGTTCCTTGCTTGTTTGTGATTTTCCAGAGCATACAAGAGAAATTCTCGCCAATCAAGTGGAAAGACACCGACAACTCGAAGATGGAGAACGAAATCGAACAATATTCCATTTAATTGACATAATCAATATATAAATAAGCAAAAATGAATAGAAAAAACATCTCACTGCTCGTAGTCACTGTGGCACTTGCCTCAGTGATGGGCAGTTGCAACATATACAAGAAATGTGAGCTTCCTCAAGACGGCATAGTGGGTGAATATGCCAAGGCTGCTTCAGAGCCAATCGACTCAACAGCCCTCGGCAACCTCTCGTGGACGGAAATATTCACCGACACTCAGCTCCGGTCGCTCATCAACCAGGCACTTGCCAACAATACCAACTTGCAAAATGCCAAATTGAACGTTGACATTGCACAGGCTCAGCTACTTGGAGCAAAACTCAGCTACTTGCCCTCGCTCACCTTCGCCCCCAATGGCTCAGGGTCATCGATGGGAGGTTCAAAGCTCAATTGGGGCTATCAACTGCCACTATCGCTTAGCTGGGAAGTGGATATTTTCGGCAAGATAACCAATAGCAAGCGCCGGGCAAAAGCCGCATTACTGCAAAGTGAGGCTTACCGCCAAGCCACTCAATCGCAGATTATCGGTGCAGTAGCCAACACCTATTACGCCATAGTATCGCTCAAGCAGCAACTTGCAGTGTATCGCGAAACTGCCGAGCTGTGGCGTCAATCTGTAGAAGTGATGAAGCAAATGAAAGAAGCCGGTCGATACACTGAAGTGGCAGTGGTGCAAAGCGAAGCCAATTATCACAGCATTCTCGCCACTATTCCCAATATCGAGCTGTCGCTACACAAGATGTACAGCACCATGTCGTTGCTGCTCAATGTTTCAGCTCAGGAATGGGAAGTGAACACAGCATCGACTATCACACTACCCGCCACGGTGAGCGAAGGAGTACCCATGAGTTATCTTGCCGTGCGTCCCGATGTGAAAGCCGCCGAACAGTCGTTTGCCACAGCGTTCTATGCCACCAACATGGCACGCTCGGCATTCTATCCGAGCATTACGCTCTCAGCCAACGGAGGCTACGGAACACTAATTGGCAGTTCAATCATTGACCCTGCCAAGTGGTTTGCTTCACTTGCCGGTCAGCTTGCGGCTCCACTCTTCGCCCGCGGACAAAGAGTGGCATCGCTCAAAGCAGCCAAAGCACAGCAGCAACAAGCACTCAATAATTTCCAGTACACACTGCTCAGTGCGGGTGCTGAGGTGAGTGATGCACT
>CAMEKH010000018.1 GCA_945921235.1 uncultured Prevotellaceae bacterium | reverse complement strand
CCGCAAGTCTTTTTCTACAGAATTTTCGCACTTCGTTTTTGAATGTGGGCTTTTCGACAATTTTCGATGCCCGAAAAGCGCAAATTAGGAGGATTTTCAGTAAATTCGCACTCCCGGCAGAGAGAATCTCGAGGGCGAGAAATAATGAGCTGATATAATAATTATGTATGAGAAAATGAGGGGCATCGTGCTACACGTGCTCAAATACTCCGACAAAAACTCCATAGCACACATCTTCACCGATGCGCGCGGGCGAATGTCGTTTCTCATTCCGCAGGGCAACACTCGTGCTGCACGCATGCGTAATGCTATGTTTATGCCTTTATCTATTCTGGAATTTGAGGCTCACACCACACCCGGGCGCGACCTTGCCTCGCTGAAAGATGCAAAGCCCTTTGTGCAGCTCTGCCGGCTCTATGCCGACCCGGTGAAAAGCTCTATTGCTATGTTCGTCAGCGAGTTGCTAACGCGTTCCATTCAGGAGAGCGAGCAGAACTTGCAATTATGGCAATATCTGCTCTATTCGGTGAAAATGCTCGACTCTATGGGCGAGGGAACAGCGAATTTTCATATCTGTTTTCTCTACAATCTCGGAGCTTTCATAGGCATTCAGCCCGACACCGGTTCTTATCGCTACAGATATTGGTTTGACATGGTGAATGGAGTGTTTACTCCCACCCGACCTACACACAACCACGTTCTTAATCCCGATGAGGCGAAAGCGCTGTTCACCATATCAAGAATGAACTTTTCTAATCTGCACCATTTCAAGTTCTCACATCAGCAACGAAATGCCATTCTCGACACTGCGCTGCAATATTTCCGCTTACACAATTCCACTGTGGGCACTATGCGCTCGCCCGAAATCTTGCGACGCATTTTCGAATAATAATCTGCAAGTTAGAACCAGATACTGAAATCTTGACGCGGGAGCTTGCGGTTTACTACAAAAACGGCAAGTTTGTCGTTGCTGAACGACATTCCGAATGTGGCTTCGGCACAAAATTTGCTCCACAAGAGCCTCACTCGCTCACTGCGGGCAAGGTTTCGCATCACCACCACGGCTTCAGCCTTCAGTAGCGAAGAAAGGAATGCCGACACCTCGGCATATTCTCGCTCATCGGCGATGTTGTTGATAAGCACAAACGGGGCTTTTCGCCAATCCACGTTTTCGTCTTGTCTTGCCACTCCACTGTTCTTGCGCGAAATTGCCATAGCCGCTTCGTAAGCCGCAATGCCGGCTTCGACATCTGTGAAATGACTTATGCGAGTGGAATATTCAGCCAGCACATCGGCAGTGACAGGATAATCAGCCAAATTCGGCTCACAAAGATATATGTGCGACTTTCCCGACACTGACAGCACACTGACAGTGGACACCCCATAGCTCGTGCCCACTTGAAGCACGTTTAGAGGATTGAAATAATTGGCTACGCGGAATATTATCTTCGCATTCTTCAGCGATATGATGCGAGGGTGGCGAAAATGATGACGTGTGTGCGATATAACCAGCTTGCGTAGCGACTCAAGATTTGAATAGGCATAATAAGGGTTACGCTCGCGAAGCACCTTCAGCACAAACCCGAAGGCAAACGGAGAGTGTATGCCAAATCCCTTGCCGCGCTTATAGCGACCGAAAGCCGTGCGATAACGTCGAAGCCGTCCCATTTCAGAGCATCTTATTCTTGCTTTGCGCGAGCTGCCGACACTATTCCCAGTGCCAAAGCAGCTATCAATGCAAGATAAATTAATACGATGGAAATGCAGGCTATAGTTTCGGTGACGGTTACCGACTCGGGATTAAACACGAATTTCACCGTGTGGTGTCCTGCCGGAATACGCAGTGCACGGAGCACATAGTTCACGCGCCCTATTTCAGCCTCTTTGCCGTCGATAGTAGCATGCCAGCCCCACGGGAAATAGACCTCGGAGAACACTGCCACACCGCCATGCTGCGATGTAGCACTATAGGTGAGAGCATTTGGAGCGTAAGATGTTTCGAAAATCGTGTCGCCGGCAGCTTTTGGCACTGCATTGCCAAGCACCTGCTCAAAGCGTTTTTCGGCCACAGCCTGCACGGCAGGGTCGAAATCGTCCATAAAGGTCATTTCCTCTTTAGGAGTGTCCACATAACTCACTTCATCTACAAACCATGCGTTGCCCATTGCGTAGGGATTAATCTGCGCTTCGGTGTCGCTCATAATGAAATACTTGGTGTTTAGCATATTCAGCACCTGCATATTCCCATTGGCAATTTGATAATCGATTAAATCTTGATAGCGAGTGAGTTTTGCGGCATGATATCCACCCACAGCCTTGTGGAAATACGAGGGCATTGCCTCCATGAAGTGCATACGGTCGTAGACGCGATAATTCATTGCAGTGTCTTGCAGAATCTGATTGTCGACAGGGCGTGCCACAAAAGCCGGAGCATCGCTCTTCACATCGGTCATAAAGGAGTCGGAGTTGAGATATCGCTTGTTAATGCTATAAAGGTCGAAAAGCGTAAGCACTGCAAGCAACAATGCCGCAATGCCGGTTTTCACCTTACCGGCATAGAACACAAATAGCACACCTGTGCCCACTACAACCACCATAAGGCTGCGCCATGCATCGGCGGCAATAAGCGACTCGCGCACGGCTGTAATGGCAGCATAGAGCGACGGAACCTGCTGTGCTATGCCACTTGCCACAAATTGCTCGTTTTCCTGCTCCGAGAACACATCAATCATACTCGGGAACAAGCCTACCAACAGGCACACTGCAGCTCCGGCACCCGCTATGCCGAAAATTATTCCCGCTTTGCGTTTCAGCACCTCAGGCTCGGTGAGAAGTTTATTCAGTGCAAGCATTGCAAGGAGCGGAATAGTGATTTCGGCTATCACAAGAATGCTCGACACGGTGCGGAACTTATTGTACATGGGGAAATAGTCGATAAACAAGTCGGTGAACCACATAAAATTATGTCCCCAAGCAAGCATCACCGAGAGGAGTGTTGCACCGAGCAAAGCCCACTTGAGCTGTCCTTTCACTATCACACAGCCTATTAGGAACAACACGAAAATAAATGCGCCCACATACACCGGACCATTGGTGAGCGGCTGGTCGCCGAAATACTGTGGGAACTGCGACAGATACTGAAAATCCTCGCTCGAAATCTCACCTTTGGCATACATTTCCTGAGCTTTTGCCGTCTGAGCAAGCGAGAGCATATTGTTCTGACCTTTTTCAGGCTTCAGCGTAGCCCCGCCTTTCACATTAGGCACAAGCAGAGTGAACGTTTCCGACTTTCCGTAGCTCCAGGCGGTGATATAGTCCTTGTCGAGTCCGCCATTAGTGGCATTCTTATTGTTGTCGGTGGCAGTCACCATCTCCGAGTGCCCTCCGCGCATACTTTCCTTGCTGTATTTATAGGTATTATAGAGATTCGGAGAATTGGCAGCCACGGCAAGCAAGGCAGCTGCGGCAAGCGACCCCGTAGCTATTCCCCACTGCTTTATTTGCTTCTCTCTAATAGCCTTTTCAAGATAGCCTAAAGCGATAAAGAACATTAGGAAAGCCGAGTAATAAGTCATCTGAATGTGGTTGGAGGCTATCTGCATCATGGCAAACAGAGCCGCCAAGGCACCTCCCCACAGATATTTGCCGCGGTAGCACCAAATCATTCCTGCAATTGTAGGCGGCACAAAAGCCAGAGTGAGATATTTCCATATATGTCCGGCACCAATCAATATGATGAAATAAGTGGAAAATCCATAGGCTATAGCCCCTATGAGTGCCACATCGCGGCGCACGCGGCAGGCAAGCATCAGCACAAAAAATCCTATCATCATCATAAACAGCAGATTGGCGGGCGACGGAAGCCATAATCCGTAGACGCCTTGTATCCACGATATCAGCCCCGTGCTCTCATACGATGGCGAAATCTGGAACGTAGGCATTCCCGAGAAGAGAGAATTAGTCCAGCGACTCACCTCGCCTGTAGCTTCGGCATATTGCGCACACTCATGTCCTATCGCTGCGCCCTGCAAGGTGTCATTCTGCCTCAGCACGTTGCCTACCATAGCATCGGGATAAAAATATGCCAGCGAAACCACCGCCATTATCACTACCGACAGCAATGTGAACAGCGTTTGCTTGCTTTTTAGCATCGCCACGATGCCTTTCAGTATTCCCTCATTACTCTTCTTTTCCATATCGCTAAGATAAATAAATATATATAAAATCGTATTTCTTACACATATATACACTAATTATGTGCATACGCACTCCGAATAGAGAATGCATATACCACACAATTAATTTCGGCTGTAAAGCTACAAAAAATCCTGCACTTCACAAAATTATAACGATTCATGCCTGCATAGCCCTTCACAGGCTATGTCATAGCCCACACACACTGGCAGTGCCGACAACACATAAAAAAGCTATGCCGATACTTTGTTTTTGCGAGTGTTTATACTAATTTTGCAAGCATAAAAAGACAGAAAATGCAGAAATTACTGACAATTATATTACTCATCGTTGTGGCTTTCAGTGCCGAGCCGGCTCAAAAAAGGCGCAAAGCGGCTAAGCCCAAGCGCAAAGTGGAGCAGGTGAAGCAACTAAGCCGCAATCACAGTAACAAATATGCCGACTACGACGGCATTGATGTGTCGAGCTATCAAAAAGACATCGACTGGGAGCGAGTGTGCGCCGACAAGAAAATAAAGTTTGTTTATATCAAAGCTACCGAAGGTGCCACCTACACCTCGCCTCACTTTGAATTCAACATAAAGAACGCTCGCAAGCACGGACTGAAGGTGGGAAGTTACCACTTTCTGCGCACAACTTCTTCGCTTCGTTCGCAATTTGAGAACTTCATAAAATCAGCTCGTCCCGAAGAACAAGACCTCGTGCCACTCATCGACTTCGAGAACCGTGGTACGTGGACGGGAAAGCAGATTGCCGATAGTCTTGAGGCTTTTGCCCGAATGGTTAGAAAGCACTACCGCTGCCGACCTATGATTTACACCATGACTTCGTTCTACAACAAGTATCTCGCCGGAAACATCTCAGACTACCCGCTTTTCATTGCTCGCTACTCGGAATCGGCTCCTCAACTCAACGATGGAGCGAAATACTCGCTGTGGCAATATACCGACCAAGGGAAAGTGGAGGGTATTGACCACGATGTTGACTTATGTCGCTTTGCTCCCGGAGTGAAACTTGCCGACATATTGCTTAAGCCTCATGCCACCAAGCTGTCGAAATATGGCTCTGTGGCACCCGAAGACTCCAAACCTGCCACTCCCGATAAATTCAAGAGTCAGGACCATAAAAAAGCCGAACCGGCTACTCCCAAGCTTAGCAAAAAGGAGCAGGAACAGCTACTCAAAGAGCAGAAAAAAGAGGAAAAACGCCGTAGGAAATTAATGGAAAAAGCCCGAAAAGATTCTATCGCCTTGGCGAAAAAACTCGAGAAAGCATACCGCGACTCAATTAAAAAAGCTAAAAAAGCTGCCGAAAAGTTGGCTAAAAAAACTCAGCCGTCGGTCAAAGCCGCAGATGAGGCATCTTCGCAGCCCGACACCGAATATTCTGAAAATGAAGTTAGTGCGGCAGAGCAGCACAAAGCTGTAGCCACAAGCGAGAACAATGAGGTGAGAACTGAAAAAAAGAAAAAAATAAATGCCAATCAGGGCGCTACATACAAGAAGCACTATTCCACCCGCAGTAGCCGAAGAAAATAGGCAAAAGTGGGGCATAAAGGTGCAAAAATCGGTTACCGCAATTGTAGGCTGCCTGCTCCTTCTCGCCTCCTCCACGGCGGGGTGTTCACGAAAGCCTGCGAGAAGTAATGATAGCATTGCTCCGGCACACTCAGCCACAGTGCGCAAAGATGCGCCCTACCACGGCATTGATGTGTCGAGCCACCAGAAAGACATCGATTGGAACAAGTTGAGCACCGACAGCAACATTCATTTCGTGTACATCAAAGCTACCGAAGGCTCCACTTATCGCTCACCGCACTATGCCCGTAATCTCACCGAGGCTCGAAGGCACGGAATCCTTGTAGGCAGCTACCACTTTTTGCGCTCCACATCGGCTATTGCCTCGCAATTTCGTAATTTTACCGCTACGGCACGACGTCGAAGCCAAGACCTAATTCCTATGATTGATGTGGAAACACGAGGCTCTTGGTCGCGAAAGCAGCTGATTGACAGCCTTCAGCTACTCGCCGAACTTATCGAGCGGCATTACGGCTCAAAACCGATGATTTACAGCACAATGTCGTTCTTCAACCGAAATCTGTCGCCCTATTTCAACGGTTATCCGCTCTACATAGGGCGATATTCCGAAAAAACGCCCGAAATAAGTTGGAACGGGCATTACACCATTTGGCAATATTCTGAAACGGGCAAAATAGCCGGCATCGACACCGATGTCGACTTGTGTCGCTTCAGCCCGAGCCACACCCTCGCCGACATCATGCTCCCCTCTGCTACTGCAAAATAGCCTCCCGACCACAGTATTCGTCGCACCTATACACAACATATAATATCCACACATTTGCGATTGTGATAACTACCATTGTTGGATTTGATACAGCATATTTCATAGGCACACTAATAGCTATTTATGTGTGCAATTTTTTAACTGAGTGGGGAAGGATTCTTGCTCTATCGCACTGCTATCTTTGCATCACGTAAGCAATCTTGCCCCTCACACTAAGGAGGGCGACAACGACTATATAGAATCATCTTAATACTATGAAAAACTTGCGAAAACTTTTTTAGTGGTCATAGAACAGAGATTCGGCATATCGCCGAGGCGCGATGCCTCCGCGATATGCCGATATTATTAAACTGACCATTTTGAGCTGTTTGTATATTGTTTTGTAAATCGCCGTTTCTTGCGGATATTCATCAATAGAATTTATTTTGCCCTGAGGCAAGAGGCATGTGTAGAATATACCCGCAATTATTCCCCGTAATTATTAATATCGTGCAGAGCAACGAATATCGAGGATTTTCGCTAAATTTGCAAAAAAATCAGCAATGAGATATCTATCGATAATAATAACCCTATTGACTCTTGCTCTTAGCGCTACAGCACAAAGCAACTGCACTGTCAGCGGCGACTCTGTGCGAGTGAGCCTCATCACATGCTATCCGGGGCAGGAGATTTATGAGCTTTACGGTCATACGGAGCTACGAGTGGTGACAGCCGAAAGCGACATAGTGTATAACTACGGCACTTTCGACTTCCGCACTCCCAATTTTATGTATCGCTTTGTGAAAGGTGAAACCGACTACATGGTTATGGGCTATCCCTCGATGTATCTTTATGTGGGATATGATAATAGAAAGATTGTGGAACAGGTGCTGAATCTTACCCCCGAGGAGGCTCGCAAAGTGCAACGTGCACTCGAGGTAAATGCTCTGCCCGAAAATCGCACCTATCGCTATAATTATGTGCTCGACAACTGCTCCACACGTCCGCGCGACATCATTGAAGCGGCAATAAGCACTTCTATATGCTATCACGACGATGATGTGAGCACCACCTTCCGCACTATGATGCACCACTATAATGCCAACTACGCATGGCAACAATTAGGCATCGACCTTGCTCTTGGCTCCGGTCTTGACTATCCTATTGGGCTTCATGAGCAAATGTTTGCGCCAATCACGCTTATGCAGGCATTCGGCAATGCCACTGTGGAACGCCACGGCAAGCAAGAGCCGCTTGTGGCACAGACCATTACACTTAGCCCCGGTAGCGATGAAGGCTATATTCTACCACCCACGCCATGGTATGCTCAACCTCTCACCATAGCCATAGCACTGCTTCTGTCGGGCATAGCACTCAGCTTGTGCGATGTGCGCAGGCTCAAAGTGTGCCGCATAGCCGACAGCGCACTGTTCACCATCTATTCCCTTGCCGGTAGCCTTGTGGCGTTTTTGGTGTTCGTATCTACTCACGAAGCGACTTCGCCCAACTACAATCTACTATGGATTCACCCGCTGCACATCATTCCGGCAGTGCTCGTGTGGATAAAATCGGCTGAAAAGGTGGTTTATTGCTATCATTTTCTTAACTTTGCAGAACTTTTACTCACCATGTTGCTGTGGTGGGCTTTGCCACAATGCGCCAATGTAGCGTTTTTCCCGCTAATGGCACTGCCTGCGGTGCGCTCGCTGAGCTACTTGGTGATAAGGCACAAATGCAACAACGAAAAAACACCACGCTCAAAATGCGAAAGAAAAAAGGGCAAATAAAAAGAGCTATGCTGCTCGTGGCTGCGTTCACCGTGGCTGTGACATCGTTCTCACAAGTATCAGCCGATGGCAACCGTCGGCAGTCACTTGTGGTGACTATCGTTGTGGACCAATTGCGCACCGACTATTTGGAACTTTTGCGATGCCACTTTGGCAAAGACGGCTTCAATCGTCTAATCGACCGAGGTGCATATATCGACAATGTGCGCTTCGACATTCCAATGGCTGACATTGCCAACACCACAGCCATGATTTTCACCGGCTCTTACCCGAGCATCAATGGCATCTCCTCGGAGAAAATCTACCGGCTGAAAAACCGTCAGTCCGACTTCATACTCAGCGACCCGGCGAGAATAGGCAATTTCACCAACGAAACATTCTCTCCCGCAGCACTGAAAGTATCGACAATTGCCGACGAGCTTCGTATGGAATCGGGCTACGGAACCGTATATTCTCTCTCAGCCGATGCCCAGCAAGCTATTATCATGGCAGGACATGCCGGCAACAGTGCATTCTGGATTAGCGACGTCGATGGAAAATGGGCTACTTCAACCTACTACAAAGATGTGCCTAAGGCAATTTCCGACCGCAACTACAAGATGCCGATAGCTTCGCGCCTCGATACCATGGTGTGGACTCCTGCGCTACCCCTCGAGAAGTATTTCGATATTCCATCGCACAAGCGCTACACGCCGTTCAGACACTCTTATGCACTCTCCGACCGCGACCGTTACCGCAAATTCAAGAAAAGTGCACTCGCCAACGAGGAAATAGCTCAAGTGGCAATAGAATGCCTGAAAACGCTGAAACTCGGCAAACGAGGCACCACCGATATGCTTAATATTGGTTTCTCAGCTGCTCCCTACCATAGCAACGATGAGGATTGCCGCATAGAAACTCAAGATATCTACCTGAGACTCGACAGCCAGATTGCCCAACTGCTGAGTGCTATCGACAGCCAAGTGGGGCTACAAAACACTCTCGTGGTGCTGACATCTACGGGATATTACACCGACAATAGCCTCGACGACGAACGCTACGGAATACCAACCGGAGAATATCACCCGAGCCGTGCGGTTTCGCTCCTCAATATGTATCTCATGGCTCTCTATGGCAACGGAGAATGGGTGAGTGGATACTACAACTGCCACTTCTTCCTCAATCGAGAGCTGATAAAGAACAAAGACCTCGACTTGAGCGTGTTGAGAGCTAAATCAAGCGAATTTTTGCGCCAGATGAGCGGTGTGAGTGCCGCCTATACATTCGAGGAAATTCTCAATAACCCCACCAGTGAAGAAGCTATGCGCCTGCACCGCAGCATGGTGCCTGCCATAGCCCCCGACATCACAATTGAGGTTAATCCCGGTTGGAAAATAGTGGAAGACGAGCACTCAAAGTCGAAAAAAGTGCGCATGGTGCGCTACAACGCAGTGAGCACCCCGGCTTTCATTATGGCACGCGGCGTGGTGCCCCGCAAAATAGCCGAACCGGTGGAAGCTACCATTCTCGCACCTTCAGTAGCTCGAATATTGCGCGTGCGCTCGCCCAATGCGGCAAGGCTTATGCCCCTATCACTCTATTAATGTGCAAATTATTTTACTGCTTGGCGTGATTAATGTGCAAATTATTTTGTACATATTGACTATGGGTAGTATCTTTGCAAATGGCTACTGCCTCACGCCCTGTCGGCGTGCCTGTGCCAAGCCGTAAATCAACAAAAAAATAATAAAAAAACTACAATATACTAATGGGATTCAATGATTTTATAAAATCGCTTTTCGGCGACAAATCTCGAAGGGACCTCAAGAAAATTATGCCTATTGTCGACAAGATAAAGGCGGTGTATCCCGAAATCGAGAAATTGACCAATGATGAGCTGCGCGCACGCATCGATGATGTGAGAGCCTCGCTCAGAGAATGCGTAGCACCCGAGCGCGCAAAAATTGCAGAATTGAAAGAACACGTTGAAACGCTCGAATATGAAGAGCGCGAACCCGTGTGGGAACAAATCGACAAGTTGGAGAAAGAAGTGCTCGAAAAACTCGAAGTGCAGCTCGACGAAGTACTTCCGGTGGTTTTTGCCGTGGTTAAAGACACCGCTCGCCGATTTGCTCAGAATGAAACGATAGAAGTTACTGCCACGCAATTCGACCGCGACCTTGCCGCTCAAGGCAAGGATTTCCTTGAAATCGACGGCGATAAAGCTATATATTTCAACCACTGGGTGGCAGGTGGCAACGAAGTGACATGGGACATGGTGCACTACGACGTGCAGCTTATAGGAGGTATCGTGCTCCACAAAGGTAAAATCGCCGAAATGGCTACCGGTGAGGGTAAGACACTCGTTGCAACACTGCCGGTGTTCCTCAATGCTCTTACCGGCAACGGTGTGCATGTGGTGACGGTGAACGACTACCTTGCCAAGCGCGACTCGGAGTGGATGGGTCCGCTATATATGTTCCACGGAATTTCAGTGGACTGCATCGACAAGACTCAGCCAAACACTCCACAACGCCGCGCCGCCTATAATTGCGACATCACTTTCGGTACGAACAACGAGTTTGGCTTCGACTATCTGCGCGACAACATGGCTACCACACCCGAGGAATTGGTACAGCGCAAGCACAACTATGCCATTGTCGATGAGGTGGACTCGGTGCTTATCGATGATGCACGAACTCCGCTAATCATCTCAGGTCCGGTGCCTAAAGGCGAGGACCAGATGTTCCTCGACTACAAGAGCAATGTGGAGCGCGTGGTGAATGCCCAGAAAAAACTTGTAACCGAACTGTTGGCACAGGCGAAGACTCTTATGGCAAGCGACGACGGCGAGAAAGTGAAAGAAGGCTCATTGCTACTCTATCGCGCTTTCAAAGGTCTGCCAAAGAATGGCGCGTTGATAAAGTTCCTGAGCCAAGACGGTATAAAACCTGCAATGCTCAAGACGGAAGCATTCTATATGCAAGACAACAGCCGCGAAATGCACATCGTCACCGACCCGCTATATTTCGTTATCGATGAGAAGAACAATAGCGTGGAACTTACCGACAAGGGTATCGACGTGCTCACCGGAACTACTTCCGACACCAAGTTCTTTGTGCTCCCTGACATAGCCGCAGAACTTTCGGCTGTGGAAAACGAGAATCTCACCGACGAAGAGAAACTCGCCAAGAAAGACGAGCTGATGCAGAACTACTCAATTAAAGCCGAGCGTGTGCACACCGTGAATCAGCTGCTCAAAGCCTACACAATGTTCCAGCGCGATGTGGAATATGTGGTGACCGACGACGGAAAAGTGAAAATCGTCGACGAGCAGACGGGACGTATCATGGAGGGACGCCGCTACAGCGATGGTCTGCACCAAGCTATCGAGGCTAAAGAAGGTGTGAAAGTGGAAGCCGCCACTCAGACGTTTGCCACTATCACGCTCCAGAACTATTTCCGCATGTATCACAAATTGGCAGGTATGACCGGTACCGCCGAAACCGAAGCCGGCGAGTTCTGGGATATCTACAAACTCGATGTGGTTACAATCCCCACCAACAAGCCGGTGGCTCGCATCGACATGGACGACCGCGTCTACAAGACCAAGAAAGAGAAATACAATGCCGTAATCGAGGAGATTGTGGAGATGGTGAAACAAGGTCGCCCGGTGCTTGTGGGAACCACCTCGGTGGAGATTTCGGAGCTACTGAGCCGAATGCTCACCATGCGACACATTCAGCACAATGTGCTTAATGCCAAGTTGCACCAACGTGAGGCGGAAATCGTGGCACAAGCCGGACGCAAAGGCGTGGTAACCATTGCCACCAATATGGCAGGTCGTGGAACGGACATCAAGCTGACACCCGAAGTGAAAGAAGCCGGAGGTTTGGCAATCATCGGTACGGAGCGCCATGAGTCGCGCCGCGTCGACCGCCAGCTACGCGGTCGTGCCGGACGTCAGGGCGACCCGGGTTCATCGGTATTCTACGTGTCGTTTGAAGACACTGTGATGCGCCTCTTCGCATCAGAGCGCGTGGTGAAGATGCTCGACCGCCTCGGACTGAAAGATGGCGAAAGAATCGAAGCTCCTATGGTAACCCGCTCCATTGAGAATGCTCAGAAGCGTGTGGAGGAGAACAACTTCGGAATACGTAAGCACCTGCTCGAATACGACGATGTGATGAATGCCCAGCGCAACGTAATCTACACTCGCCGTCACCATGCACTGATGGGTGAGCGCATTGGCATCGACATTATGAACATGATTTACGACAGCATAGAAGATATGGTCGACAGCTTCGGAGCACCCGAGGATTATCAAGAGTTCCGCATGAAGGTGTTCACTGTGTTTGCCATTGATATGCCGTTCAGCGAAGCCGAATATCGCAGTCTCGACAAGAAAGACATAGTCGACAGCCTCTATAAAGCCGCTATAGCCGCCCTGCGCCGCAAGAGCGACCGCATGGCAGAAGTGGCGATGCCTGTGTTCGCATCAATCGTGGAGCAGCATGGAGCTAAAGGACTTGTGCGTGTGCCTATCACCGACGGCAAGCGAGTGTTTGGCATCACGGTAGATGTGGAAGAAGCCTACAATGCCGGTTGCAAGAACATTGCCAAAGCATGGCAGAAGGCTATTCTGCTTATGTCGATTGACGAATCGTGGAAAGAACACCTCCGCGAACTCGACCAATTGCGCCAGTCGGTGCAGAACGCCAGCTACGAACAGAAAGACCCTCTCTTGATTTACAAGCTCGAGTCGTTCAACCTGTTTAAGACGATGCTCACCACAATGAATAACAAAGCCATAGCAATGCTTATGCGCGGACAGATTCCCGTTCAGCAGCCACAAGAGGAACAGCCACAACAGCCTCAAGCGCCGCAAGTGCGCCAGGCTCCTGTCGATTACCGCCGCAGACAGCAACCACGCTACACTGAAAGCCGCGAGAGCTATCCCGGAGCAGCCGAGCAGCGTGCCGCTATGCAAAGCAGCAATCAGAACCGCCGCCCCACGCAGCCACTGCGCGTAGGACCGAAAATCGGTCGCAATGACCCATGTCCTTGCGGTAGCGGCAAGAAATATAAAGATTGCCACGGTCGCAATGCCTGAAGTGTGCTCGTAGAGAGCCTTACATAATAAATAAATACGGATTCATGCAGTGTTTTCAGCAACTAAGCGTGAATCCGTATTTGTTTTTCGAACTGCCCCGCTGATTTACTACCGTGCGGTGGAATATCATAGGGCGAAAAGGTGGCAGAGTGCAAAAAAGTTCACCCCTGAGGCGTGATAGCCGATAGGGGTGAACTTTTTTTATTAATTGTGCTATGAATTATGCGTCGATATTGGCGTAGGTGGCATTTTCCTCAATGAATTCACGGCGAGGAGCTACGTCTTCGCCCATCAGCATTGAGAAGATGCGGTCGCTCTCGGCTGCATCATTGATGTGAACCTGTTTCAAGATGCGAGTTTCGGGGTCCATAGTGGTTTCCCACAACTGCTCGGGGTTCATTTCACCAAGACCTTTATATCGCTGAATTTTCACTTGTTTCTCCTCACCGCCGCCGTAACGCTCAATAAATTGGAATTTCTGTTGCTCGTTCCAGCAGTATTCGTGAATATTTCCTTTCACGCACTTGTAGAGCGGTGGGGTGGCAATATAGAGATATCCGTTCTCGATAACCGAACGCATTCGGCGGAAGAAAAATGTCATCAGCAACGTAGCGATGTGAGCACCGTCGACGTCGGCATCGGTCATAATGATAATCTTGTGGTAGCGGAGCTTGCTGAGGTTAGCCTCTTTCGGGTCGTCTTCAGTGCCTATTGTCACGCCGAGAGCGCGGAATAGGTTCACGATTTCTTCGCTGTCGAAGACTTTATGCTCCATGGCTTTCTCCACATTGAGAATCTTGCCTCGCAGTGGCATAATGGCTTGGAATTCGCGGTTGCGACCCTGCTTTGCCGAGCCTCCTGCAGAGTCACCCTCCACGAGGAAGATTTCGCTGTCTTCAGCGTTCTTCGAGGAGCAGTCGGCGAGTTTTCCGGGCAAGCCTCCACCGGTGAGCGGACTCTTGCGTTGCACCTTCATGCGTGCATTTTGAGCGGCATGGCGTGCAGTGGCGGCGAGAATCACCTTTTCAATGATGGTTTTAGCTTGTGTAGGGTGCTCTTCGAGATAGTTTCCGAGAGCTTCGCGCACTGATGATTCCACGGCGCCTATCACCTCATTATTGCAGAGCTTGGTTTTCGCCTGTCCTTCAAATTGCGGTTCGAGCACCTTCACCGAAATTACGGCTGTAAGACCTTCTCGGAAGTCGTCTTTGCTAATTTCCACTTTCACCTTTTCGAGCATTTTCGAGTCTTCGGCATATTTTTTCAGAGTAGCGCCGAGTCCGCGACGGAAACCTGTGAGGTGAGTACCACCCTCAATGGTGTTGATGTTGTTGACGAACGAATAAATGTTCTCGTTGAACGATGTGTTATAAGTCATTGCCACCTCCACGGGAATTCCTTGGCGCTCGGTGCTGATGTGAATCACATCGTCGATAAGGTGCTCCTTGTTGGAGTCGATATATTGCACGAATTCATCAAGTCCTGTTTCGGAGTGGAATGTTTCTTTTTTGGGATTGCCGGCTTCGTCTACTTTGCGCAAGTCGGTGAGAGTAAGTGTTATACCGGCATTAAGGAATGCCAAGTCGCGCAAGCGAGTGGCAAGTGTATCGTAGTCGTAGACGGTTTCGGAGAAAATTGAATCGTCGGGGTGGAAATATATTGTAGTGCCGTGGTCGTCGCCACATTCACCGATTACGGCAACCGGTGCTTTGGGGTGACCGCAGCTATATTCCTGCATATAGATTTTGCCTCCGCGGCGCACTTCGGCGCGCAGATAAGTTGAGAGTGCGTTCACGCACGACACACCCACGCCGTGCAGACCTCCCGACACTTTGTAGGAGCCTTTGTCGAATTTACCTCCGGCGTGAAGCACCGTCAGAACTACTTCGAGAGCCGATTTGTGCAGCTTTTCGTGCTCATCGACCGGAATGCCTCGACCATTGTCTACCACTTGAATAGAGTTATCCTCGGTGATGGTCACTTCGATGTGTGTGGCAAATCCGGCAAGAGCCTCATCGATAGAGTTATCAACTACTTCATATACCAAGTGATGTAGACCCTTTGTGCCGGTGTCGCCTATGTACATCGACGGACGTTTGCGCACAGCCTCCAATCCTTCGAGCACTTGGATATTATTGGCGGAATACTTCTGTTCTTCTAATTCTTCTTCAGTCATATTTTTCGTTTCTTCTTCTTTTCCTACTTGTTTCGTTGCTGCAAGTGCCTGATGCGGCATTTGCGCTTTTAGCAAACAAAAATACTCATTTTTTGCGACATACCGAAATTTTACTCCTTAAAGAATCTTTATTTGCGTTGATATGTTTCAAATTGGTGGTGCCGTGTTGTTTGCTGAAGCGAAAAATTGTACTCAGCAATGTGTACTTATGTGTTTTGCTTGTGCTTGGAGCAGGTGGGGCATAGGGAATCGCGAGCTACTGACACGGTGTGAAACTGCATATTGAGGGTGTCGGCTATCAGCAGGCGGTCGGTGAGCAGGGTGCCGCAGCCGGTTATAAACTTCACGGCTTCAACGGCTTGCATGCAGCCGAGCATTCCTACCACTCCTCCCATTACGCCCGAAATGGCACACGACATTTCACCCTCGGTGGGCGATGCATCGGGGAAAACGCATCTGTAGCATGCCGAGCCGGGCACCACGGTGAGCAGTTGGGCGCCGAAGCGAAACACTCCGCCTATGCAGCATGGCTTGCCCAGCTCCACGCACGCGTCGTTTATCATATATTTCGAGCAGAGCGAATCGGTGCAATCGATAATGAAGTCGTAGTTTTTCAGAATGGAGCGCGCCGAGCCTTGGTCGATGAATCGGTCGAGCAGAGTAAGCTCCACATTGGGGTTTATGGCATGAAGTTTCTCGCCGATTGATTCCACCTTCTTCCTTCCCAAATCAGATGTGAAATGCGCCACTTGGCGGGCAAGATTGGAGCGACTCACCACATCGCCGTCGGCAATACCTATTTTTCCTACTCCGGCGGCGGCAAGATATAGCCCTGCCGGTGAACCTAATCCTCCTGCGCCCACAAGCAGCACACTCCCCTCCGCGAGCTTTTGCTGACCGCTCTCGCCGATTTGAGGCAGAAGCATCTGCCTGCTGTAGCGCTCTTTCAGTTCGTTGTAATTTTCCATATTGCAAGTGATTAAAGCGAGAGGGCTTGGCAGTCGCTCTCGTTGGGATATTTCAGAGTGCAAAGTTACGCAAGAGTTGCCACCGAGCAATATATCGGAGCATGATTTTTTTTGATTTTTCTCGCTGATTACGTTGTGTTAACGTCTTTTTTCTATTAATTTTGATGTCGAAATGTCAATTAACTTTTTTATGAAAATCAATAAAGGAACTCTCGGAGAAATCAGGTGCGTTGCCACGTTGGCGATAGCCTTGACAATTGCAATAGTGGCAGTGGCGCAAAGCAGTGGACTTAAATCATCGACGTTGAATTCAAAGTTGGGTATAAGTGTCAAGAAGAGCGACTCTTCGGGCTTCGTTTTCAGCAGTGTGGGCGGCGGGTTCTCAGCCTCGAAAAACACCTTATATATTATTAATTGTGATATTGATTTATCGGGTAAGACGCTTACTCTGCCTGCAGGGGCCGTGCTGAAATTTGAGGGTGGAGTGATATATAATGGAACAATTTATGGCAAGGGTGGAGCTATAGAAGCTCCTGCCATGCCAATATTTGATGCAATAAAAATACAAGGTTCGTTTGCCTGCGATTTCCTTGTGGAGTGGTGGGGAGCGGCATCTGTGCCGGGCTTCGACAGTGCTCCGGCTATCAATCGGGCTATACTCTCGGGGGCGAAGAGCATTGTGGCGCGAGGCTCGGAGTACAATGTAGCATCGCCTATTGTTATTTCAGTGGCTTCAGCTACAGAGTCGTTGGTGTTCGGCGGCGATGTTGTGGCACTTGGCGGTGCCACGGCTTTTGAAATCAGCAAGAATGACTTATTGCTTAAAGCAGTGAGAATAAAATCGGCTGTTACAGCCGATAAAGCCGAATCCAATTCCGGACTTTTGCTCACCGGCAGTTGCTTTTACTGTGATTTCTATATCGATGAGATTGAGAATTTCGGCAAAGGGATTAATCTGTGTCCTCGTTTCAAGGGAAATCAGGCATCGGCACAACGATATGGAGGGATTCAATATTGCAAATTCACTTTTCAGCGATTGGTCAACAAGGAAAATATAGTTTTCGACCTCAGTATCGACCGAAAAAATGAACACGTGTGGATTTCGGAGTGTCAGTTCTTCGGCGGCAGAATAGGAGCCGATTATGCGCAAGGCACTACGCCATATTGCCGCTATGGAGTGGTATATAAGGCACCGAAAACCAATGTGTATAATTCAGCCGACCCTATTTGCGGATTGGTGTTCTATAGTGTGGGTTTTGAAGGATTGGAAATTCCGTTCTACGGGTTGGAGAATTGGTGCAACTGTAATTTCCGCGATTTGCGAATGTCGGAGAGCATAAAGTCGCCGCATGTGATTTATATGAAGAATTGCAAAGGAATGTATTTCTCTATAAAAAGCGACTTGGCAGGTCATTATTATAACACTACCAATAATATTTGCTTTGGTGAGAAAAACACTATTGTGGTAGACAAAGCGTGCACCGATATTGTGGTGGAAGACCCGCATCGATTCCTCTATGTGAGCGATGGGGAGGTAAGCTCGGTCGACAAGAAGAATTTGTTCCGGGGCAGGTGAGTAGCTCCATAAGCGCAAGCAGTGTGATAGTGCTATTGTGAAAATTATCTTGAAAAATAAAGGGAAAAGAGTAAATTGAATAAAAAATAAAAAATTTTAGTAATTAATTTGGTGTTACTAAAATCTATTGCTATATTTGTGGTGGAAACAGAAAAATACTCAGTAAACGAAAGCCTAAAAAGCTAAAAGCCTTGCATAAAATTATGTAAATCACAAGATTTGCAGAATTTGATAATCTCAATAAAAAAGTTGCCACGGCTACAATAGTACATGCATTTAATAATTGTGATAGCAGGTGCACGGCAAAGAAGGTTTTTAAGGTGAGTATTTAAGGCAAAAAAAGAAAAGAAAAATGACTGACCGTAGAAAATTCTTGAAAGACCTTGCCCTTGCGGGAGTAGCGGGAGCAGCGCTTCCGGCACTTATGAGCATGAAAAATGTACCTGAAGAGGCGCATGTGGGAGCTGCGGTAGATGCCGATAGTTTTATGCTCGTGAAGAAGAACAACGGGCTTAGAATTACCGGAACATTTCTCGATGAAATTTCTCACGACATACCCCACCAGAATTGGGGCGTGAAGGAGTGGGACGCTGATTTCCGCAATATGAAAGCCATAGGAATCGACACGGTGATAATGATACGCTCGGGTTACCGCAAGTTTATCACCTATAATTCGCCATATCTCATAAAAAAAGGTTGCTATATGCCGTCGCAAGACCTCTTGGAAATGTTCCTGACGCTTGCCGACAAGTATGGCATGAAATTCTACTTCGGGCTTTACGATTCGGGGCGCTACTGGGACACCGGCGACCTGTCGTGGGAGATAGAGGATAATAAATACGTGATAGATGAAGTATGGCAAAACTATGGCAGCAAGCACAAGAGTTTCGGCGGTTGGTATATAAGCGGCGAGATAAGTCGTGCCACCAAAGGTGCGATAGGAGCATTTCATGCCATGGGAAAGCAGTGCAAAGATGTTTCGGGCGGGCTTCCCACATTTATATCGCCGTGGATTGATGGCAAAAAAGCCGTTATGGCGAGCGGCTCCAAGCTCACCAAAGATGATGCAGTGAGCGTGCAGCAGCATGAGCGCGAATGGGACGAGATTTTCGATGGAATACACGATGTAGTCGATGCCTGTGCATTCCAAGACGGGCATATCGATTACGATGAGCTTGATGCTTTTTTCACGGTGAACAAGCGGCTTGCCGACAAGTATGGAATGAAGTGCTGGACCAATGCCGAAACCTTCGACCGCGATATGCCCATCAAGTTCTTGCCTATAAAGTTCGATAAGTTGCGATTGAAGCTCGAAGCCGCACAGCGCGCCGGCTACGACAAGGCGATAACCTTCGAATTCAGCCACTTTATGAGTCCGCAATCGGCATATCTGCAAGCAGGGCATCTCTATGACCGCTATAAAGAGTATTTCGGAATAAAGTGAAAGCGGAAGTCTACAAAGTAATACAAATGCCAATAAAACGAATAATATTCAATTAATTATTATTATCGATGAAACAATATAATTTCGCATATCTCATTTTCCTGTCGGTAGTTGCCGCCATAGGAGGTTTTCTTTTCGGCTACGACACGGCAGTGATTTCGGGCACTACGAAAATGGTGGCGGCTCAATTCAACCTCGACACAATAGCCGTGGGGTGGTATGTGGGTTGCGCACTAATAGGTTCCATAGCCGGAGTGCTTGTAGCCGGATATATGGGCGATACCATAGGGCGCAAGCGGTCGATGATTGTTTCGGCATTGCTCTTCACCGTGTCGGCGGCAGGGTGTGCCGTGAGCGGCACGCTCAATGAACTTGTGGCATATCGCATTATCGGCGGTGTGGGCATAGGTATAGCATCGATAATTTGCCCGCTTTATATCAGCGAGCTTGCCGTGGCACAGTATCGCGGACGGCTTGTGTCGTGCTACCAGCTTGCAATCACTGTGGGTTTCCTCGGGGCATATCTTGTGAACTATGGATTGCTCAACTATTCGCTTAGCGGTGCTGAACTGAGCGGGTGGGCCGACAAGCTCCTTGTGAGCGAAGTGTGGCGAGGAATGCTTGGAATGGAAACCTTTCCGGCGTTGCTGTTCTTTATAGTGATTTTCGTGATACCCGAAAGTCCGCGCTGGCAGATTCTCAAGGGCGACCTCGACCATGCCCGCAGCACCTTCAAGCGCGTGTATTTGCTCCCTGCCGATGTAGATGAGCAAGTGAAGGCTTCGCGTGAGGTGAGTGGCAAAGAAACGTCGGGCAATTGGCGTCTGCTGTTCACACCAGGTATCTTCAAGGCATTGGTGATAGGCGTGGCGATAGCTATATTGGGGCAGTTTATGGGCGTGAACGCCGTGCTTTACTACGGACCGAAGATTTTCGAAGATTCAGGACTCAGCGGCGGCGATTCGCTGTTCTATCAAGTGATGATAGGACTTGTGAACACACTTACCACGGTTCTTGCACTTGTCATTATTGATAAAGTGGGGCGCAAACAGCTCGTCTACTGGGGAGTGAGCGGCATGATAGTGTCGTTGCTGCTCATTGCATTCTATTTCACATTCGGAGTGGAGATGGGCATATCGAGTTTGTTCCTGCTCACGTTCTTCCTTGCCTACATATTCAGCTGTGCAATTTCCATTTGCGCAGTGGTGTGGGTGATTCTCAGTGAGATGTATCCGGTGAAAGTGCGCGGCATAGCTATGAGCATTGCCGGGTTGTCGCTGTGGATAGGAACCTATCTTATCGGTCAGCTCACGCCGTGGCTGCTCGAGACACTCACTCCGGCAGGCACATTCCTGCTCTTTGCCGCAATGTGCGTGCCTTATATGCTCATTATGTGGAGGCTTGTGCCCGAAACCACAGGAAAATCGCTTGAAGAAATTGAAAAGTATTGGACTAAAAAATAATTAATTATCTATATATTGATAAAATGACTGATTTTAGGAAATTAGCGGAACAGTACAAGTCGGAGTTGCTCGATTCTGTGCTTCCATTCTGGCTTGAGAAATCTCAAGACAGAGAATTTGGCGGATATTTCACCTGTTTGGACCGAAAAGGTGAAGTCTACGATACCGATAAATTCATCTGGCTTCAAGGACGTGAAGTGTGGATGTTCTCTATGCTTTATAATAAGGTTGAAAAACGCAAAGAATGGCTCGATGCTGCCGTGCAGGGCGGAGAGTTTTTGAAAAAATACGGTCACGATGGCTGCTACAATTGGTATTTTTCGCTCACTCGCGATGGAAAGCCGCTTGTGGAGCCTTACAACATATTCTCCTATACTTTTTCCACTATGGCTTTCGGTCAGCTCAGCATTGCCACAGGGAACAAAGAATATGCCGATATAGCGAAGAAGACTTTCGATATTATTTTGTCGAAGGTCGATAATCCTAAAGGAAAGTGGAACAAGTTACACCCCGGCACTCGAGGACTCAAGAATTTTGCACTACCCATGATTTTGTGTAATCTTGCCCTTGAAATAGAGCCGCTACTTGAGCCGGAATTTATGCAGAAGACTATCGATGCGTGCATTCATGAGGTGATGGACGTGTTCCTGCGCCCGGAGCTTGGCGGACTTGTGGTGGAGAATGTGGGTGATGATGGTTCACTGGTGGATTGCATGGACGGTCGTCATATGAATCCAGGTCATGCCATTGAGGCTATGTGGTTCATTATGGACCTTGGGAAGCGGCTTAATCGTCCGGAGCTGATTGAGAAAGCTAAGGACACGGCTATTCGCATGGCTGAATATGGCTGGGACAAGGAGTTTGGAGGTATTTTCTATTTTATGGACCTTCACGGGCATCCTACTCAGGAACTTGAGTGGGACCAGAAATTGTGGTGGGTGCATATCGAGACGCTTATTTCGATGATTAAGGGCTATCAGCTCACCGGCGACAAGCGTTGCCTTGAATGGTTTGAGCGTGTGCACGACTATGTGTGGACTCACTTTAAAGACACTGAATACCCTGAGTGGTACGGCTACTTGAATAGGCGAGGCGAGGTTCTCCTCGATGGCAAGGGCGGCAAGTGGAAGGGTTGCTTCCATGTGCCGAGAGGCTTGTACCAATGTTGGCAAATATTGGAAAAATTGTGATTTTGGCAGAAAATCGCATAGGATAGTGTGGCAATGTCAGCATATTTCATGGCAATTTGCTTTTTTAACCGATTTTGAATATCTTTGGAGCAACGAAACTTATTCGGCGTGCCCGGCACTTCACCTTCAACGGGGTTTCGTGCAGGGCACGTTGCTTTGCCCCCCACTCTTAAAGTTAGGGTAAATGGCGCATAACAAGCATTTTGAGAATTAAATATATATAAAAAAACAAATATAAAGATTATGATAAAGAAATTGTGGATTGTCCTTGCCGCTACTATGGCGTGGACCGGTGCCGCCGCACAGACGGCGTGCTACGATGTGATTCCTTTGCCCAATGAGGTGGTGAAGCTCAGTGCCAAGCCTTTTGTGCTCGACGCCGGCACAAGCATCAATGCTTCGGGCGATGAACTTGTGCGCAATGCCGAGTTTCTTGCCCGATACATCAAGGAATCGACGGGAATCGATGTGGCTGTGAATGGAAGCGGAAAACCTGTGAAACTGCGCACTACACTCCACAACGACAACGATGAGGCTTACAGCATCAGCGTGTGTGCCGATAGTGTGGTAATCGACGGCGCATCACCTGCCGGACTTTTCCGCGGCATACAGACGCTGCGCAAATCTCTCCCTGTGGCAAAAGCGAAAGCTGTGGAGCTGCCGGCAGTTAGAATCCTCGATATGCCGCGCTTCGGTTATCGTGGAGCACATTTCGATGTAAGCCGCCACTTCTTCAGCGTCGATGAGGTGAAGACGTTTATCGATATGCTTGCTTTGCACAACCTGAACACTTTCCACTGGCATCTTACCGACGACCAAGGGTGGCGAATAGAAATAAAGAAATATCCTCGACTTACCACTATAGGTTCTATGCGCAAAGAGACCGTGATAGGACGTAACAGCGGGAAATATGATGGAAAGCCCCACGGCGGATTTTACACACAGGAGGAGGCAAAGGAGATTGTGCGCTATGCCGCCGAGCGATATATCAATGTTATTCCCGAGGTGGATTTGCCGGGTCACATGGTTGCAGCTCTTGCCGCTTATCCGCATCTTGGGTGTACCGGAGGTCCATATGAGGTGTGGACACAGTGGGGCGTTTCTCCCGAGGTGCTTTGCGCAGGAAATGACTCAACGATGCTATTCATAAGCGACGTTTTGAATGAGATTATGGATATTTTCCCTTCGAAGTATATACATATCGGTGGCGATGAGTGCCCTAAGTCGCGCTGGCATGAGTGCCCGAAGTGTCAGGCTCGGATAAAAGCCGAGGGTATTACTGCCAAAGGCAAATTCTCAGCCGACGACCGTCTGCAAGGTTATGTGACCCACTATGCCTACAATGTGGTGAAGAAGCGTGGTAGAGTGATGATTGGCTGGGACGAGATTCTCGAAAGCGACATTCCCTCCGATGCCATTGTGACTTCGTGGCGCGGCGATGCAGGTGCCATTGAAGGTGCCGAACGTGGCAACCGCGTGATTTTATCGCCGAATACTCACTTATATTTCGACTATTATCAAGCTAAAGACGTGCAAAATGAGCCGCTTGCCATTGGCGGATATATTCCGGTGGAGAAGGTCTATGAGTTTGAACCTATTCCCAAGCAGCTCACCGGCGAGAAAGCTAAGCTCGTGTGTGGTGCGCAAGCTAACTTGTGGACCGAGTATATCACCGATTTCAAGCAGGTGCAATATATGGAGCTTCCTCGCATTGCGGCACTTGCCGAAACAGTGTGGACAAAGCCTGAGCTGAAGAATTTCGCTTCGTTCAGGAAGCGTATTCCGGCACTCTTGAGCATTTACGACAATCGCGGCTATAACTATGCGCGTCATCTTGCTGATGTGTCGGCAAAATATACCACTCTGCCGGAGCAGAAGGCTATGAGGTTGGACCTTGAAACTTTGCCCGGACGCACCATTCACTATACTCTCGATGGCTCTGAGCCTACGCTACAATCGCCGATATTCCACGATAGTTTCCTGGTTAATGCTGATGCCATAATTAAGGCGGCTACTTTCGATGCCGATGGCACTAAGGGGCGCACCTATTGCGACACAATAGAGGTGAATCCTGCTACTTTCAGCAAAATCACGCTCAACAACGCTCCGTGGCACTCTTATACTTATGCCGGAGGACCGACGCTTGTCGACGGTATTCGTGGAAATGGCAGTTATCGCTCAGGACGTTGGCTCGGTTTCTACCAAAAGGATTGCGATGTGACAATCGACCTCGGTAAGGCTATGCCGCTCAGCGAGGTGGCATTCAATTGCTGCATATTCCAAAGCGACTGTGTAGTCGATGCCGGCGGTGTGGTGCTCAAATTATCGACCGACGGCAAAAAATTCAAGACCGTAGTCGATGAAACCTATCCCGAGGTGAATAAAGAGCTTAAATATGGCGTTGTGACTCACAAGTTGCCATTTAAGAAGCAGAAAGTGAGATATATCAACCTTGTGGTAAAGACGGTGAAGGAACTCCCCCAGTGGCATAATCTGCCGGGTTGGGGCGGGTTTGTCTTTATCGATGAGATAAGTGTGAAATGAGCAAGGAGGACAATAGCTATGGAGAAGATAATGATGTTCTATCAGCCACGGTGTCCGTTCTGCAAGAGGGCATTTGCCTATATTGATGAATTGGTGGCGGAAAATCCGGAGTTTGGCAAAATAGAGATAGAGAAAGTAGATGAATTGGAGCAGCCGGAATTTGCCGACCGTTTCGACTACTATTATGTGCCAACGTTCTATGTGGGTTCTTACAAGGCACACGAGGGAGGAATCTACAAGGAGGAAGTGCGTAGCTTGCTACAATCGGTAATCGACGGCACACGCTATGTTCAGCCCAAGGATTAAAGCATTATTCGCTCCAAATCGTCGGGCACAATGATATTGCCCGAGAATCGGGTTGCGGCTTCGGCAGCGTAGGCGGTGCGACGTGTGGCGAGAGTTTCGTCCTCGGTGTGGTAGAGTAGCAGATTCTTTGCGTGGAGGCTCTCGGCAAGTGCTCCGGCATCAAGAGCCGTGCTGTGATACTTCTCGTAGGGCTTGAAATGCTCGCGCTGCGAATAGAGGCAAAAAGCCTCGCTGAGCAGCCAGTCGGCACCCTCGGCGTATTGCCTGTTGCGCTCGTTGAAAGGCTCGTCGCCGAGGCACACCAATCGGCGGTTTTCGGGCAGATTCATCACAAATCCATATTGTTTTGCTTTCGATGAATTGATGTCGAAAACGGTGAAATCCGTTCCTATAGCATTGAAATGTTCACCATCGGTCACGGGGGTGAACATTATTTCTTTGTCGATGTGGCAAGTGACTTT
>CAMEKH010000017.1 GCA_945921235.1 uncultured Prevotellaceae bacterium | reverse complement strand
CCCCTATATTATTGTCCTATCCTCTCCCTCCCATTTAAGGTTGCCAGGGGAAGGCTCCCTTAGTCCTTCGACCTTTGACCTTAGTCCTTAGTCCTTCGACCTTACCCCATCAAAACCCTATTTTCCTCTTGGGTTCTTTCTGTGCATATTTTGCCGCTACGGCCTTTATGTCAGCGTCCGTCACCTCCCATATTGCAGCCTCACCATCATACGTGGCTGAGAAGATACGCTCAGAAACGGCAGGGATGATGTCTGCGTCGACAAGTTGTTCCATCCAGCGGGCATTACTGAAATCACGACCCTTGTTGGCGGTCTGCCCCTCAACAAGCTGGCGCATAGCGGCTGCAGCATCAGGCGTTATGGCAAGCCCGTTGGCAGAAAGGTAGTTGACACCAATCTCCATAAGCTCCTCAACACTGTAGTCATCGAAGTGAAGATGATGTGGGAACCGGCCTCGCAGTCCGGGATTGGCATCCAGCATCCTGTCCATGTCTTTGGCATATCCCGCCATGATGACCACCATATCTGGATTCTTATTCGAGAGCACGGTGAGCAGGCATTCTATGGCCCTGTAGCCGTAGTCCTTGCGGTCATCGGAAGTGTCGACGAGAGTATATGCCTCATCGATGAATAGCACGTTGCCGCGCGCCTGCTCCAGCAGACGCTGCATGTTCTGCTCCGTCTGCCCGATGTAGCGTCCGACGATAGTGCTCCTCTCGGCCACCACGACATTGCCCTTGGAGAGAATACCCAGCGCATGGAACACCTTGCCGAGCTTCTTTGCCACGGTGGTCTTTCCTGTGCCCGGATTGCCTGTGAATATCAGATGATGGCAATTGGCAGTACGCATGCCTCTCACCTCCGTCCTACTGTTGTCGAACATCGCTTTCATGGCGATGTTCCTGATGGTAGTCTTCACGCTCTTCAGTCCCACCATTCCGTTTATATCCTCCAGGCTGTCGGCAATATTGCTGCTGCCACATCCCATGGGTGTCCAGCTGATGTCGCAAGCCTCTATAGTGGTGAGCGCATGGTGGATGTCACCAGTGGCCGTGAAGCAGGATGTTATCATCCTCTTGCGGAAGCCCTCCATGAGTGACTCTTCGACAAAGCGCACACAGTAGTCCGAGGTCTTGTTACCCAACAGTCCTGCCTCAGCCCTTTTCCGCAACCCACTCTCTATAGTTTCCGCAGCCTCTTCTGACAATGTCAGCTCACGGCTTTCAAGCTCTTGCTGTATGCCATACATAATCTCGTCTGCCGTCAGCGGCTCTATCTCCACCATGTTTTCTGCCGGCACCTTACCAGCCATGACGGGATATTGCTCCTTCAGCTGCTCTATCTCCGACCTGTTGCCGAGGAAGAATATCGTGGGCGCATCGCCGCTGACCATACACTCCTCTATGTACGCTCCAACCTGACGGCCTGCTGCCCATAGTAGCGAGCCGACACCATATATGCACAGCACATTGCCCGTGTCGCTCATCCTGTCGCGGACTTCCTCCATGGGGTCAGCAATATTCGACGACTGGGTAAGGCGTGATGCGTCAACGCTCTTGAAAAACTTCCCAGGCATGGCAATATTGGCAAAGCGCTCTATAGCTGTTCTCGTGGCCGCATCAGGCTCGCCTATTATGAAGTGGTGGTCGCAACGCCAGATGGCAGCAACCTCGTGCAACCTTCTAATCTCGTTGTGAATGGCCATACGGCAATAGTCCAAAGCATGCCGTTTAAGCTGTCCGCAGCCTACGGTGTCCCTGAGTCTCTTCCACAGTTTGCTGTCGTGGACATCCTGTATCAGTCTGCCTGCCATCACATGGTCGTGACTTCCGGGACTGATGCTCCCCAATCCCGCTACTCGGACATCCCTGCCGCCATGCACCGTCAGGTCTACCCTCGCGAAAGGCTCACCGTTATGGGTTACCAGACATGCGTATGCGCCATCGGCCAACGGGTGCGCAGCTGTCACCACCACACGCAAATTCCTTCCCGCAGTGCGTTTCCTCGGCATGCAACTTCCTTGTGCCACGAGCATGAGCGAGCTGTTGTGGCAATAGATGTCGAAGACATCCTTTTGTCCAACACTCCACCTGCTGTCCATACTCAACACCAGTTCCCGACCATTGGCTATGGTTGCCGTGGCATTGGTGATGGCAGGATGGTCGAGACTCTCGCCGCTGGCAAGCACCACGAATGAATAGCTGCACGAGCAAGCGTCGGACAACAGGCGGACATCGGGAGTGTCTGGCGTGATGTTCGACAACCGCAGTCGATAGATGCCTGGTGTGAGTTTGTCGGCAATGTCATCAATGGTATGCAGGAAATAGTCGCCGTCAAAGGAAGGCGAGTATTCTGTCTGGTAGAGAGGGTCGGCGCTCCCACGCCGGAGCAGTTCTATCCTGAACGACTGACCGTCAGGCTCGCTTTTGCAACTTATGTTGTCAATGTCAATTACAATTGGGAGATTATCTTGCTGGAAGACATAGGGCGGTGTGTTGCTCGTCTTCATGTCGGTGGTGCCGACAGTAATATTGATTTTACTGAATGTGAAATCTGACATATTTGGCTCCATCTTAGACGTGGAGCCTGTTTTCCTTAATATTTCAATCATGGCAATAACAATTAAATAATTACAGTTTCGCATATCTACGACATGCTGTTGATAGTCCACCCCGTCGCCATAACTGTGCTACGGGACAAACCTAAAAAGTGTGAGGCCACACGTTTACCAACAAGATAATTGGAGTTCCGAAAAACTAATCAAGCCGCCTCCGGCTTGACATAATTGTATCATTAAGTCAAAGAACACATACGTTTACTTCTGCCTCGGGACGAGGCCTCCCGAGGCACCAGAGTGATAAACGTTTGTTTTCTTTGATTTGATGATAATTGTTGTCATTGTCGTGATTCTTAGGAATCGGCTGCAAATATAAGTACTTTCCTTCACATGGCAAAACTATTTGCCCGATTTTTTTTCGAAGATAGACCAAATATCATTCTTTTGTTTTGTAATTCCGCTCATTTGCACTATCTTTAGATAAGACAGGCTGCACTCGGAAACAAAAAGAAAAACCTTTTTCTTTGTTGTTTCGCTCATTTGCACTATCTTTGGATAAGATAGGCTGCACTCGGAAACAAAAAGAAAAACTTTTTTCTTTGTTGTTTCGCTCATTTGCACTATCTTTGCAGCTGATTACACTCAAAACATTATATTATGGACAGCTTGAAAAAAGAATTCGCCTCACGCCTTTTGAATGTAAAGGCCATAAAACTTCAGCCTAACGACCCGTTCACATGGGCAAGCGGCTGGAAGTCTCCTTTCTATTGTGATAACCGCAAGACCTTGTCGTTCCCTGAGCTTCGCAACTTTGTGAAGCTGGAGCTGGTACATGCCGTACTCGAGCATTTCGCCGACGCTGAGGGAGTGGCAGGAGTTGCCACAGGTGCCATAGCACAGGGAGCCCTCGTCGCCGACGCATTGCACTTGCCATTCTCGTATGTGCGCTCAAAGCCAAAGGACCATGGGTTGGCTAACCTCATCGAGGGCGAGGTGAAACCAGGCATGAAGGTTGTTGTCGTTGAGGACCTCATATCAACAGGCGGCAGCTCGCTAAAGGCTGTGGAGGCCCTGCGCCAGGCTGGTTGCGAGGTTGTGGGCATGGTTGCATCATATACCTATGGCTTCCCTGTTGCCGAGCAGGCTTTCGCTGAGGCAGGTGTTAAGCTCATCACCCTCACCGACTACGAGCATGTGGTGGCCCAGGCTCTTGAGACAGGATATATCGCCGAGACTGATGTCGAGGTGCTTAACGAGTGGCGCAAGGATCCCGCAAACTGGAAAAAATAAACCGTGTATGGCAACATTTGAAAGTACCGTTAGACAAATCCCCTATTCCCAACAGTCGGTATACGGCATGTTGTGCGACCTTAATAATGTTAATAAGGTGAAAGACCGCATCCCTGCCGACAAACTCAAGGATTTGTCGTTTGATGCCGACAGCCTGTCGCTGTCAACGCCTATGGGAGCGGTAAGACTGCGCATCGTTGACCGCGAGGAGCCGAAGTGTATCAAGTTCGCAACCGAGGAGAGCCCGCTGGCATTCAACTTCTGGATACAGATATTGCCAGTGACCGAGAGCTCCAGCAAGATGAAGCTAACAATTAAGGCCGAGTTGAACCCCTTCATCAAGGGAATGGTATCGAAGCCCCTGCAGGAGGGCCTTGAGAAGATTGCCGACGCACTGCAGATGATCAGGTACGAATAGGGATACACACTAACCACTATAACGACATGGCACAGAAACTCTGGGAAAAGAATTTTGAGATAAACAAGGAAATAGAACGCTTCACTGTCGGCCGGGACCGCGAGATGGACCTCTATCTCGCCAAATACGACGTCATAGGCTCTATGGCTCACATCACCATGCTGGAGTCGATAGGACTTCTCCAGGCTGACGAGCTGAAGCTGCTGCTCGCCGAGCTGCGCTCTATATACGCCTTGTGCGAGAGCGGCGACTTCGTAATCGAGGACGGTGTGGAGGATGTCCACTCACAAGTGGAGCTTATGCTCACACGCAAGCTTGGAGACATTGGCAAGAAGATACACTCCGGACGGTCGCGTAATGACCAGGTGCTCGTAGACCTGAAACTTTTCACACGCAGGCGTCTGCGCGACATCGTCGTTGCCGTGAAGCAGCTCTTCGACGAGCTGATTGGCAAGAGCGAGCAGTACAAGGATATTCTCATGCCGGGATATACGCATCTGCAGATTGCCATGCCGTCATCGTTCGGACTGTGGTTCGGAGCACACGCCGAGAGCCTCGCCGACGACATGCTCTTCCTGCAGGCAGCCTATCGCATGACCAACCGCAACCCTCTCGGCTCGGCTGCCGGATATGGCAGCTCGTTCCCCCTTGACCGTTCTATGACAACTCGACTTCTGGGCTTTGACTCTATGGACTACAACGTGGTATATGCGCAGATGGGACGAGGAAAGACGGAGCGCAATGTGGCTTTCGCCATGGCATCGGTAGCAGGAACGGTTGCGAAAATGGCATTCGATGCATGCCTCTTCAACAGCCAGAACTTCTCGTTCGTGAAGCTGCCAAAGGAGTGTACGACCGGCTCAAGCATCATGCCGCACAAGAAAAATCCGGATGTCTTCGAGCTGATAAGGGCAAAATGCAATAAGCTACAGGCGCTACCGCAGCAAGTGACGCTGATAATGAACAACCTGCCCACAGGCTATTTCCGTGACCTGCAGATTATCAAGGAGGTGTTCCTGCCCGCTTTCGACGAGCTGGCAGACTGCCTGCAGATGGCTGCATACATCATAAACCAGATGGAGGTCAACGAGCATATCCTCGACAACCCCATGTACGACCCGATGTTCTCTGTCGAGGAAGTAAACAAGCTTGCTGCCGCCGGCATGCCCTTCCGCGACGCTTACAAAACCGTAGGACTGGAAATTGAGGCCGGGACGTTCAAAGCCGACCGCAATATCCACCACACTCACGAAGGCTCCATCGGCAACTTGTGCAACGACAGGATAACGGTCCTGATGGAAGGCATACTTGAGGAGTTCCATTTCCAGAGGGTTGACGAGGCAGAGGCTGCCCTGCTGTCATTGCCTTAGGTGAAAGGACAAGAAGATGTGGATATGAGAAGACTGAAAGTATATCATTGGACTATTCTTATTGTGCCGGCTATAATTATGGCCGGCATATTGTCGTGTGGCGACTCAGAGTTTGAGTACGACAGCTCTCCATGTTATCTGGTGTTCGATAACAGCGTACACCAAGACCCAACCCTGGCAAGTGCGCTCACTCTCTACTCGGGCACATTCGTCTCTATCACCACCTCGCAGAAATCGGGGGCACGCTATTTCGTATTCGAGAACAATCAGGGCAACCGTAGCGAGTCTATATTCAATGCCGTAGACGAGCGCAGGAGCCTCGTACTTGGCAAGAACGGTGGACTGATTGTAGGCTACGGCAATTCCGTAGACGCTATATTATACGCATACGACCGTGAGTGCCCCAACTGTTTCAGCCCAAATGCCCTTCCACTGAAAAGCTATCCCATCAGCATAAACACTGTTGGTGTGGGCACCTGCGGGAAATGCGGCAGGAAGTACGACCTCAATGGAGGGGGATTTATAATCGAGGGTGACAAGGGTAACAAGCTGACCAGATACCGCTGCTCAACAACTGGACCATATGGTATCCTCAACGTGAACTGATTATGGTCTGCTTTTCAGCCGCTATGACGCCAATTGTTAGTTAAATAGTGTAAATACATTTGGCTATCACGATAATTAGCCTTAACTTTGCAGTCAATATTCTTCTATGCGGAAATAGCTCAGTTGGTAGAGCACGACCTTGCCAAGGTCGGGGTCGCGGGTCCGAGTCCCGTTTTCCGCTCCTCTTAATAGTTAGCCCACCTGCCGCAATGGTGGAATTGGTAGACACGAGGGACTTAAAATCCCTTGGCCAGAAATGGCCGTGCGGGTTCGAGTCCCGCTCGCGGCACATTCTAAAACCTTTATTATATTATGCGCAAGAATGTAATTTTTATTCTGTCAGCATGTACATTGTTTGTACTATCATCATGTTCTAAATTAGGACCTCTGTCTGCTGACAATTTCACTGTTACCCCTGTACCTCTTGAGACACAGGGTGGAGAAATCCCTGCATCGGTAAGCGCCAGCTTCCCTGCCAAGTACATGAAGACCAAGGCTGTCATCACCGTAACACCTGAGTTGCGTTATGCCGATGGGAAGGTGGCACGTGGTGAAGGTGCAACCTTCCAGGGTGAGAAAGTTATGGGCAATGACCGCACCGTTTCCTACAAGGTGGGCGGACGCTACAGCATGAAGACCAACTTCAAGTATGCTCCCGGAATGGAGAAGAGCGACATGTACCTCTCTTTCGATGCAAAGTTGGGCAACAAGAAGGTTGACATGCCAGCAGTGAAGGTTGCCTATGGCGTCGTAGCTACTTCTGAGCTGTATCGCCAGACCCTGCTCAATGGCGGAGCATGCATAGCACCAGACTCTTTCCAGCGTGTAAGGGAGAAGAAGCAGGAAGCCAACATCATGTTCCTCGTCAACCAGGCCAATCTTCGTAAGAGCGAGCTTAAGAACAACTCTGTACAGGAGTTCGTCAACATGCTCAAGGAGATTAACGCCGACCGCGAGGGTCTGAATGTACGCAACATAGAAGTATTGGCTTACGCCTCACCAGAGGGTGGCTTCGACTTCAACGACAAACTGGCCAGCAAGCGTCAGGACAACAGCGAGCAGTATGTAAAGAAGCAGCTCAAGGAGACCAAAGTGGAGGCTCCTGTTAGCGCAAGATACACCGCACAGGACTGGGAAGGTTTCCAGAAGCTCGTGCAGGTAAGCAACATCCAGGACAAGGACGTAATTCTCCGAGTGCTCTCAATGTATAAGGACCCAGAGGAGCGCGAGCGTCAGATCCGTAACATGAGCGCCGTATTCCGTGAGCTTGCCGACGGCATCCTCCCAGAGCTTCGCCGCTCACGCCTCATCATCAACTACGAGACCATTGGCAGAAGCGATGAGCAGATTATGGAGCAGTACAAGACCGACGCCACCAAGCTCTCTGCCGATGAGCTGCTCTACGCTGCAAGCCTGCAGCAGGACGCTACCGACATGGAGGCTATCTACAAGAAGGCTGCCGAGCTTTACGACAAGGACTATCGCGCCTATAACAACCTGGCTGCCATCGCATTTAGCAATGGTGATAACGCCAAGGCTAACCAGTATCTGCAGAAGGCTTTCAACTGCAACGCCAAGGCTCCGGAGTCTAACGGCATCCTCGCACTCATGGCTCTGCGCGACGGAGATATCGTGAAGGCAGAAAGCTCACTCAGTAAGGCTGTTGATGCCAACGGCTTCAACGATGTTCTGGGCAACATCAACATCGCCAAGGGCAACTACGCACAGGCCGAGCAGAACCTTGAGAACTCTATCTCAAACAGCGCAGCTCTGGCACAGATCCTCAACAAGAACTATGCCAAGGCTGTGGCCACACTCCACGCCATCAAGAACCGTGATGCCATGACCGAATACCTCACTGCCATCGTCAATGCCCGTCAGGGTAACGTGTCGACAGCTTCTGAGGCTCTCAAGCTCGCCATCAGCAAAGACCCGTCACTGGCCGCATATGCTGCCAACGACCTGGAGCTGGTCAAGGTCAGCAAGTAAGCATGGCCGTATGATACGGAATTTTCTATATTCTATACTGCTCACCCTGGTTGTGTGTTCCTGTGGTGTCGACGGAAAGCATTTCAAGCTTGAAGGACGACTCCTGCACCTCAACCAGGGTGAGTTCTATGTGTATAGCACCGACGGCCTGCTCAACGGTATCGACACAGTGAAGATTGTCGGAGGAAGGTTCGCATACGAGATACCATGCACAGAGCAGGGCACGCTGGTCATCGTATTCCCCAACTTCTATGAGCAGCCCGTATTCGCAGCACCAGGCAAGAGCGTCAAGGTAACGGGAGACGCATCGCTGCTCAGGGAACTGGAAACAGAAGGTACTCGGGACAACGAGCTGATGACGTCATTCCGCAAGCAAGTGTCTGGACTCTCACCACAGCAGACCATAGCAGCGGCGGCAGCGTTCGCACAGAAAAACGCCGACTCCGAGGCTGCGCTGTGGATAGTTAGGAAATACTTCGTCGCCACACCGTCGCCCGACTACGCACAGGCACGCAAGCTGCTTGCCACCCTGCACGACAGGCAACCACGCAACGGAAATGTGGCACGCCTTGCACAGCAGGTAAACGAACTCGCTGCTACGGTCAGCGGGGCTAAACTGCCGAAATTCTCTTGTACTGACACATCGGGCAATACCGTCAGCTCAGCAGAAATCACCAAAGCGGCCGTAGGAGTCATCTACCTGTGGGCATCATGGAACTACGAGAGCACGGAGATGCAGCGCAGGCTCAAGCAGATGAAGGACAAAGCGGGCAACAAGCTCTGCGTAATAGGCTTCTCCGTAGATGCAGCACAGGCGTCTTGTAACTCATTCCTCGAACGCGACTCCGTGAAATGGAGTACCGTCTGCGATGGACTGATGTTCGAGAGCAAGACCGTCAGGACACTGGGACTGTACAGCATACCATCGAACATACTGCTGAAAAACGGGAAAATCATTGAACGCAACATCTCCTCGCAAGAGCTCATGCGCAAGATCGAGGAGTTGCTGTAATACAGAGCTAAACACCGTAGCTCCTGCAACTCCCCCCATAACAAACCAAACCTTATTCACCATTGCCACTATGCTCGTAAAGACATACAGCGCAGCCGTAAACGGACTGGATGTGAACACCGTCACCATAGAGGTAAGCATCGTCCCAGGCATCATGTACCATTTCACTGGACTGGGCGACGAGGCCGTCAAGGAAGGACGCAACCGCATAGCAGCAGCCATGCAGACCAATGGCTACGCCTTTCCAAGAAGAGACATCACCGTCAACATGGCGCCCGCCAACCTACGCAAGGAAGGCAGCAGCTTCGACCTGCCGCTGGCAATTGCGCTACTGGCTGCCGATGAGAAAATCGCCGGCGATAACCTCTCCTCATACATGATGGTCGGAGAACTTGGCCTCGACGGAAGACTGCAGCCTGTCAAAGGAGCACTACCCATAGCAATCAGAGCCAGGGCAGAGCATTTCAAGGGGCTGATAGTACCAAAAGCCAACGTTAAGGAGGCTGCTGTAGTCAACAATCTTGAGGTGTACGGCATGGAGACAATGACCGAGGTCATCGACTTCATCACCGGGCAGAGGGAGTTCTCGCCAATGGTTGTTGACACACGGAAGGAATTCTATGAAAGACAATACAAATTCGACCTCGACTTCTCTGATGTCCGTGGACAGGAGAACGTCAAGCGCGCCCTCGAGGTGGCAGCGGCAGGAGGCCACAACCTCATCATGATCGGGCCCCCTGGAAGCGGCAAGTCGATGATGGCAAAACGGTTGCCTTCCATACTACCCCCACTGTCATTGGCCGAGAGCTTGGAGACCACGCAGATACACAGCATAGCAGGCAAGCTGTCACAAGACTCGTCACTCATCTCATGCCGCCCGTTCCGCAGTCCCCACCATACCATCTCTGAAGTAGCTCTCGTAGGTGGAGGTACCAATCCCATGCCAGGAGAAATCAGCCTCGCACACAACGGAATTTTGTTCGCCGACGAGTTACCAGAGTTCAACAAGCACACTCTTGAGGTACTGCGCCAGCCCCTTGAGGACAGGAACATCACCATAAGTCGTGCCAAATACAGCATCTGCTACCCCTGCAACTTTCAGTTCATAGCCTCCATGAACCCCTGTCCGTGCGGTTACTATGGCGACCCCACTCATCATTGCGTATGCACGCCAGGCCAGATACAGAAGTATATGAACAAGATTAGCGGCCCACTGCTCGACCGTATCGACATTCAATGTGAGATAACGCCAGTACCCTTCAAGGATATTTCAAAGGCAGCACCAGGAGAGCCCAGTGCAGCCATACGCGAGCGTGTCATAGCAGCAAGGAAAATCCAGCAGGAGCGTTTCAAGGAATACAAGGGCATACACTGCAACGCACAGATGACCGAACGCATGATTCATCAATATGCCGAGCCAGACACCCAGTCGCTCGACATGCTCCGTATGGCCATGGAACGCATGTCACTGTCGGCACGCGCCTATAGCCGCATACTGAAGGTGGCACGAACCATCGCCGACCTCGACGGCAGCGACAATGTGCAACTGCCACACATAGCAGAGGCTGTAGGGTACAGACAGCTTGACAGAGCTGACTGGGCAGAAAGAGGAAAATGACATTACATAAAGACTACATGTGCAAAACTTAAAAATAACAACAGGCTGTTGCAGGTCCCGTAACTTGCCGTTGTTCTGATGGAAGCCGTTAACATATTGTCCGTCAAGCAGGTCGACTCCGTTCCCGAAGCCCTCTGGGTGTCAGGCGTTATACGGGGTCGCATGTTTTTTGTACGAAAAAGGCAGCCATATAGTTTTTATGATTAATCTTGCACTTCGAAATATTTAATACCAGTCAACCATGATCAAAGTTATTCAGTCAATAAGCCGTCTGCTCACATCCCACTCTTCGGCTTTCGTCATAGCCGCCGCCATAGCGGCCTGGTGTTTCCCCATGCTCTTCACCTGGGTACGGGGTGATGTGTCGAGCCTCATCCTCGGATTCATCATGCTCACCATGGGCCTCACGCTCACCCATGCCGACTTCAGAATTCTGTTTAGCCGGCCACTCGACGTATTGGTTGGTGCATGTGCGCAATACAGCCTCATGCCCTTGCTGGCCTTCGCCCTCTCGCGGCTCTTCTCGCTCGACCCCTATCTCTCCATCGGCATCATTCTGGTAGGCTGCTGTCCTGGCGGTGTGTCGAGCAACATCATGTCTTATCTCTGTCGTGGCGATGTGGCCTTTTCTGTCGGCATGACCACAGCCTCCACCCTCCTTGCCCCGCTTATGACGCCTCTGCTCGTATGGTGGCTGGCCGATGCCCGCATCGAGGTCGATGCCTTAGGTATGTTTCGCGGCATACTTCTCATCACCATCCTTCCTGTAGCCGCCGGTTTCCTGCTCAACTACTTATGGGGGAGCAAGGGACGCTTTTGTGAAATACGCCAGGCCATGCCCGGCCTTAGTGTAGTGGGGCTGGCGCTGATAGTGGGAAGCGTTGTCACGCAGGTGCGACCACAGTTGGAAGCCAACGGCGCTGGGCTGCTACTGCTGATGCTCTCCATCGTCTTTGTACACAACTCGCTGGGCTATCTTGCCGGCTATCAGGTGGGCCGCATTTGTGGTTTTGAGACACCCAAGCGGCGCACACTCTCCATCGAGGTAGGCATGCAAAACGCCGGCATGGCCACCGTGTTGGCATCTACCTACTTTGCAGGGCCCGAACAGCTTGCCGTTGCACCACAGGCCGTACTGTGTGTCGTGCCTTGCGCCATAAGCTGCGCCTACCACTCCATTTCGGGCACGCTGCTGGCTGGCCTGTTTGTGCGTTACGACCACTACAGGGACGGCAAAACAGCAGCTCGTTAATCTCAACCGTCACAACAACTGACGGCTCGGTGGAATAATTGCGGGGATGACTATTGGCTGATGATATTGTCACCGCTACCACCCTCATAAAATGGCACAGACGTATAATCCCCTTACCGCACAATGCGCCTTGAGGCAATACACAGTATCTGTCGGGTGGAGTGAAAGATGGCACATCAGATGAGTGGTGACATCTTCAATTCATGAGCCTCCACAGAGATAAATGCTCATGAATGATAGTAAGATTTCACTATTTTGGTAGCCATGATACTTGCTTATAGTGCCAAAGTTATATCTATCGTATAAGAAAGCATAGGGATAAATTGTTCCATAATTGAAAATATGCTTCCAAAAGGAGTGAGTTTCTCGGTTTTTATTGCTATCTTTGTCATGTCAGATCAGGGTTTAGCTTGTCTTTAAACGCAACACAAAGTTAAGTAGAAATTCTGAAATGGTAAAATCCTGAGCCGCTCGGCTTTGCCGCTTGCCATAAGCAAGAACTTTTTGTTGCCCAGGTACTTAAAAAGTTGAATTTATAATAGTGTTGCGGAATTTAGGATATACAAAAACAATGAATATAGCCTCGTTTTATCGCAAAGCCTTTCTGTTTTTTTCACTCGCCATGTGTTTCGGCAGTGCACTTTCGTTTGCAGGTTCAATCGAAAAGATGACAATTCCCGAACTGCTAAGCGAATTCGACAAAACAGACAGCAAAGAACAGCGCGTGTTGGCAAACCGCCTCTTCGACATACTCAACGAAGAAAACTTTTTCGATGAGCCTTTCACGATACCCGCCAAATGGCATGCCGATTCTGTCCGGGCTGAAGTGTGGTTGACTGCCACTATTTATTATTTCGAAAAACAACAGTTCCGCGAAGCGGTGAAATATGGCAATCGTGCGCTTCCGCTAATCATTAAAGGCAACAACACCCTCAAGATAACCGACTGCCTCAGTTATCTATCGGCATCCTATGCCCGAATATCCGACTATGTCAATGCAATTAAGCTCGGCAAGCGATTGCTTGAAATCGACCGTGCCTCGGGCGACAAAAGCGCCATTAGCAGCGATTTGAGCAACTTGGCTTTCATGTACACTCAATCGAAAAGGCCCGAAGATGCCCGAAAATACATTATCGAAGCAATCGACAAAAGCACCGCCGCCGGCGATTCGCTGAGAATGGCTATACAGATGGGCATCGCTTCTGAGATATTCCAGACTATTGGCAATAACGAGAAAGCACTTGAATACGCCACCAAAGCCTACGAAATTGACTTGCGTGCAGGACGCGAAAGCAAAGCGGCAATTCGGCTGTGCCAGATGGCTGCCGTGCAACTGGCTATGGGAAAGACGTCGAACGCTCGTGCCAACCTTCTCAAAGCCCTGCCTATTCTGCAAAAGACAGGCAACATTCAGTCATACAGCATCGCTTGCAACCAGCTTGGCTCAATTGCTTTGGCTGACAACAATCAGGCTTTGGCTGCCGAGTATTTCAATAAAGCCCTCGATTTCTTTAGCCAAAGCGGCGACATGTTCAACGAATCGAAGAGTCGCATGGGTCTGTATGAAGCGCTCAAGCAATCCAATCCGCGTGAAGCATTAACCCAGCTTGAAAGAGCTGGTGTGCTCAAGGATTCGTTGTATCGCCGCGAGATTCAAAAAGCCACAAGCGAATATGCTGCGAAATATGAGAACGAGAAACTGAACGAGCAGCAACAGGCACTTCAGCGCACGCTGCAATATGAAAAGCGCCAGAACCGCACTGTAATCGTTAGCGCCGTGATAATTCTTTTGCTTGCCGCGTGTGCCATTGCCATGCTCGTTCGCCTCAACAAAGTGCGCCGTCAGCGCAACGAAATATTGCGCCGCGAAGAAAATAATCGCACAGCGTTTTTTACCAATATTACGCACGAATTCCGCACTCCACTCACCGTGATTCGCGGAGCCACAAGCCATGCGCTAAAACACATCGAGGACACCGATGTAATAACCGACGACCTGCACACTATTGCACGGCACGAAAACCGATTGCTGAACCTGATAAACCAACTGCTTGACATTGCAAAATTGTCGAACGGAGGAACGCAGAAATTGCCATGGCGCCATGGCGATGTAACCGGCTACATCACCATGCTGTGCGAAAGCTGTCGTCTGTATGGCGCCGACCGAAATGTCACGGTCGACTACTCGTCACAACCTAATTCCATTCAAATGGATTTTGTGCCCGAATACATTGAACGGATTGTACAAAACTTGCTGTCGAACGCCCTGAAGTTCTCTCACCCTGATGGCGTTGTGAGCATACACACCTCGGTGAACGACAACAATTTGAGGCTCACCGTGCACGACAACGGCGTGGGCATCCCTGCCGATGAAATCGACCATATCTTCAAGCCATACCACCAGATTGCCGGCGGAAACACTCAAGATGGCTCAGGACTTGGGCTTCCGTTAGCTGCGCTTTCAGCAAAAGCTATGAACGGAACCATCACTGTGGAATCGGAGCCAAATGCCGGCACTACATTCACCGTAATTCTTCCTATCCATTCCGCCGAATCAGCGAAGGAAGCCTTCGACATTAAATCATATCATCCCGCATTGCCCGATTACGGCAATTATAGCTCGCCTGTCGACGCCGCCAACGCCGACGACGACAGCGAATCATACGTCACACGCGTGCTGATTGTTGAGGACACTCCCGATGTGGCAAAATACATTGCCGGTCAAATGAATCCTGCATTCAGCTATTACTTCGCATCTAATGGCGTAGAAGGTTTTGCTAAGGCTGAACAACTGGTTCCCGACATCATCATAGCCGACATCATGATGCCTGAGATGGACGGCTTTGATATGACTAAGAAGATTCGCTCGTCGCAGTTGCTCAACCATATTCCCGTGATTATGGTTACGGCACGCGCCACTCACGACGCCCGCATAAAAGGACTTGAAGCTGGTGCCGATGCTTATTTGGAGAAACCGTTCCACGCCGATGAGCTCAACATCCGCTCCGAAAAACTCATGGAACAACGCCGCCTGCTCCAGCAGAAATTTGCTGCCACCTTGGAGAACATTCCTGCTAACGACAGCATTGAAACTGCTGAAACAGAGGGCGAACCCGTAATTATTGAAGACTCTCTCACCGAGCGCGAGAAGCTCGACAAAGCTTTCGTTGACAAGTTTGTCGCCACCGTTCATAATGCAATGACTCTTGGCAAACTCGACTACGACGCAATAGCTGCCGAAATGTGCATCGGGCGTGCGCAGCTCAACCGTAAACTCAAGGCTATCACCGGAATAACCACTAAAGAGTATATATTGAAGTTGCGTCTGCTAAAAGCGAAAAACCTTCTGATGACAACCGACCTCACTGTTGCCGAGATTACCTATCAATGCGGCATGGAGGACCCGGGATATTTCAGCACCGTATTCCGTAAAACAGTGGGTGTGACGCCAAAGGCATATCGCTCCGATTCCCGTAAAACCAATAATAACTGAAAACCATTATGCGAAATCTAAAATCCATTCTATGCCTGCTCGCAATCGTCGGCTGATCGTGCATTTCACATGCTCAGGATATGAACATTCAGGCGCCCGCTTGGGTTAACCCTAATACACCCACTTCCAGCATCAGCGATGGCGGATGCGACGTATACACCATCTCAACGCAAAACCATGTATTTCAGTGGACTCCGCCTGTAGTAAGCGCTGCCCCTGCTGCCACTTTCATTTATGATTTGCGCATAGTGGAACTCATTGACGGGCAAGCTATTGACTATCTTATGGCGAAAGCGCCTGTTTTCTTCAAAAAGAATGGGCTGATTGTTCCGCAGATTATTCCGGCAAATGTTATCAAGAATTTTTGCCCCAGCCATCTTTATGCTGTTCAAGTCACAGCAAAACAAAGAACCACTGCCGCCCTGTTTGGCACAAAACCCGTGGCTATTCCTCCCATACCGGGTGCAATAATGGTATTTCAAGTGCAGGTGCCCCCGGGTTATGCTTCGCCAAATGCGAGAGCGACAGCGGAGCAAAAATGCTCCATTGCCGCTCTTATCTTATAATGATAGATTAGTATGGCGTGAGTGTTATCTCGCCCGAGATGCCTCTCTAATGGCGGATATGCCGGTTAGTAAACAGTGCCTGTGGCATAGCCTTTTTGTTTATAACTAGAGTAATCATCGAAATAGTTTTCTTCGCCGTTGGGCACAAATGGGAAGTCGAATGTCTGGCGGCCTACTTCTTTATAGTCTACACTACCATTTACTACTCCTGGGACTGCATACTTAATCACGATGACAATTTTTTCTATATCATCTATGTCAGGTTGTAAATATGCCAATCCTTTCAAAGTGCCGCTACGGTTATCCTGACCCTCCCAACACAAAGTGCCTCTGACGACTCTTTCACCGTCAGCATTAAGGCCATAAATGTCAGCATACATACAAGGGTTCATGCGTTTTTTATTATCACTCTCAGACAAAACAAAATCAGCGTCAAAAATTAGAGCGATTGCTTCACCGCCGAAGCCAAAAGGGTTGCGGGCATGACGCCCTTTTGGATAATTGATTTTTACGGCTGTATTATCTCCATAAATTGTGTATGGAATGTCATACATATATGTCTTGGTCCATCCGTACTGGCTACCTGGGTTTTGGGGATTATACCATTCAACATACGCTGGAACAAGCTTAATTCCTTCGATAGCATATTTTTTGTTAAGTGCAAACTTAAACTTATAATCTTCCTTTGGGTAAATATCTTGATAGGCCTTTTCCTCCGGAATTATCTTGTTTGCAAATCCGGGTGCCGACCCCGAAGGTTCTCCAACAGCAATTACTTTATTATTCTTATCCAGAACCAACAATTGCAAATTGCTGAAACAACGATTAGCATAAAAATGGTCTGTTTCATGAGTCTCATCAACGACACCTGGTGTAACCTCAACTTCGTAGATTATATCAGCTATATCTTCTTCAGTATCTATATCATACTGAAATGTCGCATATTTTGATGAATGGGCATTCCAAATCTCTCCGCTTGCCGTTGGTGTGGAAAGAATGCTTCTTAATTTACCCAAAATATTATAAAATGTTTGAATATCTTTGTTTCCATACTGGTCCATCGTTGCGTCGGCAATCTCACCAGTAACAGAGCCTAAACCGCTTATTTGCAGGAATCGGGCGCCAGCTCCAATCGAAAGACTTCTGTCGCGCCATGAGTTGCCACCGCATTTATATGTTCTGCCATTATATTCTATAGTAGAAGGACTTACTGCTGAGTTATCGCTGAAGTTGACGTCTTTATACGTAAAGACGAGTCGTATCACCAAAGGTGTAAAAGATGGCAACTGGTCACCAGCAATCTCCTTTGCACTTTCCTTTAATTTGCCTTTTAGGGTCGTCGCCGCCATTACATTTTTTACCTTTTCAACTGTGCTTCCGCCCGCTCCGAGGGAAAATCCTACATTTATCTCAAAGGTGTTGCGTGTGCCATATTTAAATTTCACGGTGCCATCATGCTCGTTGGTCTGGTGCTTTACTCCGCCCTTCTTTTTCTTAACCTTCGACTCCTTGTCAGTTGCTCCGAATTTAAAGTTTTCGTCGGTAAAACTGGTCTCAAAATGGAATTTCTCCGAACTATCGAGCTCAAATTTCATATCATTGATGACGCTGCATCCAACAGTTATCGTCATCGGAACACCGATGACAATGGGAATTGACAGAACGTCGGGAAGTTCAAGAATATATTCATATTTATTGAATGAATTAGCCGGAAAGAAACCGTCAGACTCAACATCCGACCCATCGGTACAAAAAACACCCATGGATGTTGCGCCTTTAAATTTCTTACCGTCTATGCCCAAAGCCGTCTTGACTTTACTCGTCAGATCAGCTCTGATACCGGTAAGCGACAGTTTAACGGCAACGGTGAAACAAAACTGCTGTCCTATGAAATATTGACATTCAGAACCAGAAACTTCCGTTTTAATATGATTTATCTTTTTTGATATATCTGCCGTTTTCCCCCAGGAGTCGGTATTCAATTCTTTAAAAATATCTTGCGGTGTAGTCTTTCCATCACTCGAAACGCAAACCGTTGCCATTGGCTTTTCACTTGTAAGGAGTTCTTCGTCGGAAGCGCGCGTCTTCAAATAGCGGTAATATCCGCCTGCGATATGAGCTCCGGCACCCGACAACTCGCCCGAACGGGTGTTGCCTATTGATGCACTGTCGCCATCAGCCACTATGTCTAAGATGTATTCACCCTCAAGCACCTTGAAGATTTTGTCAAGGGGAACCACATGAGATGTAACCTTATAGAAGTTTCCTTCGGTCTCTACAGCAATAACCTTGTCGCACAATGCGAAGTCAATCATCGGCACATTTTGTGTGCTTATGAGCTCGCCGCGCTGAGGCACCATATCCGCCGGAATGTTTTTGGCAAAATAGAGGTGTGTCTCGTTCAGAATTGTGTCGTTTTCCGAACCTTTATATGCCTTAACCAAATATGGAAGGTATGACTCATCAATAATGCGCACTCCCTCGTTGTACTGATAGGTCGATTTTCCGAATTCGTTGATTTCGGTGCGTGGCGAGGTTATGCCGTCGCCGCTTTCTCCCGGTTCGGTAGCGTCGGGAGCTGGCGGCTCTTCAAGCATGAGCGTGCATGAGCATACTATTAGAGGCAATATTGTTGCAACGAAATATTTTGCTAAGAATTTTTTCATAATTTGCTATAAGTTTAGAAATTGACGGGATAGAGTTCTGATAGAGTGCCAAGCGTTGGGTCGACGCTGAAATCAATGTCGAGGGCGGAATACAGGCGGTAGCGACTACGGTCGTAGCATTGCAAGGTGACGATTCCCGAAAACTGGTCGGCATACGACCAAATGCGTATGCGGGCATACTTGATGCCATGGTCTTCGCGAGCCTCGGCAACACCGGCAATCTGTCCGTTAACAAAGGCAGCCACGGGTTGCGATTCGGGATTCCACCCTTTTCCTCTAACGGTAATGTTTGCATAAATCACCATGTCGTGCGTGTTTGAGAACTCAAGCCTGTCGGTATCCCAATGTTCGAATACGGTGACCCGAGCAGTGTCCTGCAGACGTCCGTTGTTCGACACCGCCACAAGCTGCAATTCGCCTGCAGTCTTGGCAAACAGAGTGTTATGTCGAACTTTTGCGATAACGGTGTCGGGGATAAACCAGTACACTGCTCCGCTGTCGGGATTTACGGGTGAGAAATCAACAAGAAGAGGCATGGAGTCGCCTTCCATCACATAGTTAGAGTCGCAGAGTACACGCATTGTAACGCCATCCCACGAGTCCGGTTCGTTCTCGAATACGTAGAAATCGCCGCATGCCGCGAACAACAGCAGCATTATCAAGGCAATGGTATGTATTAAATACTTCATTTGTAATTGTATTCGACTTAAAGAATTAAAAAAAAACTAATTATTATCGGCGTCTTTAGGCTTTGGTGCGGTTACCTTCACCGTGTTCGACGGTGTGGTGCCGCGGCCGTCCTTAAGACGGATAGTTACATAGTATTCGTTGGTTTCGCCGGCAAACAGGCGGTCGGTGAACAATCGCTCGGAGCTGTCGACATTGATAACATAGCGGAAATCGGCGCCGTCGCCTTCTTTGCGATAGATGCAGTAGTAATAAGGTGCGCCATCGGGCACCGCAGCGTGTTCCCAAGTCAGGCGAACTTGTTTGTTGCGAGAGTCGTAAGTGGCGAAAGCCTTTAGCCCAAGCCCCTCGATATAGTTGTCGCCACGCACACGCGCCAGCAGCGACGCCGAAGGCCCTGAACTTATATCCCAAAAACTAACGGTCTCCACCATGTATTCATATCGGTCGTTGCGGTTAATCGCCGGGCGGTCGGTATAGGTCAGATAGTACCCGGCAGCAGCCACGCTGTCGCCGTCGAACACTGCCAAAGTGGTCCATCGGTCATCGGGCTCACTTTCCATCTTGCGTTTGAGGTAGTGACGGGCGATGTATTCCTCACCGCCGACAGCCCAACGCATATACACCTCGCGGCGTGAGGTGTACGTAGAGTCGAGGTGCGCCGCAGTGGGAGGATTGGGGTTGGGGCGCAACACTCTGATAGTGTCGGAGAATGGTCCGATGTTACGGGCAAAGTCGCGTGCGCGAACGGTATAGTAAATGTAGCGCTGGTTGGCATTCGTGGATATTGTATCCTGCCAAGCGCGGCTGGTAATCATCTCATTTTCGGAGGCTGACACAAAATGGTGGCTCAAATCGTTGGCGTAGAACACTTCGTAGTGCTGCACGTCTACGCTGTCGGGCATATCCCATAATAGCAGAATTTCTCCGGTGATTTTTGTGATTGCCGTAAGGTTGACAGGAGCTTTTGGAGGATTGAGGTCAGCCACACGCAGCAGTGTAGGCATTGCGTAGCCCATGTTGCCGGCAGTGTCGACGGCAGCAATTGTCATCATGCCCGTAGAAACGTGTGTGACGTCGATGCGCATCATGGTGTCTTCAGGAGCAACGTATTTCTCGCTGAGCAGACGCCACGACTTTAGGCTGTCGCGCTCGTTGTAGTACATAGGCACATAACGCACGAAATCGTTCTCCATGGTGTCCTTGCTGAAATAGATGTTTGCCCACACCTCGGCAGAAGGGTCCTGACGGTTAGGACGCTCAATGACTATTTGGGTGATTCGCGGTGGCATAGGTGCCTGCAAGTCGCGGAAGGTGACGGCATGCGGGGCTGACATCTCGGTGAGGTCGCCAAAAGCATCGTGTGCCTGCACGGCATACTCGTAGGTGCCGAGTTCGGGCACCGAGTTGGAGAAGATGGCATCTTCGTTCTGAGACTCAAATTTATAAGGCGGCAGATAGGGGCGCTCGTTGACGTGCGTCCACTCCTTCTCGCCTTTGCGACGACGATAAATCTCGAATGAGCCGTTCTTTTGGTCGTTCCAGCGCAAAACCACCTGACCATGACCTACTACTGAATCACTGAGGGTGACAGCGTAAGGCTCAGGGCGATATTTTCGTTTTTAAGCGCCATTATACGTTCGCTCTCAATGAGGAAAAACCCGGTTGTGTCCTCAACAGCCGGACGAATAATGTAAGTGTAGGTATGCCCTTTCTTTGCCGTACGGTCGACAATGCGCAAGCCAAGAGCATCAGCCAAGTCGGAGCGCCACTCCGAGACGAGGAAAGCCGTAGCAAGACGCATCTTCTGGTCCTGTTCGATGTCGACAAATGCACCCATCGAGCCCGGTGTCCAAGGCGTCATGTCGGCGGTGAGGCTGCCGGTGCCATAGAGCGAACCCATGGCAAGCAAAGCCACAGAGTCGGTCTGCGAATAGCGTTGGCGCATCTGCTCCCGGCTCAAAGGCTTGAGTTGAAAAGCTATGGTGTCGATTTCGAGGCCTGCCGATGGCTCATAGCGGAACACGTTGACGCCGGTTTGGGTTAAGAATCGCCATTCCGGGAAGCCGTCGATTGCCCAGCGCAGAACCACGCTATCGCCGTAGGAGCGTGCCAGCAGGCGCATGCGCACAGGTGTAGGGCGCAGCTGCGGGTCGAGCGTGTCGGCGGCGGCAGATTTCACCTCCTTTGGAGCCGAATTTTGGGGCTGCACCTTCGCGCCCGTGCTCAGCGCCGCCATGGTTTGAAGTGCAGCCACCGTAAGAACTGCCACGACCAGATTTTTCATATTATTGTAATGCTTCATATTACTTACGAATTGTTATCGGTTTTATATTTATTTCTTGAATGGGTCTTCAATAACTTTGGTGTCGCATAGAGCGGCATTAAACTTGCCGGCGGGCACCGAAACGTCGTTGAACGCCGTCCAAGTGTTGCGGCTAAAGTTCCAGGCATTGCAGCGGTAGCGCTTGAACGTCATCGACTTGATGTTATTAAGCGCTCTTGTAGCGTTGTACCGCAAATCGCCGCGGTATTTGCAGAGTTCATAGAGATATGGGGCATATTCACCCTTCATGATACGTTTGTGGCGGTATGCTTCGTCGTTTACCTTTACAACACGGTGTATGTCCCTTTTCCCGTTAGGACTGCTGCAGCAAAGTATGCCATATTGATAGTTCGGGAAATAAACCTGGAAACTGTCAAATTGCTTATTATATGAGTAGCGGTTATAACCGGCGTTGGCGTTAAGCCATGTTTTGATTTCATCTTCAGAATCGTTAGATAAGAATAAAAGCATTTCACTCATATACGCCCACAAATTACCGCAGGTTTCGTTGACAAGGCGCAACCGTTCCTTGTAGCCTTTGGGAGAAGTGCAGAAGAATTCCTGAACTCCGCTATTCATAAAGTTGGGTTGCTGTTCGGCGTAGAGATACACTGCCATAGAGTCGGTGCTCTGATAGTGAAGCGGATAGTAAATGTTTCGTTCTACAAAATAGTCGTATTTAGGATAGAACAGTCGCTCTATTTCCGCCTCTCCGTCAGCAATCTGATTATTCAGGAGCTTGCCGGCGGGCAAGTCTTTTTCAGCATACAATCTGCCCTGGAATGTACCCATCGACGAATCTATAAACAACGACTCGGAGGTGGTGATATCCAAATCGTAGCGACTGACATTCACCGGATAACCACCCACAAAGAAGTAGTTGCTGATGAAACTCAAATAAGTCTGAGGCTTCGCTGTCAGATAAGGTTGGTTCACTCCGTTCACAGTAACATTTGCAGGTTTAGCTCTGTCGCCATAAACCGATGCGTCGCCGGTGAGTGCCAAATCATACGATTTTGTTTTTTCGGCTCCGGGTATGTTGATATCTGTCATTACTTCGCCTGCAAACCAGTCGCCGTAGTAACCGTAGCCGTAGCCATTAGCTCCGTAGCCTTTGCTGTTATCTACATAAAGCGAATTCGGACCGATTTCGCTTATAGTGTTAACAACAGCCCATTGGTTGTAAAGCACGTTTTCAGCCTGTCGCACCACATCGCCTTTCTCATAATGGAGCACACGCACAATATATGGACTTCCGGAGCTTGTTGTTGTGCTTGCGCTACGCAAACCGCCGAGTGACGATGCTGTTTTTCCAATTTGAGTCAGAGCCGGCTTCACCTCAATCTGAATGGAAGCACCTTTAAGGAGTGCCGCCAAGCCGTATTTCTGCTCTGCCCAGCTATTGGCATATTTTTCAGCAGCAGCTTTGTCGGCAAAGTTGCGTTGCACGTTGAGCACTTCGAACCAACCGGTAGTGGTCTCTAAACGGTTGTAGATATGCTTCAGCACTATGTTATATTGCCCATTGCGAGTGATGTTGAACTCACGTTCGGGAGTGAGGATTGACACCGAATCGTTCTCAATCCAGGTGTTAGGCACCGAATCGACACGTTCGCCACTGCGATATATCACCCACTGCAGGCTGCCATTCTTGAACATGCGGTCTTTGTATTTGCCGTCGAGCGAGATGACGGGGGCTTTGGCATCCTGTATAGGACATTTGGGTATAAACGGTTTGCCTGCCGCCGGCTTACCGGTGATGAGTTGCGGACCATCGGTGGTGTAGTAGCATGGGAATGCCAACTTAGCCATAGGCTGCAATTCCTCAAGATTCTCGTAATACGAGTCGGGCAGCGGGTCGCTGGTCTTGAAGAAGAAACCGCGAGTTTGTCGCCATCGTTTATTCACATATTTATATTGTGTTTCATCCCACGTTTCCGGGTCGACGTATGTGCCGCCACGGAATTCCTTGGATGAACCAACGAACTCAATATAATAGTATTTGCCGGGCTCGGGCTTAAATCCATCGAGAATGACTTTTTGACCCGTATAAGTAAGAGGATACTCTATGGTACTTTCCCGGTTATCACTTTTCACCTTAAACACCTTGGTTGTGTCGTTGGCAACCGTTTCCCAAGTTCCCATGTTTTCATACGAATTAAACGTATAAACCGTAGCCTTCTGATTTTCGCAGATGAACCTGAACTTGCGGTTAGCACGGCTGTTCTTCTCCTCTTCATCTTCAATGTTCGAAGTGTTATCCACCATATCGAGCGCCGTAGGGTCGACAATGCTTATGTCGCGGTTGACTTCGGCATTGGTGATGAAATATGGCGAGGCGATTTTTTTGGCGTCGTACTCATAGGGGTTAGCTGACGATTCGTCAACGCCGGCATTGGCTTTTCCCTCGGCTTGATTTCGGCAAGCGTCGGCAAATTCTTCGTTGTCCTTGGTGCCAATCGACGGTGTCTCGAACAATTCGTAATTGTCGAGGGCATTACCCATGAACAGCTGGCAGTAGTCGCCACACTCAAATGTGAATTTTTTGTTAAGATTTACCAAGCCACCCAACAGACGAATCTTGATGCGAGCCTTACCCTCGAAGTAGTTAGGCGAAGGAAGTGCGCACTTGAGCACGCCACCGATTCCGCAGTCCACAAGGTCGATGTCGCCGTTCCAGAATCCGAGATAGATATGGAATCCGAATTTTGCGTAGAGGTAAGCATAGAGCTGACCGCGGGCATACCAGCGCGAGCCACCAGCACCGGTGAAACCAGGTGCTCTGCCAAGGTTTGTGCATGCTGCATTGCTTGCCAGTTTTGCCACAACAACATCAACGCCGGCTTCGGCACCGAGTTTTCCGTAGATGAGGCCCAAATCGAATTTAATCTTGCCCCAAACCGAGGCACCCAGCATTACGCCGCCACCCAAATCAATCGACATTGCATCGAATTTCTTCTTGATGTTGGCTTGTGCTTTGAGGGCAGCGCCCATGTCGTCGCTCTGCGCCGCGCCGTGCTGTCCACCGTCAAGGAATTCTGCAACATCCTCGGGGAGAGGAGGCAGCTGACCGTTGTTTGGCAATTCCGAGCCGAAGCAAACATAAGCGTCGGCACCGATGTCAACGGTGACGATGGCCGACTTGAAGTCGACAAACTTAAAGTAGCAACGCTTATCTTTATCGGGGTGACCTATCCAAACATACCAGTCGGGGCGCTTCAAGTCGCGTCCATCTTTGCGGAAAGTAACCTTCAGCGAAAGTTCAATGTGCACCTTGCCAAATGCGCAACTGGTCTTGTCGCCGCCTTTCACACCTTCCAGACCTCCCGACCCAGAGGCTTTGTTGTTATTAGTATCGCCCATAACATTACCCACGGCATCGGCACTGAATTCGTTGATATATCCCTGGAACTGATTGTTTAGCTTCTGCAACTCGCCAGTGACGTTTTGCAAGCCCTCCAATGCCATACCTGCACCGCAATCGGCAGAGAAGTCGACAGTCACGTCAAATTTGAAGTATTTGTCAACCGGTGTGTTCTCGTATACGAATGTCACACCGGCATCGATGATACCGGCACATTTCACGTCGCCGGTAAACTTAAATGTGGCAAGCTTGCCATTGTAGATGAGCACCGTAGACCCGAAGTAGCCGTCGAAAGTGGAGCCATCGCCCATCTTCACGCCCAAGCCAAGCACCACGCCGTTGCATCCCTTGAGGGGTTCAGCCGAGTAGTCGTCTTTGCTTTCGGTGTTTTTGCGGCGGGCATTCAGGTAGAAACCTCCCACCACATCATATAGTGTAACCGGCGTAAATTCCATCTTTTTGCTGGAGAGCACGAAGTATCCCCACGAGAACGAGCCTTCGCTACTCTTCTCCTCGTAGAAGCCTCCTTCGCCATTGAGGTGCAGCAGGTCCACAAGGTCGATTTTAAGCTTTCCGCCGTATCCGCTACGCGTTTCGGTATCAACGATGTCGAGAGTACCACTGATTTCGAGCTGGTTGGTCTTGACTCCAAGACGTATTTGATTGAATTTAACGTCCTTGAAAGCGATTGATGCATTGCTGATGTCGTCAAGTCCGGAGATTTCCGATTGTATTTCAATAGTGGTTCCACCCTTGATTTCCAAACCGGCATCGAGGGTGATGTCGCCACCGAATACAGCCGAAACAAGTGCGCTTGTGCCGCTGCCTTTTTCAACCTTCAGCCCATAGTCGGTGAGGGTGAAGGTGAACGGACCGATTTTTTTCTCGGGAGAAGCATAACCCCAACGGCCCCAGCTTAGATAAATCTTGTTCTTGTCGCCAAAGACATAGGTTGTATCGGTATTCCACCAGTGGGCAGACATTTCGTTTTCCTTCTCGCGGCGCTTTTCCTGAAGCTTCAGGTCGTCATATTTTGTATTCCAATTCTCGTTGTTTGCCAGACGCATGCGGCAGAACTTGATGCCGGGCATGTGCAGGTCGAATGGGAGTTTTTTGAGGACGCTGTTTATCTTATCTGCGCCT
>CAMEKH010000016.1 GCA_945921235.1 uncultured Prevotellaceae bacterium | reverse complement strand
TCGCCGCTCAAACTTGCGATTAATTTCGGCAATTGCGAGCGAGAGCACTTCAGCCTCCGATTCTTCGAGCTTTTTGCGATATTCCAGAGTAAGACATTGCACAATAGCACCTTTGTGCAGGTGAAGATAATTCACATAGAAGCAATCGTCGTCGTGAGCCACCGAATATACATCGAGATTATGGATTTGAGCACTCACGATTACCGATTTAGCCTTGTATTTTTCCACTAAAAGATATTTCTCCTTCACGGCTTGCGCCTCCTCGAAGCGCAGTTCGGCGGCGAGCAATGACATTTCCTCCTTCAGATAATCGCACAATTGCTGTGTGTCGCCGCTGAGAATCTGCCGTATTTCATCGAAGAATCGGGCATATTCCTCTTGCGAAATAAGACCTTCGCAGCAACCTTTGCAATTCTTGATGTGATATTGCAAGCAAATTTTAGTGCGTTGTCGGGCAATGGATTCCTCGGTTATGACGTGCGAGCAAGTGCGGATAGGGTACATCTCCCTGAGTAGTTGCAACACTGTGCGAGCCATCTGCACGTTGGCGTATGGACCATAGAATTTAGCACCCTGATGAGGAGCGGAACGGGTGAGGAAAACCCGTGGATACGGCTCTTTGGTCACGCATATCCACGGGTAGGATTTATCGTCTTTGAGCAGCACGTTATAGCGGGGCTTATACTGCTTTATAAGGCTGTTTTCGAGGTGAAGAGCATCTTCCTCGCTGCCTACCACATTGTAGCGAAGGTCGCAGATGTTTTTTACCAAAATATTGGTTCGTGCCACGGTGTGAATGCGATTGAAATAGCTACTTACCCTGCGACGCAGGTTTTTAGCTTTTCCCACATAGATAACCGTGCCATCTTTATCGTAGTAGAGATATACGCCCGGAGAATCGGGCAGTAAGCTCACTTTTTCCTTCAAGTCCTCGCGTGTGTTCACCGCTCAGCTCCTCCTTGAACTAAAGATTTTCCTCTTTAATAAGTGATAAGAGAAGTCACTTCCACTTCGGTGGGGAAAGCCTTGCGCCCGTTAAGGTCGGAAAGTTCAACGAGGAAATTGATGTATATCTTTTTTGGGTTCATACTTTTCACAAGCTCGTAGGCAGCTTCCATAGTACCGCCGGTGGCGAGCAAGTCGTCGTGAAGCACAACTACATCGTTCTCGTCGATTGCATCGCTGTGGATTTCGATGGTGTCGACACCATACTCTTTAGTGTAGGATTTTTTGATAGTGTCGGCAGGGAGTTTACCCGGTTTACGCACCGGCACGAATCCTGCGCCGAGTTCTTGAGCGAGGATAGAGCCTCCGATGAATCCGCGAGATTCAATACCCACCACTTTAGTCACTCCACGTCCTTCGTAGAGCTTTTTCAGTTCATCAGCCATAATGCGCATAGTAGCGGCATCTTTGAAAGCCGTTGTTAAGTCGCGAAACAGAATTCCCTTAACGGGGAAATCAGGAATGTCGCGGATTACGCTTTTCAGTTGGTTTTCTTTCTCTAATTCCATAATTATATTTTAGTTTTGATTTGTGTTTCACGTGAAACGTTTTTTATCTACCTAATAACAAGAGTAGTATGTTGATGTCGCTTGGCGAGATACCCGGTATTCGAGAAGCCTGAGCCACCGTTTCGGGGTCGATTTTAGCAAGTTTTTGCCGAGCCTCGGTAGAGATGGCGTGGATAGAAGCATAATCGAATTTGCCCTTGATTTTAATACTCTCGAGTCGTGCTATCTTGTCGGCAATAATTCGTTCGCGCTCAATGTATCCCTCATATTTAATTAAAATTTCGGCGGCTTCCACGATTTCATCGCGTCGTTCCGGCTCGATTTTGTCAATTTCCTCGGCAAGCGGTTCAATGACAGAAGCCAGTTTGGCGATGGATAGTTGAGGGCGCAGAATCAAGTCGTGCAGTTTCACGCCTTGTTTTAGCGGTTCAATGCCTATTTCAGCCACACGAGGATTAATCAAAGCAGTGCGAACAGAGAAATTATGTGTGAAATCGATAAGTTCGTCGCGCATACGACGTTTCGACAGCATCAATTCATATCGTTCGCGAGTAGCAAGACCGATGTTGAAGGCGCGTTCGGTGAGCCTCATGTCGGCATCGTCCTGCCGTAGGAGTATACGATATTCGGCACGCGAGGTGAACATACGGTAAGGCTCATCGACACCTTTAGTTACGAGGTCGTCGATAAGTACGCCGATGTAAGCCTCGTCGCGCGAGAGAACAAACGGCTCGCCTCCGGCGTGACTGATGTGAGCGTTGATGCCGGCAATCAATCCTTGTCCGGCAGCCTCTTCATAGCCGGTAGTTCCATTCACCTGTCCGGCGAAGAAAAGATTTCGGAGGCGTTTAGTTTCGAGCGAGTGCTTGAGTTGCGTAGGGTCGAAGAAATCATATTCAATAGCATATCCCGGGCGATAAATTTGCACATTGCGAAGCGCCGGAATGTGCTTCAATGCTTCAAATTGCACTTCGAGCGGCAGCGACGAAGAGAATCCATTCAGGTAAAATTCCTGAGTAGATTCGCCCTCAGGTTCAAGGAAAAGTTGATGCTCATCTTTGTCGGCGAAAGTCACGATTTTCGTTTCAATGCTCGGGCAGTAACGAGGTCCGATGCTCTTGATTTGTCCGTTATATAGCGGAGAGTCGGGGAGCCCTTTGCGCAAAATGTCGTGCACTTCGCTGTTGGTGTAGATAATCCAGCAAGGGCGTTGGCGCAGCGAGCGCTTCACCGAGGGGAGAAAAGAGAATCCGTGGAAGTCATTTTCGCCCTCTTGAATAGTAGCTTTCGAGAAATCTATGGTTCGAGCATCGAGGCGCACCGGCGTGCCGGTCTTCATGCGGTCGGTAGAGAACCCCAATTCTTTGAGTTGCTCGGTAATGCCATGTGCAGCCGGTTCGGAGATTCTGCCGCCGTGAATCTGCACTCTGCCAATGTGCATCAGTCCGTTAAGGAACGTGCCGGCAGTGAGCACCACGGCTTTTGCGGCGAAAGTGACGCCCATTGCCGTTTTCACACCGGTTACGGCACCATTAGTAATTACGAATTCCGTAGCGCTATCCTGCCACATAAAGAGGTTGGGCGTGTTTTCAATCACGTGTCGCCATTCCTCCATGAATCTCATTCGGTCGGCTTGAGCGCGAGGACTCCACATAGCAGGTCCCTTGGAGCGGTTGAGCATCCGGAACTGAATGGAAGCACGGTCGGTGACAATTCCCATCTGCCCGCCGAGAGCATCTATCTCCCTCACAATCTGTCCTTTAGCTATCCCGCCGACGGCAGGGTTACAGCTCATTTGGGCAATCTTGTTCATATCCATTGTGATAAGCAATGTTGAAGAGCCAAGATTAGCGGCAGCGCAAGCCGCCTCGCAACCGGCATGTCCGGCACCAATCACTATAACGTCGTAATCGAATCTCATAATCAGTAGTACAAGTGCATAATCGGAGGTTCAATTCAGAACCCGTTTTGAATGATTCGAAGCAAATCGAGAGCATCATTCTCGTGCTTCTCCATAATCTCTCGTTCACCCACCCCCTTGTCGTTGATACCCACAAGGTGTAGCACGCCGTGAATCACCACTCGCATCAGTTCATCATCGTAGCTTTTACCGAAAAGAGCTGCATTGCTTCTCACTGTGTCGAGCGAGATGAACATATCGCCTGAAATTCGGCGACGATTGGAATAATCGAAAGTGATGATATCGGTGAAATAGTCGTGCTGAAGAAATTCTCTGTTCACTTCGATGATTTTCTCATCGGTGCAGAAAATATATGTGAGATTTCCCACAGATTTGTCGAAAGTGCGGGTAACGGCTTCAATCCATTGATTAACAATGCATTGATTAAAGCCGGGCAAGTCGATGCCTTGAGCGATATACGTAATATTTGACATTTTCCGTCGTAATCAGCTACAAATTTACACAGAAAAGCCGAATTTCCGACGCCGACACACATAAATTTTAGCGGTCGGGGGCATTTTGTAGTGTAAAGCCGCCTTGTGTGCTTAATTTTTTTGTATATTTGCTAAGTCTTAATTAATCGGATTTATGCATAAAATATTTTTGAAAATCACAGCAGCATTATTTCTTGTATTGTTGACAGTAGGAGTGGCGTCGGCGCATGAAGTGAAAGTGGGTGCGGCGCGCACCGATGAGTATATACCGAAGCTGCGAGGCAAGAGAGTGGCAATAATGAGTAACCACACCGGGATGGTGGGAAATAAGCACACTCTCGATGTGATGATAGAGAACGGCGTGAATGTGACCACCATTTTCTCGCCCGAGCACGGATTTCGCGGCAATGCCGATGCCGGAGAGAAGGTGAAGAGCGGTGTCGACTCAAAGACCGGAATCCCCATAGCTTCACTCTACGACGGCAAGTCGCCAATGCCGAGCAAGGAAAATATGGCAAAGTTCGATGTGATAGTCATCGATATTCAAGATGTGGGCTTGCGCTATTACACCTACTATGTGACGATGGTAAATCTCATGGACGCTGCAATAGTCTATGATAAAGAAGTATTAGTTCTCGACCGCCCGAACCCTAACGGAATGTATGTGGACGGACCGATTCTCGATATGCGCTATAAATCGGGTGTAGGGCGCCTACCAATTCCCGTGGTGCATGGTATGACACTTGGCGAAATTGCCCTTATGGCCGATGGTGAAGGCTGGCTTAAAGATGGCAAGCACCTCGGCAGCCGATTGCAAGTGGTGGCATGTGAGAATTACACTCACGGCACTCGCTACAAACTGCCGGTGGCACCGTCGCCCAACTTGAAGACGATGCACGCCATATATTTATATCCGTCGATGTGCTATTTCGAAGCCACTTCGGTGAGCCTCGGACGTGGCACGAAGAAACCTTTTGAGATATATGGTCACCCCGATTTCAAGGGCAAGGGCTACAAGTACGCTTTCACTCCGCGAAGTGTGCCGGGAGCGAAAAATCCGCCGCAACTCAATAAGAAATGCTATGGACGCGACCTTTCGAAGCTCGATGATGAGGCGGTGATATCTGCCGGAATAAATCTTGAATATTTGATTGATGCTTACCGCAGCCTTGGCATCGGCGATGCCTTTTTCACCAAGTTCTTTGAGAAACTCATAGGACGAGGTGACATTCGCACAATGATAGAGCAGGGAAAGAGTGCCGCCGAGATTAAGGCAACATGGAGCGATGATGTGAAACGATTCAAGGCACAACGAAGGAAGTATCTGCTTTATGCCGAATAATGGCAAAAAAACAATAATTAGGAAACAACTTACTTAAAAATAACAATTAATCATACACATAAACAAACAACGAATCATTTATGACATCTTGGGTAGTGCTGGCTACAATAGTCGGCTATTTCATTCTTCTTTTCTTCGTGTCGTATATGGCAGGACGCAAAAGCGACAATGCAAGTTTCTTCACCGGCAATCGCCAAACGCCGTGGTACATCGTGGCATTTGCCACAATGGGAGCTGCAATATCGGGCGTCACCTTCATTTCCGTGCCCGGCATGGTGGTGGGCAAGAGTTTCTCCTATCTGCAAATGTGCATAGGCTTCATAGTGGGCTATTTCGCTGTAGCCTACATTCTTGTGCCGATATTCTACAAGCGCAATCTCATATCCATCTACGGCTATCTTGAGCAACGATTCGGTGCTATGACCTACAAGAGCGGGGCATGGTTTTTCTTCGTGTCGAAGATGCTTGGAGCGGCAGTACGCTTCTATGTGGTGTGCGTGGTGCTTCAGAGCCTTGTGTTCACGCAGCTTGGCGTCCCCTTTGTGGTGAATGTGATAATCACTATAGCATTAATATGGCTCTACACGAAGCAAGGAGGAGTGAAGACGGTGATATGGACCGACACGCTGAAGTCGTTTTGCTTAGTCCTTTCGGTGGTGCTGAGCATAGTATTTATAGCCAAAGGACTTGGCTATGACCTTGCCGGGATGGTGAGTGCGGTGGCGGCCGACGACACTTCGCGAGCGTTCTTCTTCGATAATCCCAAAGAGGGTACATACTTCTGGAAGCAGTTCCTTGCCGGAATATTTATGGTGATAGCCATGACAGGTCTTGACCAAGACATGATGCAGCGCAACCTTGCCTGCAAGAACTTCAAGGAGTCGCAGAAGAACATGATAGTAAGCTCTATTTCGCAGTTTTTCGTGATTGCGCTTTTCCTTGTTCTCGGAACACTCTTGGTGCTCTATGTTCGCACCACACCAGGCATGGAGATACCCGAAAAGACCGATGAGCTGTTCGGACTTGTGGCATCGAGCAGCGGCATGCCGATAATTGTGGGCATACTCTTTATTCTCGGGCTGATTTCGGCATCGTACTCGGCAGCCGGGTCGGCACTCACATCGCTCACTACATCGTTCACCGTGGACATACTCAATGCAAATAAGACACAAGACGAAGCACGCCTCACTCGCACGCGCAATGTGGTGCATGTGGCTATGTCGGTGATAATGGGACTTGTGATAGTGGTGTTCTATATAATCAGCAACAGCGATGCCATAAGTGCCGTGTATGCCATAGCGAGCTACACCTACGGACCGATATTGGGATTGTTTGCCTACGGACTTGCCTGCAACAAGGCAGTGCGCGACAAGTGGGTACCGGTGGTGTGCATTGCCGCACCGGTAATATGCTTCTTCGTGCAAAGGTGGCTGCTCGAGCAGTTTGAATATGTGATGAGTTTCGAGTTGTTGCTACTGAATGCGGCAGTAACGGTGCTCGGACTTATAGTGCTGATGAAGCCGGGAGAAACAGCAAATAACAAGGCATAACACACAAAAAGGGATATATGGGGCGAGGCTTAATCAATAAGTATATTTGGATTCTCGACACCGTGCAGCGCTATGGGCGCATCACGCGCAGCGAGCTTAACGACTTGTGGATAAAATCGGATATTTCCAATGGCGAAAAACTGGTGCGGCGCACTTTCTATAACTATCGTGAAGGCATAGCCGAAATTTTCAATGTGGATATAGAGTGTGACCCGTCGACCTTTGAGTATTATATCAAGGATAGCGGCGAGCAAGCCGACAAAATGCTGAATTGGCTCATTGATACGGCATCGATGAGCGGCATGCTGAGCAACTCCAAGGATATAGCCGACCGCATAGTGCTCGAAGATGTGCCGAGTGCTCGCAAGAATCTGCCGGTGATGATTCAAGCTATGAAAGAGAATCGGCGAGTGAAGTTTACCTATATGCCCTACACACGTGTTAACCCCACGCCCGGAGTGGTGATAGAGCCATACTTTGTGCGCTTGTTTAAGCAGTTGTGGTATGTAATAGGCTATAATCGCAAGGACCGCAAAATGAAGACCTATTCGCTCGACCGCATGAGTGATGTGGTGATAATGCAGGATAATTTCGATATGCCTGCCACCTTCGATGCAGCGATGTTTTTCCACGATAATTTCGGAATAATGACGAGCAGGGGTGTAGCCAAAGATGTGGTGCTACGTGTCGACTCCAATCAGTCGAAGTATCTGCGTGCCTTGCCGCTTCACCACTCGCAGAGAGAGATAGCCATTCACGATGATTATTCGCTATTCGGCTATCATCTGTTTCTCACTTTCGATTTCATAAAGGAACTGATGTCGCTTGGCTCGAGTGTCACCGTGGTGCGACCACCCGAGCTGAAGGCGCAGCTCCTCGATGAGCTTAAGAAAACACTTGCCAACTACGAGCCATAATGTGAGCTGAGCGGCTCCCCGCAAGGGCAAATTGCGGCAAAACGAGCGAGAATAGGCGAAAACGGGAAATAAAACTTCGTTTTCGCTTTGATTATGCTCCCATTTGCACTAATTTTGTGAAAGAAATATTTTTTTGACATGAGCACTTATATAGTATCTGCCCGGAAATACCGCCCCGATACGTTTAAAAACGTAGTCGGACAGCAGGCACTGACCCACACGCTCAAAGCCGCCATAGATTCAAACCGATTGGCACACGCCTATCTGTTTTGCGGTCCGCGAGGAGTGGGAAAGACCTCGTGTGCGCGTATTTTCGCCAAGACAATCAACTGCCTGTCGCCAACGGCTGATGGAGAGGCGTGCAACGATTGCGAGTCGTGCCGCGCTTTCAATGAGCAACGGTCGTATAACATCGTGGAACTCGATGCGGCATCGAACAACTCGGTAGATGATATAAGAAATCTTATCGAGCAGGTTCAGATACCGCCCCAGATAGGGAAATATCGCGTGTTTATCATCGATGAGGTGCACATGCTCTCGCCTGCGGCGTTCAATGCATTCTTGAAGACTCTTGAGGAGCCTCCGGCTCACGCCATTTTCATTCTTGCCACTACTGAGAAGCAGAAAATCATTCCTACGATTCTCTCGCGCTGCCAGATTTATGACTTTTCGCGCATCACCATCAACGACATGGTGCAACAATTGGCATATATCGCATCGCAGGAGGGCATTACCGCCGAGCCTGCGGCACTCAATGTGATAGCGCAGAAAGCCGATGGCGCCATGCGCGATGCACTGTCGATTTTCGACCAAGTGGCGGCATCATCGTTTGGTAATATCACTTATCAAAGTGCAATCGACAATCTTAATGTGCTCGACCATGAGTATTATTTCCGCTTGATGGAAACGTTCAGCACATGCAATGTTCCGGAGGCACTACTCATCTACAAGGAGATTCGTGACAAGGGATTCGACTCGTTGTTCTTCATTAACGGACTCGGGCAGCACATTCGCAACATGATGGTAGCTCTCACCCCGTCAACAAAGCCACTGCTTGAAATGAGCGATGATGTGGCGGAGCGGTTTGTGCAGGAGGCGCGAAAATTTCACCCCAAGTTCTATTATCGTGCTCTCGATTTGTGCAATTCGTGCGACTTGAATTATCGCACAGCTACCAACAAACAATTTATCGTGGAGCTTACGCTGATTAAGCTGTGCCAGATTCTCGAGACACCTACTCCTGCACCCGGAGGAGGCGGACAGCCTATAAAGAAAGTGGCATCGGCAACACAGCCTATAGCACACACAGCCACTCAGCCGGCAGCGCAGCCTGCTCCTCAGCCTAAAGCCGATGCAACAACAGCGCAGGTGCAGAATCATGCACCTGCGGCTGAAAAGGCTGTGGCTCAGCCTCAGGTAATGCGCACGGCAATTCACGCTCCGGCTACCGTAGGGCTGAAAACCCCGCCGAGAATCATGATTAGCAAGCCGCATATCGGTCAGCCCGATTCTTCATCTTCGGCTGTAGCGGCAAAGCCTGCGGTGATGGCGGGGCATCGCAACAACGAATTTTCTTTGCAGCAATTGCTCGGGGCGTGGCAGCGCTTCATTGATGAGCACCCTCACGAAAAAGTGATAATCAACACAATGCGCGTGGCACAGCCTCAGCGTGTGAACGAAACACTCTACGAAATTTATGTGGAGAATCAAGGGCAGGTGGAATTTTTCAATTCGCACCGCTCCGAAATAATAACATTCCTGCGCGATGCAGTTCAGAATGATATGCTCGCTATCGATGTGAAGATACGCGAGGGAGGACCGGCACCCAAGATTTGGTCGCCGCGCGACATTGTTGACGATATGCGACGTAAAAACAGTGCCGTTACAACGCTTATCCGTGATTTTGAATTAGGATTGGCATAAACATTCGCATAAATCTCTATCTACGCAAATACCGATGATTGATTTCTATGATAGTACGCAACGTAAAGAATGGGTTGACCTCGGCAAGGGCATAAGCATTCTGATGGTTGTGCTTTTTCATTGTGAAGTCTACACGCATATAGTCGATACCGGAACTACCGACATTTTCTCTTTCTTCAGAATGCCATTTTTTTTCTTCCTCTCGGGGTTTGTTTTTACATCGAATTACAAGGAATTCTCGCTGCGTAGGAAGCTGAAGCAGATATTGCGAGGCATAGTGTGGACTTATTTTGTTTTTACGTTAATCTTATTGCTGCCTAAGTGTGTGGTTTCGGGTAAGGAACTGCGGGCAGGCATAGAAGCCATATTGCTCGGCAAGGCAGCGTGGTTTGTGGTGTCGCTTGGCGTGGCACAGCTACTTTTCGGCATAGTGTTGAGGCTCACACGCGATTTAAGAGCTATAGCCGTGTTTATGGCGGCGAGCGTGGGGATAGGAGCTGTAATCAAGACGTTGGCATCGGGCGAATTGCCGTTTCAAGTCGATAAAGCATTTTTTGTGGTTTTCTTTTTCGGGTTGGGATTTTTCTATCGTATATATGAACAAAAGCTGAGCCGACTGCTGAAGTGGCGATATTTGTGGCTGTCGGTGGGAGCGTTTGCCGCCTTAATGGCAATGGAGGAGAGAGTTTTTGGAAGCAGTACGGGCAATGTGTTCTGGGCTGAAAGTGCCCAAAATCTGCCGCTATTTATGCTCTATGCCACAGTAGGGGTGCTGATGATGCTGATTATAGTGAACAAGCTGCCTGTGCGGCGTATGCACCTGATATGCTACATAGGAGCCAACAGCCTCGTGTTCTATTATCTCAATGGAGGAGTGATAAAGTTGTGGAGAGCTGTATATCACCATGTAGAGAGTTATTTGATGGCTTATAGTGCGCTGACGTTTGTAGTGCTGTTCATAGTGGTAGTAGCCACATTATTCCTGATTGTGCTATTGATAAGGAAGTATTGTCCCATACTTGTAGGCGACAAGAACGCCTTTGCAAAGCTGATGAGTCGTTGCCGAAGGGCATAAGTTGTCGGGTGGAGCTATTCAGGGTGAAAACAAGCATAAAAAATTAATGACCTCCAAAGCGGAAGTCATTAATTTGATATGAGTGTTTTTTACTTATGAGTTTCAGCTAAATAACGGCAATACTCTTTGAGTGTGGAGTCTTTGCCTTGAATAGGCTCATACGCCTTCGATGTGAGTGTGCAGTACCATTCGACTGCGCGTTTTAGCGTTTTTACCATAGTTCATTTGATTTTTTAGTTAAACAAATCTTTTTTACCTTTTTCTTTTTAATAAAATCAACAACAATTGTGTTTTTCGCTGTTTTAAATTGGTGTGTTTCAGTGCTTCGGGTGAAGAGGAATCATACAACTTGGCATCCAAGCGTTGTTCTCTTCAATTTGAGTAGCATACCAATTAACAGCTTTCTTTAATGTTTTAAACATAGCTTTTAAATTTTAAATTAAACAATCAATTATCTATTCTCCCTAAAACATTATTTTTAGCTCTATATGCTGAAAAATTATGTTGTAAAACATATTTTTAACGTTGCAAATGTAGTGCCTATAAATATATCTACCAAATTTTTTGGGTAAAAATTTTGTAACAAACAGTTGAAATTTGTGCTAATTATTTGAAATACAATGTGTTAAGAATATAAGAAAAAAGAGCGTTTTGGTGGTGTCATTTTGGCAGATTGGTTTGCCTGTTCATCAATAGTTCGAAAAGTTGGCGATGCTTAGTGGCGAGAACATCGAGAATCACGCCGCAGAAGAAGAAAATCACGCCTATAGTAGCAATAACGCCACTCACGATTAGAGTAGGGAATCGAGGCACGAGTCCGGTTTCCATATATTCAATGATAATAGGAATGTCGATACCAAAAGCCACGAGCATGCAGACGGCAAACAGAGAACCGAAAAAAGCAAAAGGTTTATAATCGCGGAAAAGTCGCACAATGGTTATCAGCACCTTTACGCCATCGGAATAAGTGTTGAGTTTTGAAACGGAGCCTTCGGGGCGGTTACGATAAGCAATAGGAATCTCCTTGATAAGGAAATTCTTGTCTAAGGCGTGAATAGTCATTTCGGTTTCAATTTCAAATCCGTGGCTGAGGATAGGAATATTCTTAACGAAAGTTCGAGAGAAAGCCCTATAGCCGGTCATAATGTCCTTAACATTGCTGTGAAACAGCTTGTTGATAAGCCGGCTCACGAGCAAGTTGCCCACGTTGTGAAACGGACGTCGGTTTTGTTCGTAGTAGGTAGTGGAAAGTCGGTCGCCGATTACCATGTCGACTCCGTCGTTGAGCACCAAGTCGCACATAGTTCGGGCATTCTCGGCAGGGTAAGTGTCGTCGCCGTCAATCATCAAGTAGCAGTCGGCATCGATGTCGCGAAACATACTTCTAATCACGTTTCCCTTACCTTGTCTTCGTTCATAACGCACGGTAGCACCGGCACGACGAGCGATTTCGTCGGTGTGGTCGGTAGAATTATTGTCGTAGACGAAAATTTCGGCTTCAGGCAGAGCACAGCGGAAATTCTCAATGACTTTAGCAATAGTGTTGCTTTCGTTGTAGCAAGGGATTAAAACAGCAATCTTAGCCATAATTAATTATTTTTTCTTGAAAAGACACTTAATGCCGAGGGTGTGGTAGCAAAAGAGCATCACACTGAAAAACACGATAACCATATTTCTCCAAGTGAACCAATAGTGGACTATAGAGTGGTTGCGCAAAAGTATGAACCACACGGGCACTGTTGCCGCTACAAGCAGTAGCCAGGCAAAATTGGCAAAAGCTGTGCGGTGTTCAGGCTTTCGCATGTACCAAGCCATAATAGACAAGGTGGCGACAGCTGCAATGATGACCGGGATAAGTAGCCTTTTTGCGGCAAGACTGTGGCAAATGCCTCCGGCAATGCGTGATAAGGAGAAGTTAACACCCTCTACACTGTTGCCGGCGCGCAAGCGAGCTGCCTCAAAAGCATCGGCAATAATGTTGTGCCCGGTAATGAAGTAAGCCAAAATCCACTTTGAAGCCCAAATCATGCCGTAGCCTGAAATCCACATTGCCGAAAGTCCAATTATCCACCGACAGGCTCTTGCCGGCTTCCGTGAGAGAATAAGGGTGATTAACGGTAGTCCAAGAGTGATGAGTGGAGTGGTGAGGAAATCGAGGAAAGCCGTGATGCCGCCCAGAATAAAGAAGGTGCTCATGGCGGCAGGACGACTACAAGTGAGCTGCGGCACTGCGAGAATTGCTGCAATTCCCGCAAAAGCCACGAAGAAACATGTGGTGAACTGCATGGAATAGGGCACTGTGGCGAAGTTTATCATTAATAGTGAAATGGCGAAAATCATGGAGCAGTGGGCGGCGATTTTGGTCCACATCAGCCACAGACATATTATGAGGAGAGCAGAAAGCAAGATGTAATTTATTATTCTTATTCCGCTATAATCGGTGATAGTGAGAAGCGGGCGAAGAAACACCAGATAGCCGTGCCAATAGCGAGCGTAGGAGTCGCGCGATAAGTCTGAGGAGTCGTGTTTGGCGAGCCGCTCGGTGTCGAAAGCCATTGTATCGGGGTCGCCCGATGTGAAAGTGTAGTTCGACAAAGCACAATCCACAGCGTGGTTTTCATCGGCTGAAGCCGCAATGTTCAGCATATAAGTGTCGGTGAAATTATCGGCTTTAAAAATGGTGAGGTTGAGAAATCGCTTGTTGAATCCCTCCTCTTGGAGCGTTTTTGCGGAGCTAACGATGTTTTCATCGATGCTTTGCTTAGGGATAAAATGCACGGCTATGATTGCAGCTGTGAAAAGCACAATCATAGCGATATAGCTGTAGAAAATCGGTAAAAAATCTTTAGCTTTCATGTGCGAAAGTTTAAAATGGTAGGTTTTCTGCAAGATTTGCTATTTTGCCACCTATCTTTGCAAAGATAATGTAAAACGCTGGCATAATCAATATGTAGTAGCGGTTTTTCCCTTGAACTTACAGGGATATTTTAGCTGAGAGTGCTCTTTGAGCGCAATTGGGTGAAAATGTGGTTTGTCATTATGGTGTCGCTCTATGGCTCTCTTGTGGTGTGGAACATGGACAGCAAGGCAAAGCGCATATCGCGCATTATGGTGCCGGCATCGCAAATAGAGAAATTCCTCTTTGGAGCCGTTCATGCGGCAGGCAGTACTCCTTGATATTACTGAAGAAGAATTGATAGCCGCCTACAGGCGGCAGCGCACCGAGTTGAAGCGTTGTTAGGCGAGAAGCCCTGTGGAGTGACTGCAGGGCTTCTCAGTTGATTATTGCGGAATGAATTTAAGGCACACAGGCATAGGGAGGTTGAGGCTGCTTATGAGGCTTAATTCGCCGGAGTTGACGTCGCGGCTATAGACCTCAATGCGGTTATCGTCGCGCGAAGCGACAAGCAGGAATCTGTTGTCGGGCGAAACGACGAAGTTGCGCGGGTGTCGCCCCGTGGCGGTGTAGCCCACATCTGAGAGCGAGCCATCGTCGGCAATAGAGAAAATTCGAATGCCATCGCCGAGTCGGCGGTTGGAGGCATAAAGGAATTTCCCGTCGCGACTTGTGTGAATGTCGGCTGAGGCACGGGCGTGCAGAGAGTCGCAGAGCACCGTTTGCCGAGGGAATAGCTTTTCGCCATCGAAGTCAAGAGCCAATATTTTGCCGCTAAGCTCGCCTATAACGTAGCAGTGCTTGCCGTCGGGTGTAAAAGCGATATGCCGAGGACCGAATCCCGGTTCCACCGGGAGAGTATCGGAGAGCGAAGCTCCATTATCCGACAGCCGATAGTGATAAATATTGTCGGTGCCGAGGTCGGTCACAAAAAGATGCTTTCCATCGGGCGAAGGCATAGTGCAGTGAATGTGAGGGGCCGCTTGTCGCACCGAATCGGAGCCACAGCCCGAGAAGCAGTCGCGGTGAGTAAGTTTGCCGATAAAGCCACAGGAATCGATTGAGAAGAAAGACACCGAGCCGCCGCTATAGTCGGCAGTAACCAGTTTATTGCCTATTAAAGCGATAAAACAAGGGTCGGCGCCTGTGCCGGAGGTGCGCTTCACTTTGCCGAACCGACCGGTATCAGGGCTGAATTCGATGCCATATACCCCCGAATCATCACCGCTCTCATCGACGGCATAAACCCTTGAAGCATCGGGCGAGAAAGCTAAATAAGAAGGGTTCACGGCACGAGCTGAATCAATCACTTCGAGTTTCCCGGTGCTCGGGTCGAATTGCAACGAGTACACGCCGAAGCTGCCCGAAGCAGTGTAGGTGCCGCACACTAATATGTCATTGCAGTTGTTGCCCGAGCAGCTTGATATCACGGCGGCTGAAGTGAGCAAAGCCGAAGCCGCGTGTAAAAAAGAATTTATTTTTTTCATACACTGAATATAAAAATCACAATAAAGCCAAAAAGGCGATTTGCCGGGTTTTGGCTAATAATGCCGTGTAAAGATAGCAAATTTATTTTATATGCCCATATTGCGGCGGGAAATAGCAAAAAGCGCAGCAATGAAATGCTGCATAATGAGCAGAGATAGCCGAGAAAAGGCTTTTCGGTGAGTGTAAATGCTTAAAAGCTTAAATGATAATGACGTTAACGCCATTTATGCCGTATTTGTGCGGAAAATTCGTAGATTTTCCGTAAATTTGCAACAAAAATTTTATATACTGCCTATAATATGAGCATATTAGATTTAAGTGAACAAGAAATTGTGAGAAGAAACAGCCTCGCCGAGATGCGCAAGATGGGTATTGACCCATATCCTGCTGCAGAATATGTGGTGACAGGCTATACCGATGAGATAAAGGAAACTTTCAGTGATGATGCACCGGTGCGCCATGTGAGCATAGCCGGACGAGTGATGAGCCGCCGAATAATGGGAAAGGCATCATTCATGGAGCTGAAAGACTCTCATGGAAGGATTCAAGTGTATATCAGCCGCGATGACCTGTGTCCGGGAGAAAATAAGGACGACTACAATGTGGTGTTCAAGAAGTTGCTTGATATGGGCGACTTTGTGGGCGTGGAAGGATTTGTGTTTCGCACCCAGATGGGCGAAATCACCGTCCATGCCGAGAAGTTGACGGTGCTCAGCAAGTCGCTGCGTCCGCTGCCGGTGGTGAAAGTGAAAGACGGAGTGACTTATGATGCATTCAACGACCCCGAGTTGCGCTTCCGTCAGCGATATGTGGACCTCATAGTGAACGACGGTGTGAAGGAAACCTTCTTGCAGCGAGCTACGGTGATACGTACCTTGCGCAAGGTGCTCGACGATGCAGGTTACACCGAGGTGGAAACGCCTACATTGCAGAGCATAGCCGGAGGTGCGAGTGCGCGTCCGTTTATCACACACTTCAATGCCCTCGACATTGATATGTATATGCGCATAGCCACCGAGCTATACTTGAAGCGCCTTATCGTGGGAGGCTTTGAGGGTGTGTATGAGATAGGGAAGAATTTCCGCAACGAGGGAATGGACCGCAACCATAATCCGGAGTTTACATGTATGGAGCTGTATGTTCAATACAAGGATTATAACTGGATGATGAGTTTCACCGAGAAGTTGCTCGAAACCATCTGTATAGCAGTCAACGGCAAGCCTGAGCGAGAGATTGACGGCAAGGTAATCAGCTTCAAGGCACCCTATCGTCGCTTGCCTATTCTCGATGCAATAAAGGAGAAGACCGGATTCGACCTCAATGGCAAGAGCGAGGAAGAGATACGCAAGATTGCCGTGGAGGATTTGAAGATGGAGACTATCGATGAGAGCTTTGGCAAAGGCAAGTTGATTGATGAGATTTTCGGTGAATTCTGCGAGGGTTCGTTCATTCAGCCCACGTTTATCATCGATTATCCGGTGGAGATGAGTCCGCTCACCAAGATGCATCGCTCAAAGCCGGGATTGACCGAGCGATTCGAGCTGATGGTCAATGGCAAGGAGCTTGCCAATGCTTATTCGGAGCTTAACGACCCGATTGACCAGAAAGAGCGATTTGTGGAGCAGATGCGACTTGCCGACAAGGGCGATGACGAGGCAATGATTATCGACAACGATTTTATTCGTGCATTGGAATATGGAATGCCGCCAACATCGGGAATCGGTATAGGTATTGACCGCTTGACGATGCTTATGACCGGTCAGACCACAATACAAGAGGTGCTACTCTTCCCGCAGATGCGTCCGGAGAAGGTGATACCTCGAGATAAGGAAGACAAATTTACAGCCATAGGGGTTCCTGCCGAGTGGGTGGCGGCAGTTCAAAAGGCGGGGTATCTCACGGTAGCCGCACTTGGAGCTGCCAGTGCCGGAAAATTGCATCAGGAACTTTGCGGGCTTAACAAGAAATTCAAACGTGAGCTAAAGAACCCGGTTATCGATGACGTGAAGGCGTGGATAGCAGCTGCTGCACCGACAACTGCCGAGGAATAGCATAAAAGCAACAAATTCACGAGGAATGGCTTCAATATCGGGGAAAATAGCGGTGATGGGAGGCGGCAGTTGGGCTACAGCTCTCGCCAAGCTCCTTCTTATGAACAACGACCGAATACTGTGGTATATGCGTCGCGATGACCGTATTGCAGACTTCAAGCGATTGTCGCATAATCCCGCATATCTCTCCGATGTGAGATTTGACACTGACCGCATCGACTTTTCGAGTGACATCAATGAGGTGTGCCGAGAAGCCGATGTGCTTCTTTTGGCACTTCCTTCGCCTTACATAAAAAGTCATCTTGCGAAGCTGACAGCCGACATTCGCACAAAATATGTGGTGAGTGCGGTGAAGGGCATTGTGCCCGATGAGAACCTTACGGTGACGGAATATATGAGCCGTTTCTACCATATACCCGCCGACCACTTGGTGGTGGTGAGTGGTCCGTGCCATGCTGAGGAAGTGGCTCTCGACCGCCTCAGTTATCTCACGGTAGGAGCTGCCGAGACTTCGCTCAGCGAGGCTTTTGCCAAGCGGATAGCAAGTAGGGCTTTGAAGACAATAATTTCGCAAGATATACACGGAATAGAGTATGGCGGAGTGCTGAAGAATGTGTATGCCATTATGGCGGGAATACTGCATGGCATGAAGAACGGCGATAATTTCCTTGCCGTGCTTGTCAGCTCATCGATTCGCGAAATGGAGCGCTGGGTCGATGCCGTTGCACCTGCGGAGGGTAGAAACATCTGCAATTCGGCATATCTCGGCGATTTGCTGGTGACGTCTTATTCTCGATTCAGCCGAAATCATAATTTCGGCTCGATGATAGGGAAAGGCTACTCGGTGAAGGCTGCGATGATGGAGATGGAGATGGTGACTGAAGGCTACTATGGCGCAAAGTGCATACATGAAATCAACCGCAAGGCTAATGTACATATACCAATAGCCGATGCTGTGTATTCGATACTCTATGAGGGTGCGAAACCGGCACAGGTTATTGCGTCGCTTGCCGATGAATTGTCTTGAATTTTTTTAACGCATAAATATAAAATAAATTTTTCACAATAAATATAATTCTATTGATGATGAAAACACTTAAAATTGAGAATCGCAACGTGGAATGTGCCGTATCGGCTGCTGAAATCGGTGCACTGAAGGGAAAAGCTACCGAGGCTATTGAGAAGTTGCACAAGGGTACCGGCGCAGGTAATGATTTCTTGGGCTGGCTCAACTTGCCGAGCAGCGTTGATGAGGCTATGCTTGCCGATATAGAAGCATCGGCAAAGGCGTTGCAAGGTTGTGAGTATGTTGTTGCTATCGGAATCGGAGGTAGCTATCTTGGTGCAAAAGCAGTGATTGAGGCTCTCAGCGACTCTTTTGCATTGCTGAAGCCTGCCAATGGTCCGCGTGTGTTGTTTGCCGGTCAGAATATCGGTGAGGATTACCTCTATGAACTGACCACCCTCTTGAAGGGAAAGAAATTCGGTATTATCGTAATTTCCAAATCGGGAACTACCACAGAGCCTGCCATTGCATTCCGTATGCTCAAGGAGCAGCTTGAGGCTCAGGTGGGCAAAGCCGAGGCTGCGAAGCTCATTGTAGCTATCACTGATGCAAAGAAAGGTGCACTGCGCAAGCTCGCCACCGAAGAGGGCTACAAGACTTTTGTAATTGAGGATAATGTGGGCGGACGCTTCTCGGTGCTTACACCGGTGGGTTTGCTTCCTATAGCCGTTGCCGGATTTGATGTTCGTGCCCTAATTGAGGGTGCAAAGGCTATGGAGCTTAAGACTGCCGCTTCAGCCGACGATAATATTGCTGAGGTTTATGCTATGACGCGTAATGCGCTCTACAATGCCGGCAAGAAGATTGAGATTCTCGTGAATTATAATCCTAAACTTCACTACTTCGGTGAGTGGTGGAAGCAGCTCTACGGCGAGAGCGAGGGAAAAGATGGCAAGGGTATTTTCCCGGCTGCCGTCGACAATTCCACCGACTTGCACTCAATGGGACAATGGATTCAAGATGGTGAACGTACTATTTTTGAAACCGTGCTATCGGTTGAGGAGCAGAAGTACACTGCGGTTATTCCTTCGGACGATGCCAACCTCGATGGCTTGAATTATATAGCCGGAAAGCGCGTAGATGAGGTGAACAAGATGGCTGAGTTGGGCACTTGCATAGCCCACGTTGATGGAAATGTGCCTAATATCAAGATTACTATTCCGGCACTCACCGAGTATCACCTTGGTGAATTGATTTACTTCTTTGAGAAGGCTTGCGGCATAAGCGGCTATATTCTCGATGTGAATCCGTTCAACCAGCCCGGTGTTGAGGCTTACAAGAAGAATATGTTTGCGCTGCTCAATAAGCCCGGATATGAGGCTGAGAGTGCTGCAATACAGGCTCGATTGAAGTGAGCTGCGATTAAGAATCGTCACGGTGCCGATGCTTCCTCTTCATTGAGGAAGTGCTGATGCGATAAATAAAGCCACAGAGTGTGAATAATGGTAGCACTCTGTGGCTTTTAGTTTGCCATTTTTGTCCGATTTTTACACGTTGAGTTATTCTTGAGGAGCTAACTTTGCAAGAGTATTGAAATTTATGTGAAAAAGCAATGAATATCCGACTTGAAACTCCTGCTGATTACCGTGAGGTGGAAGAACTCACCCGTGAAGCGTTCTGGAATGTGTATCGCCCGGGCTGTACGGAGCATTTTGTGCTCAATCGCTATCGCTCAAATCCCGATTTTATTCGCGAGCTTGACTTTGTGATGACAGCCGATGAAGGGCGCATTATAGGCCATGTGATGTTTTCACGCGCATCTATTGCTACCGATGATGGCGGCATATTGCCGGCATGGACTTTCGGACCGATAAGTATTCACCCTCGCTTTCAGCGGCAAGGTTGCGGGCTGAAATTGCTCGAATATGCGCTCGGTAAGGCGCGTGAGACGGGCATCGGCGTGCTTTGTATGGAGGGGAATATCGATTTCTATAGCCATGCGGGCTTCGTGTTGGCAAGCAGCTTGAAAATACACTATCATGCCGAGCCTCGCGAGAGCGAAGTGCCTTATTTCCTCGCTCAAGAGCTTATCCCGGGTTATCTTGCCGGAGTGGAAGGCACTTATACTCCGCCGAGGGGCTATTTTGTAGCCGATGAGGAACCGGAGGCTTTTGCCGCCTATGAGGCTACGTTTCCTGCCAAAATCAAGGCTGTGCTTCCCGGTCAGTTGCCTTGACAGCGCCGAGTTTCATCCCTATCAGGTGAGCGAGCTTAAGATTCGCCGCCATTACAGCCACGCCGACGATGCTCAATATTAGAAGTTCCGACAGACTCATCACGAGCCACAGGCTGTGTGTGCCTATGTAGGCGTAGGCAAGTAGGGGCAATGATGTGGCGAGTCCGGGAACGTATCCTCTCACGGCAATAGCTTGTGCTATGTGAACTGCTAAATGAATGGAAAACGCCAAGAATAGAGAAGCCCAAATCTGCAATGCCCAAGGACCACCGACAAGCACATAGCAAGTGACAAGAATTAATATTAAAAGCTCTTCGAGAGCGGCAATGGCAAAGGCTTTTGTGCCGATTTTGGAAAGGTGGAGAATGAGTGGGCGAAGTTTGGGAAATTTCACAATCAGCGACTCACGGTGAGCCTTTATCCAGCGGTGCTGCATAATCACTTCCTCGGCATCGTGCACTATGAAAAGAATGGGTAGAGGAATGATGAGATATAGAATGCTCAGTGCGCTCATAGTGTGGCTGTCAGTCGATAGATTCGAGGTAGAAACTTACCGGACGGAATCCGTCGTTGCAGCTAATCATAGCGCTGTGCGGATTTTTCATCCAGCCATCGAAGAAATTGCCTTCGCCGCGTGCCAATGCTTCGACAAATTCTTTTATGGATTTCCATGCTTCGGGGCAGAAGTTTTCGGGGCATTTCCCGTTAGTGCTTATCCACGACTGCCCCTCGTGCACATGGCATGTGTGTGCAATAGGGTTCTCATATTGAGCCATCAGGTCGGCATATTCTATCTTACGCAAGGCTGTAATCTTCACTGTTTTCATAATGGGAGATGTTATTCATATAGATGATAGCAGGCAGAAGATGGTTTAATCATCATAGCCCCCTTTATTGCTATAAGATGGAGCTTTTGCGCAATGCATTGCGCAGATGAGTTATTATGAGTTGCGGTGAGATGCCTTTGAGGCAGAAGTAGTCGTGATTCATGCAAGGTTTGTTTCCAAAAACCGAGCAAGGGCGGCACGCCATATTAAGTTGCACGGCGTTTCGCTCATCTTGATGCCAGCCCATAAATCCGCAATAGGGGTGAGTTGCACCCCACACCGACACTACGGGTAGCTTCACGAGTGAGGCGATGTGCATATTTGCCGAATCCATCGACAGCATCACATCGCAATGGCTCAGCAATGCAAGTTCTTTTGGAAAGCCATGTCGCTTGTCGGCAAGTGTAGTTATATTGGGGTAGGAATCAGCCCACTTGCGCAGCACTTTGCCCTCATGCTCGCCTGCACCAAGCAGAAAAATGTGCACATTTTCCCACTTCGACAACTCGGCTACTACTTTTTCCATCATTTCGAGTGGGTAAATTTTGCCTTGATGCTTTGCAAAAGGGGCGATAGCTATCCACTTCTCATTGGAATGCTTGGGCGGTGTGATGTCGGCAAAAATATCTTCAGGAGCTTTTTCTGTGCCGTAGATAGACACAAATGATTCTTCGAAGGAGAACCCCATGCGATAGAATACTTCGCGATATCGAGCACGCGACGAGATAAGCGGGAGCATACGCTTATTGTGCTTGCGTGTGAGTGCTCGTTTTCCCGAGCGACCTTTGTCGAGGCGCTTGCTCTTCACTCCGGCAAGACGTAGGAAGAAAGCCAGAATCCAAGAGCGGAGCACATCGTGCAAGTCGACGAAAGCGTCGATGTCGTAGGTGGAAATAAGTTCGTTTTTAAGTTTCAGCAGTCCTGCGATGCCGTGATATTTCACTTTGGTGTCAATTCCGAGGACCACAAGATTTGAAGGGGCGTTGATAAATAGTGTTGAGGCTACAGGCTGAGTTATCATCACAAAGCGTGTAGTGGGGTTGGCACGGCACACGGAGTAGACTACGGGTATAGTCATTGCCACATCGCCGAGGGCAGAGAAACGTGCCACGAGCACGTTTTTGTAGCGAGCAGTGCCACTGTTTACCGATATGTCGGCATTATTTTTTGCCATAGAGCACCGGATTCGTAGCCGGGTCGTTATACATTTTCATCTGTCGATACACTTTCATGTATTTCTTTCCTGTGGCAATGTCGAGGAGCAGAGTGTCGATGGCGGCTGACAGGTCGACACGTTGCTCGGTGAGCACATCGAGCTTGGCTTGGCAACGAGCAATGTGCTCGGCGTCGGCATCGGTGCGCTTCACTTCTTGCTCCATGTGGTATATTTTCAGTGCGAGAATCGAAAGGCGGTCAATCGCCCATGCCGGACTTTCGGTGTTGATAGAGGCATCGGCATCAGGCGTTACGTCTTTATATAAATCGCGGAAATAGCTGTCGATTTTTTCCACGAGGTCGGTTCGGTCTTGATTGGAGCGGTCGATTCTTCGCTTCAAAGCCAGAGCTTCGAGAGGGTCGATATTCGGGTCGCGAATAATATCCTCGAGATGCCACTGCACGGCATCAATCCAGTTTTTCCTTGTGAGTTCGCCGTCTATACCCTCGGCGCATGGGCACATAGGTGCATCTACATCATCGGTAATGTGATAAGCTACTGTGGTGTCCCAAAAAATCTTATTGCATTTTTCTGCAAAAGTCATAAATAACAAATTTTCGTGTATATTATAATTAATTTTTACAAACCTAATAATATTTATCCAATTCGGCAAATTTTTACCTGAAAACTTCATAAATAGGCAAAATAGGCTACCAAAAAATGAAAAACCCGCAACTCATAGAGCTACAGGTTTTTCTCTTAAAGTGTCGGGGTGAGAAGACTCGAACTTCCGGCCTCCGCGTCCCGAATCTGCAGCGCCAAACAAGTGTCCTACACCCCGAACTTTTAGCGACTGCAAAGATAATACTTTTCTGCTACATACAAAAGAAAAATCCGCATTTTTTTGTAATTTTGCCGTTGGAAAGACTATAAAAGAGCATATCAGTTTTATTTATGGCAAGGAAAGGATTTAAGAAAAGGAATAAAGTGGCAGGTAAGGTTGCTACATTGCGCACACGAGTGGTGACCGGCTCATGGTTTGCTGTGGTGCTACTTATTCTATATTTCATAGTGAGATATGTGGCTACTTCGGGAGCTGCAAAAGCTGAAAATAGGCAAGCAGTTGTCGACACTGAAGCTTTAATGGCGGTGAAGCTTCCCGATGACGTGCCTAACACATTGTGCCGCTACAAGGGGTTCATCGCCTATTTCAATCGCAAATGTCACATACCTAATGTGGTGATTTATGAGCTTACCGACTCGGAGGCGCAAGGCTCTCTGCCTCGATACAAGAATTTTCTCACCGATGAGAATGTGGAGGGGTGTGCCAATCCGTGGGACTATAGTTACTCGGGCTATGACCGCGGTCACATGGCTCCGGCGGGCGATATGAAATGGGACCAAGAGGCTATGAAGCAGTCGTTTTTTATGACTAACATTTGTCCGCAAGCTAAAGCCCTGAATACCGGTGCTTGGAATAAGCTCGAGAGCCGCGTGCGCCAATGGGCACAGCGCGACAGTGCGCTGATAGTGGCTACCGGTCCGGTAATGAAAAGTGATATGCCGGTTATCGGCGACTCGAAAGTGGCTGTGCCGCCGCAATTCTTCAAGGTGGTTCTTGCTCACCATGCTACACCTATGCGTGCCATTGCATTCGTCTACGACAATGCTCGCAGCAGTGGCGGCATTGAGCAACATGCCGTGAGCGTGGACTCGGTGGAGAGGCTCACCGGAATCGACTTTTTTGCATCAATCCCCGATGATGTGGAAGGTGACATTGAAAGTTCTTGCGACATGAAGCAATGGGACCAACGTAAATAATGAATCACTTTAGCCCCGATAAATATTACTGCCGAATAAAAACGACTTTATAGAAATGACAGGAAATGTAACTTTTGATGACACAATTTGCGCCATATCCACGCCTGCAGGAACAGGTGGAATAGCCGTAGTGCGAGTTAGCGGAGCCGATGCTCTGACTATCGTATCGAAATGCTGGAAAGGAATCGACCTTAGCACTGCAAAAAGTCACACAGCGCATTTGGGCCGTATAATTGATACTACCGATGGCTCCACGCTCGACGAAGTGGTGCTGACACTGTTTCGCACACCTCACTCTTTCACGGGCGAGGACGTGGTGGAAATATCATGCCACGGAAGCCAATGGATACAGCGCGAACTTGTGAACACACTTATCCGCTGCGGCTGTCGTGCTGCTACCGGTGGGGAGTTTACCCGCAGGGCATTCTCTAATGGCCGCATCGACCTGTCGCAAGCCGAAGCTATAGCCGATGTGATTGCTTCATCATCGAGAGCTTCTCATCGCATAGCAATAAGCCAGATGAGAGGCGATTTCAGCCGTGAACTGAACTCACTGCGCGAACAGTTGCTGAAATTTGCATCGCTAATGGAACTTGAACTCGACTTCAGCGAGGAAGAAGTGGAATTTGCCGACCGTAAGGCTCTCGTCACACTTGCTAAAAGCATAAAAAACGTTGTCGATTCGCTTGCCGACTCTTTCTCGGTGGGCAATGCCATTAAAAATGGTCTGCCGGTGGCAATCGTGGGAGAAACAAATGCCGGGAAATCAACTTTGCTTAACTATCTGCTACACGACGACCGTGCACTGGTGAGCGACATTCATGGCACCACGCGCGACGTTATAGAGGACACTATCACCTTAGGCGGCGTGCTCTTTAGATTCATCGATACTGCCGGAATTCGTGAAACTTCCGACACTATTGAAAACATGGGAATAGAACGCACTTTCCGCAAAATCGATGAGGCTCAACTTGTGCTGTGGATAATCGACGGAACGACTCACCCCGATACACTGAAAACTGTGGCAGGACGAATCCTCCCGGGCGTGGTGCAAAGCACTCGAAGTGCATCGGCTACAGCCCCTGCCAAGCAACTCATAGCAGTGGTCAACAAAAGCGACCTGATGACTGAAGAGGGCAAAGCTGAAATGGACCGTGAACTCGACAATCTACTACCCGTGAATGCCGAGAAAATATTCATCAGTGCACGTCAGCGCACTAACCTCGACAGGCTCGAAAAATCGCTCATCGATGCAGCATCACTCCCCGACAACGATGCAAATGAAGTGATAGTGACCAACGCTCGCCACTTCGAGGCACTAATAAAAGCCGGCGAAGCCCTTTCACGCTCTATTCAGGGTCTTGAAACCGGCATCAGCGGCGACTTCGTCAGCCAAGATATCCGCGAGTGTATGCACTACTTAGGCGAAATCACCGGCGAAATCACCCCCTCCGATATCCTCACCTCCATCTTCTCCCACTTCTGCATCGGAAAGTAGATTCTGCGTGGGAAAGTGATTTTTTGCAAAGAAAAGCATATCATCTGCAAATATAGCTCGTAAATCACATCATTTCAAGCATTTAAAATTAAGTTGATTTTGCAGATTTTTGACTTTTAACTTCGATGTTTGCAGATTTTCGCCCGTTTTGTCCCCCATCTGTCCCCCGAGATAGTCGAAAATAGCCGAGGAACAAAAAGATTTCATGGGTGGTGATTTATTTTGGAAGATATACATTCCAGCTTAAACAATGTAAAGCGCCACCTTCTTTTGTTATCTCTTTCATTTCAATTTGACGAATATTGCAATCAGGGAAAGCAGTTTGAATATATTGTTGGGCTATTGCATCTTCTGGAATATCGAATATAGGCATTATGATATTCTTGCCTACTTGTAGAAAGTTGATATATGCCCAGTTGAGTTCATAACAAGGTTTATCAACTTTGCCCTTGAAACGAATTTCTGTAACTTCAAAACCATAACTTTCAAGAATTCTACAGATGGATGCAGCTTCATCTGGATAGCAGTCACCATGATTACCCATCAGTATTCGATTATAGCCACACCATTTAATGAATCCATCCGAATGTCCATACACATCATCTTCATGCGGAGTCCAAGGAATAATGATAACAGGATGCCCAATTTCAGATTCCAGCAAAACCTTGAAATCTGTATCTCCTTTCTCACGTCCATTTTCCATAAATACTTTATCAGTCATCACAATATATGTACCGCATGGTACCATATTACCACCATCTATGATGAGGTCAGTCGAACGACAGCTAATCCCCATACTTCGTAACACTTTGGTAGCATCAGTAATTGTCTCAATATCTTTTTTATTCTTGCTCTTCACAAGATAATCGGGATAATAGCGATACTTCAAGAACTCATTTTCGCCCAATTGAATCGGCATATAATCGCGAGCCCAATAATCATTTGTAGATTTCAGTTCTTTGGACTCAATTCCCATTTCATTAAGCACATCCTTCAGACGCTTATAAAACTCTGGATGTCCTTCTTTATTGTCTTTTAACCAA